>CAZDDH010000117.1:0-25906 GCA_964504165.1 uncultured Rickettsiales bacterium | reverse complement strand
GAGTGGTGACCACAACATGTAGGGGGTGGAGGCGCTAACCGTCTACCCCCCTTCGTCAAAATGGAAAGCGAAAATGAAGGAGGCTCATTATCTAGACGGAAGCGCGGCCGGATCTTTGCCCCTTCCCGGGGTACGGCATCGCATCGATCATCGGTTCGGGATACCATCGTCATACCGCGGTATCGAACCGTGGCCGGGGACACCTAGATGGGCGACGACCCGCGCGAAAACTCGCCGAAACCCGGCGACGAACCGACACAGACGTGGGGCCCCTCGTCCTCCGGGAGCATCAGCGACGGCAAGGCTCCGAACCTGGGCCCCAAGTTCGAGGTGGTCGGCACCTTGGGCCAGGGGGGGATGGGGGCGGTCTTCAAGGTTCGCCATCGCCAGCTGGATCACCTGCGGGCGGTCAAGCTGCTGCTCGATGGTGCCGGCGGCGAAGCCCTGGAACGGCTCCGCCGTGAGGCGGCGGTCGCCACGGAGCTGGCCCACCCCAATATCGTCACGGTGTTCGACCTGGAGGAGATCCCCGGTGGTGGCCTGGCCATCGTGATGGAATACCTGCGGGGCCAGGACCTGGCGGATCGAATCAAGGACAAGGGCCCCATCGGGCTACCTGAACTCTTGCAGCTGTTCGGTGGGGTAGGGGACGCCCTCGACCGCATGCACGAGGCCGGCGTCATCCATCGAGATCTCAAGCCCGCCAATCTGTTCCTGTGCGAGGACGGCACCCTCAAGATCCTCGACTTCGGCATCTCGCGGCTGATGCACCAGACCGACGGGTTGACGCGGACCGGGCATGCCCCCGGGACACCGGCTTACATGGCGCCGGAGCAGTTCGACAACGCAGAACTATCGGCTCGCACGGACGTGTACGCGCTGGGCGCGGTGCTGTTCCTCTGCCTCACCGGCGAGCAGCCCATCTCCGGTAGTACGCACGCCGAGCTGGTGGCGTCCGCCATGTTCCGGCCACCGCAGCGGGCGGACGAGGTCAACCCCGATCTCCCGGCCCGGGTGGCAGACGTCCTGGCCCTGTCCCTGGCCAAACGCCCGGAGGAACGCTTCCCCAGTGCGTCCGCGTTACTCCAGGCGCTGGCCGGCGAGATCGCCGTACAGGCACCCTCCACGCAGACGCTGGCCCCACGCACCGTGGACTATTCGAAGGTGACGGAGCTGTCGGCGCGGTCCTCCCGGCCTGGCTGGCTGCTGCCGGCGGCCGTGGTCGTCGCGGCCATCTTCGTGGCGGTGGCCATCGGCGTCTTCTACGGTCCTTCCGTCGAGGTCGAACCTGCCGCCGAAGTGGGGGGGGCGGACGGTGAGGAGCCTCACCTCACCCCAGGCTCCAGCCCGCCGATCCTGGGCGGGACTTTGCGCATGGGGACCGCCGTCCAGATCCCTTCCCTCGATCCGCTGGTCTCGGACATCTCGAGCGGGCAGATGACGGTCTGCAGGCTGCTTTTCGATACCCTCGTGGAACTGGACTGGACCGGTGAGGTCAAGCCGTTGCTGGCCACCCGCTGGGACATCGACGAGGATCAGCGGACCTTCACCTTCCACCTGCGGGATGACGCGCGCTTCCACGACGACCCCAGTTTCCCCGGAGGCAAGGGCCGGCTCCTCACCTCCGCGGACGTGAAAGCCTCACTGGAGCGCAAGCTGATCAGTATCGCCCGGAACGTGGACCACCCATTGGCCTCCATGCCCCAGGCCATCGGGACCAAGGACCACATCGCCGGGCGGACCCCGGGCATCAACGGCATCGAGTGCCCCGACGACGCCACCGTGGTCATCCGGTTCCCGCGCCCTGCCGTGGAGTTCCTCCATCTGCTGTCCTGGTCCACCTGGTCCATCACGGCCCGCGAGGCGCTGGACCGCTACGGCGAGAGCGGAGACATGGGGCGCCACGCAGTGGGCACGGGCCCCTACCGGGTGGGCGAATCCCCCCGGGGTTCGTTGCTGGTGTTGCAGCGGCACGGGGGTGCCTGGCATCGGGACGAGCAAGACCGTGCGCTGCCCTACCCGGAGCGGCTGGAGGTCCACACCTATCAGGGGCCCGTGGCCATGCTGGCGGCGCTCCAGGAGGGGCGTATCGACCTGGCAGCCGGACCGGGGCGCGAGCGGCTGGAGCAGGCGTTCGAGATCCACGGCGGCAAGGCGGAGCCCAAGCCTGGCTGGGAGCGGTTCCAGGCGATGGGGATGCTGGACGATACCCACCGAGAGCAGCGGGTGCTGATGCTGGACCGCCGCTCAGAGAGCCCCCTGGTCCAGGAACAGGCGGTGCGCCGGGCCATCAGCGCGGCGATCCGTCGCGGGGAGCTGGCGACGGATGATCGCGTACCCACGGCCAGCCCCGTGGTGGCTGGCATGCTCGGCCACCGGCCGCGGCCCCTGGATGGGCAGGAAGCAGCGCCGGGACACCTGGCGCAGGCCGGCTATCCGGTGGGCGAAGGGTTGCCTCCACTGGTGCTGTGCGGGACCGCCTCGTACGACGAGATGGCGCACACCATCAAAAGGCACCTCGAACAGGTCGGGATCCAGACATCGGTGAACATCGCCGAACCGCAGAGCATGTACACGTACGTTGGGGAGGGCGGCTGCGACGGCTTGTTGCTCAACATGATGGGGCTGGTCATCGACAACGACCCGACGGAGTACCTGATCTCCTACATCACCATGGTGGGCCTGGACAAAAGGCAGCCGTCGGTTGCCGAGTTCATTGGCGAGGTCCAGCTGGAGGGGGACCGGGATCGGCGGGCCGACAACATCCAGGAGCTCGCCCGGCTACTGGAAGACGACTCCATGTTGATCGTGCTCAACCAGCGGCGCACCGGCATCCCGCGGTACGAGTTCGTGGCCTCGGATTCCATCGGCGGGCTGGCCGATCCGCGTACCGGGTTGATGAACCCCGCCCGCCAGCGGTTGCGTCAGATGTGGGTGATCCCGGAGACCGAGTAGTCGCGGCCTGTCAGCAGTTGCAGTTGCCACAGTCGTTGCAGCCGTCGCAGCAGTTGCCGCAGTCGTCGCAATCATTGCAGCAGTCCCCACAGTCATCGCAGTCGTTGCAGCAGTCCCCGCAGTCCGAGCAGCTGTCACAGCAACCGGTGCAGCCATCGCAGCAACCCTTGGTGGAGTCCTCGCAGCCGGAGCATGCGCCGCAGCAGCCGGAGATGGATCCGAAGCAGGCGTCGATGAGGTCCTTGATCGCCTGGTTGATCTCGTCGCAGGTGTCGCACCCGCTGCTGCCGCCCCCGTCACCGCCGTCGCCTCCTCCACCGCCGCCGCCACCGCCGTCATCCTCGGGCGTCGTCTCCTCTTCCTCGATGCGGAGCAGCCGATGGGCGATGGACGTCGCAGCTGTCGCGGCCCGGCCCCACAGGGTGACGCACACGGCCAGCAGCGCCACCAGCGAGCGGGCGTGCCAGGGCTGGGCCTGCCAGTCTCGCAGCTCCTCGATGCCCTCCGGCGAGGACCAGTGACGGGCGCGGCTCGAAGACGTGCGCGCCGTGCCGGCCAGGCGGTCGCACAGGATGTTCTCCACCACCTGGCGGTGACGACGCCACGGCAGTCGGGGCAGGATCTCGGCGATGCCCTGGCGGGCCGAGCGCAGGGACCGGCAAGCGGAGCGGACGCGGCCGGGCACGATGCGGCGGCCATCGTCTCCCCCCACCACGCAGGGGTTGAACTGCCCGCGCAGGTAGTCCCGGCGCAGGTCTTCCAGCGCATCGGCCAGGTAGATCACCCGCCCCACGTGCTGCCCCAGTTGCTGCAGATCATCACGGACCGCGGGCTGGCGCAGGCCGTCGCCGGCACCGGGCAGGTCGGCCAGCGATCCAAAGACCAGCCCCAGCGCCTCGGCGGTAGGTGCGGCGGCCTGCTCGGGGGTGGCGTCCCCCTCCTCGACGGCGGACTGGCGGTGCTCGAACCCCTCCAGCGGCTCCAGGGAGACCCCCAGCTGGGTCAGCTCTTCCCGCGCGGTGGCCACCGGCCGGGCCGCCAGCGAACGTGCGAGCCGGGCGCTGCGGTTCCCGTCCGCCTCCCGATCGGCCAGCCACTGGTCTCCAAGCAACATCTGGATACCCGCCGCAAATCGCAGCGGTACGCTGTCCCCACTGGCGGTGGGCTTGCGGTGGATCGGCATCATCGGACAGCGGCAGGAACTGGGGCTGGCGGGCTGCTCCAGGAGCCCGTCTGCGAGCACGGCCACGAAGACCGCATCCCGGCTCAACACGCCCCGGCTGAGGGGGCCAAAGCGCCGGCCCAGGCCCTGGCAGAGGCCGCAGTAGAACAGGCGGTATTCTGCCTCGAGGCCGTCGCCCATCGTGCAGCCGTGCGGTTTCAGCGTGCCGAACATCGGGCTCCCTTCGCGCCGCGCGATTCCTCGCGATGGGGATAGACGTCGCCGGTGTGCGCCATCACCTCCGCCAGGTACCGTGACCAGCTGTCCCCGTGGCCCACGAAGGCCCGGAACCGCTCGTCGTCCGCCGCCCGCCGGCACAAGGGGTGGACCAGGTAACGCCAGCACAAGAACCCGTGGATCCAGCGCAGCAATGGCCCCAGGTCGCCCAACCGGCCCAGCCGCTCGTCCAGGGACAGGCACTCGGAAGGGTGGGGGAGGCAGGCCAGATCCAGATCATGGACCACCAGTTCCCGGTAGATCCATCCCGTCTGGAGGGTCTTGCACGCCCGCAGATAGTCCATCGGTAGCCGTTCCCACAGCAGCCATCCCGGCGCCGTGCAGATCAGACCATCGCGGATGTCACGATCCAGATCGGACAGGGCGTCCGCTCGCTGGATGTGCCAGCCCCAGTCGCCAAAGGCGTGCTCCTCGTCCGCTGTGAGGGGGCCGGCGTCCGGGGGGAGCGTGCCGATGAGCGTGATCATCAACAGCCAGTCCCCGCTGATGCGGGCGGTCGTGTCCTCGAGGGTCGCGGCGTCCACTTCACCGGGCCGGGACGTGAAGTGGACCACGGCGTCTTCTTGGACCGACCAGCCGCTGGCGATGACCTGGTGCAGGTGTGCGAGACGCGGGCCTTCCCCGATCTCCCCGAGGATGCGGCCCAGCCCCGCAGCGAGTTCGCAGCGGGGGCTGCCGTCGGCTGGTGCCGCGGAGACCAACGAATCCAGCGTCGGGCGTAGATAGGCCCGGGTGCGCACCCGCAGGTCGTCGCGGTCGGCCACAGCCCCACCGTGGAACCCGGGCCCGTCGATGATCTGATCGTCGATCTTGGTCAGCAGGGCCAGCATCGCGGCGGCGCGCTTAACCTCCGGCTCCCATCGCTGTCCACCCAGAGCCTTGTAGCATTCGAGGGCCAGTTGGCTCAGGGCGGCACACAGCAGGCGGGAGCGGGGGCTGACGAGCCCCTTTGGATCGGCGCGGTCGATGAGTGGTAGGAGTTCACCCAAGCTGGAATGCCCGGTTGCGAGCAGACGCGAGGACAGATTCGACAGAGGATTGACGGGCACCATCGGTGCCGTCGGTATATCACGGCCGGTTCGTGCGCTGGTGGCCAGCCGTCAGGTTTGCCGCTATCCTGCGGCGGTTCCAAGAAGACTCGGTAGGAAGTGACCATGCTCAAGAGAATGCTGACCATCTACGGGATCGTCCGGCGCGTTCACGGCCAGACCTTCAAACCCCTGTTCACCGGCTGGTTGATCATCAACTTCCAGATCTTCACCCGGGTGACGTTGTTCCTCGATGGGATCTTCTTCCCCGGATACAAAAAACAGCCCATCGACCGGCCCATCTTCATCGCCTCCAATCCCCGCAGCGGGACCACGGTGATGCAGCGGTTCCTGTGGGATTCGGACCAGGTGTGCTCGTTCCAGCTGTGGCAGATGTTCGTGCCGTCGCTGCTGGGCCAGAAGCTGATCAAACCGTTCGTGCCGTACCTTGCCCGTTTCAATCCGGGCAAGCACTACACCAAGGGGGCCCACGAGACGGGCCTGGACTCGGTGGAGACGGACGAGGTGCTGCTGAGCTTCCGCTTCCTCGACGGCCTGTTCGTGATGTTGTTCTTCTACGGGTGGTCCGAAGAGGACCTGGTGGGCGACATGATGCGGCGCCACGAGGTGGGATCCGCCAAGAACGCCCGGGAATTGCCCTACTACCGAGGGGCGCTACAGCGCAACCTGTACTCCAGCGGCAAGCCCCGGGTGCTGGGCAAGCCGTTCACCTTCGTGCTGCGGACTGCGGACGTACTCAAGGTCTTCCCGGACGCCAAATTGATCTACCTGGTGCGGGATCCGGCGGCGGTCATACCGTCCGGTATCAACATGCTGTCCAACGTGACGAACAAGCAGTTCGGCACCGCCAAGCTGCCCGCCGAAGTGCGCCAGCGGTACTACAACAATCTCTACCGCGGCGAGTGCGAACTCTACCGGCGTTTTCACGATGACTACACGGCCGGCAAGATCCCCGAGGAGAACGTGCTGGTGGTCCGTTTCCCCGACCTGATGGACGATTTCGAGGGCGTGATGGAGCGCATCTTGGAATTCACCGGCCTCGAGGTGGACGACGCGTACATGGAAGAGGTCCGCAAGCAGGCCGAGAAGCAGCGTAGCTACGTCAGCAAGCACAAGTACGACCTGGCCGACTTCGGGCTCACCCGCGAACAGATCCGCAAGGACCTGGATTTCGTCTACGACACTTTCGACCTTTGATCCGCCACGGTTGCGATCCCGGCGGTTGACCCATCACGAGCGCCCCACCTACCATGCATCGCCATGAACGCGGACCAGTTCCCCGAGCAACACATCGATTACAGCACCGAAGAGGCCGCACCCTTCAGCCTGGTCCCGGTGGCCGACCACCCCACTCCCATCACCATTCCCGCCGCGTTTCAGGACCGGGTGATGATCGATGTCATCCATTCGGGGCACGTCATCCCAGCCACCTTTCTGGTCGATCGTCACGGCGAGACGATCCGCCCGGAGGTGTTCTACAGCAGCTATCTGCGCGAACGGGATTGGGGGGCGTGCCTGGTCGCCCGTGCCCTGGCCGCTCGATTGGGGCTGGGGGGCTATTACCGCATACACATCGCACGGACGCTGCTGGATTTTGGCCGCTTCCCGGGTTCCACGCCGCGGGGTGCGCCCCATATGGAGCGCCTGGCCATCAACGAGCCGTTCTCCCATCTGCTCTCTCACTACCAGAAGCGGCACCTGCTGGCCGACTACTACGACACCATCTCCGACGCCATGGACGGAGCGCTGCGGGGCAAGCGGATCAAGTTTGCCGTGCACACCTACGATCGCTACAGCCCGTCCGGCGCCGAGCGCCCCGAGTTCAGCGTCATCACCCGCTCCCAGGCGGTGGAGAGAGATCGCCCGGGGTTCTTCAGCGCCTTCGACGATCTGTACCCCGGGGAGCTGGGCGAGTTCACCGCCGATCCGGTCCTGCGGGACCGCATCTCGTTGACCCTCCAGAAGCGGGGCTTCTTCGTGGAGCCCAATTACCCCTATTCGTTGCCCGAGGGCAGCGTGGAGGTGCGGGCTCAGGTCTGGTCGTTCTTCGGTGAGCTGCGCCGCAGCTTCGAAGCCCGGTTCCCCGAGACCGCGGGGGACAAGGCGTTCGGCAAGGTGTGGACCATGTTGATGGATACCAACCTGCGGCGGGCCGAGAGCGAGATGTTGCGCAGCTACCTGCACATGTATCGCCGGGTCCCCGAGCACGAGCTGGCAGGCGCCGAGAGCGCTCGGGACGCCTATATCCGCATCGCTCAATATCTTCGGGAGAACCGCGCCAAGCTCGTGGATGCGTACCAGGACTCCCCCCAGCGTATCAGCGCCCTCGGTATCGAGGTACGCAAGGACCTGCTGTGGGAGTTCGATGATCACGGGCAGCCCATCCGACCCAGGCCGGAGCAAGCCGAAGCCATCGCCGACGCCCTCGCCGAGGGTGTGGCCATCTATTTCAAGCGCGATCACCCGCGCACGGAGCCGATATGACCTTCACACTGGACGACACCCAGCAAGCGCTCAAAGACAGCGTTCGGCGTTTTGCCAACGAACAGATCCTGCCCAACGTCGCCGAGGACGACGAGCAGGGGAGGTTCCGCAAGGACCTGTTCCACCAGATGGGTGAGATGGGCTTCACCGCCGTACCTACGCCGGAGGAATACGGCGGCCTGGGGCTGGGCTACACCGAATACGCCATCGTGCTCGAGGAACTGGCCAAGGTGTCCCCCGCGTACGCGGTGACCGTGGCGGTGAACGGGTTGCCCCAGGTGATCCTGGTGCAGTTCGGCACCGACGCCCAGAAGGAGAAGTACCTGCCCCGCCTGGCCGCCGCCGAGATCCTGGGAGGGTTCTCGTTGAGCGAGCCGTCGTGCGGTAGCGACGCCTCGGCCCTCAAGACCACGGCCGTGCGGGACGGTGATCATTATGTGCTCAACGGCGCCAAGGCCTGGGCCACCCAGGGGCACGACGGGGACCTGTTCGTGGTGATGGCGCGCACCGGCGGGCCCGGGGCCAAGGGGGTCAGCGCGTTTTTGGTGGAGTCGGCGTACGAAGGCGTCTCCTTCGGCAAGCCCGAGGACAAGATGGGATTGCGGGCCTCCCACACGTCGATCATCAACCTCGACGACGTGCGTGTGCCCGTGGAGAACCTGGTGGGCCAGGAGGGTGCCGGCTTCGTGGTGGCCATGCAGGCCCTGGACTCCGGCCGCATCACCATTGGCGCCACCTCGGTGGGGCTGTCCCAGGCGGCGCTGGACGCGGCGGTGGGCTATAGCAAGGAGCGGGAGAGCTTCGGAAGGCCCATCGGGCAGCACCAGGGGGTGGGATTCATGCTGGCGGACATGGCCATCGCCATCGAATCGTCCCGGCTGCTGGTGATGCAAGCCGCCGGTTTGAAGGACGAGGGCAAGCCCTTCACCCACATTGCCGCCATGGCCAAATGCCTGTCCACTGATACGGCGATGAAGGTGACCACCGACGCCGTGCAGGTGTTGGGCGGGTACGGCTATACGCGGGAATATCCGGTGGAGCGGATGATGCGCGACGCCAAGGTCATGCAGATCGTGGAGGGGACAAACCAGGTCCAGCGCCTGGTGATCTCCCGACATCTGATGGTCGACTGACCCGGTGTATGAGATAATCCGCACGGTCAAAGGGGTTAGTGGAGTGAGGATTTGAACCAGGGGGCCATCGACGAGGCAGCCCGGCTGCTGGCAAACAGCGAGCGCGCGGTTGCGCTGACCGGAGCAGGCGTCTCCGTGGAGAGCGGCGTCCCGGATTTCCGGAGCCCCGGAGGGCTCTGGGAGCGGTTTGACCCGATGGTCTACGCCTCCATCGACACCTTCCGGCGCCAACCCGAACGATCCTGGGAACTCTTCGTCGCCGTGGAGCAGGTGCTGGCACCGGCAGAACCCAACCCGGCCCACGTCGGACTGGCCCAACTCGAAGAGGCCGGAGTACTACGTTCGGTGATCACCCAGAATATTGACGGGCTGCACCAGCGGGCGGGGAGCCGCAATGTACGCGAGTTCCACGGCAGCCACAGCCGGTTCCATTGCATCGAATGCGGCAACGAGTATTCACGCGAGGCCGTGCCTGAAATGGGCATGCCTCCTCGCTGCAGCTGCGGGTCGGTGATCAAGCCCGCGGTCGTCCTGTTTGGGGAGGGTATTCCCGAGGACGTGCTGCAGTTGTCGTTCCAAGAAGCGGGGGAAGCGGACGCCATGCTGGTCGTCGGAACATCGGCGATGGTGTACCCCGCCGCCTCCTTACCCAGGCTCCTGCTGGAACGCGGTCGTCCGGTGATCGAGGTGGACCTGGCAACCACATCATTGACAGGAGAGCCGAACTGCCATTTATTGCAGGGCAGGGCTGGTGAAATCGTTCCGAGGCTGGTAGAGCGTGTGCTACGGCTGCGGGGGCCTGTGGCCCGTGCAGGTCGCGGTGGGAACAATTCCACGGCACTGAGGTCTTAAACGGGGACCACCCCGAGGGTATCGATGCGAGTTTGTCCGATCTGCAGTACTGAATATGGCGACGACATCGAGTTCTGTTTCAAGGACGGGTCGCCGCTGGACGATGGGGACGAAGCCGCCGAATCGTCCGTACCGGAATCCAAGCCAGAAGAATCATCCGCCGGCGCCGATCCAGGGGATTTCATGCCCCCGGAAGCAGCGGGACTTTCGGACGAGTTCCCGGTCCCCAAGGGCCTAGTGCCTCCGGATGGTCCCGCCGCAGCGGAGCTTCCGGGCAAGGGGATCACGGTCGTTCCCGGGGGGCTGTCCTCGCCGCTCGACGCAGAAGAGAGCATGGAAGAGGGCGGGCTGGATCCTTTTGATGTGCCCGCGCCACACGCCGAAGAGCAGCTGGGCGCTGCAACCCAGAAAGTAGGCCCACCAACCCTCGCACCGGAGACCACCGAACCGGTGGAACCGGTCCGCGATACCGCGGATATGGACGCCGACGCCGACGACATGGAACCGGCCACCCCGGACATGGATGCCGGGCCGGTGGAGCCCCCCGCGGCAGCGGAACCGGAAGAAGAACCCGCCACGCCACCGGCGGCTCCCGCTGCCGCCGACGAGCCCACGCCGACCGCCGAACCGGTTCCCGAGCCGGTCGTCGAAGAAGAGCCAGAAGAAGAAGAAGAAGAAGAGGAAGAGGAAGAGGAGAGCGACGACGTAGCCGCTCCGGTCGTTCCAAAGGACGCTGGCCGGGGGCCGATCACCTACGACGACCCGATGTACGCCAGCATTCCCCCCGGGGAAGGCAAGAGCAAGGGCAAGGGTGTGATCTACGCCGTGATCGGTGTGGTGGTCCTGCTGCTGCTGCTGGTCGTCGGATTCTTCGTGATCCAGGGCATGGGCGGCGACGACGACGGGCCGGATACTCCCAAACTCACGGTAGACGACAGCCCGGAAGACCGTCCGGATACACCGGCCGACGGGGAACAACCGAAGGATCCCCCCAAGGACGACTCCACGGCTGAGGACACCACTCCCGAGCCGGAGGACACCACCCCAGAGCCGGAGGACATCACCCCAGAGCCGGAGGACACCACTCCCGAGCCCGAAGACATCACCCCCGAGCCGGAGGACACCACCCCCGAACCGGAGGACACCACACCGGCGGAGGAAGTGACCCCGGAAGACGCGGCCAGCGATGGCACGGCGGACGGTGGGACCACCGACCCCTGGTCCAACGGCACCGCCGGTACGTCCGGCACCGCGGATCCGAACAATCCTTGGGGCACCGGCACCGCGCCGACGATGGGCAAGCTGACCGTCTCGTCCACACCCCTGGGCGCCTCCTTCTCGGTGGATGGCCAGCGGCGCGGTTCGACGCCGCTCACCATCGACGTTCCCTACGGGAGCCATAGCGTGCGCGTCGAGATGAACGGCTACGTAGCCCAGGAGAAGCCGGTGAACGTCAACTCCGGCGCCGTGTTCGTGGACTTCCCGATGGCCAAGGCCGAGGCCCAGGTGCTCGGCAAGCTCACCGTGTTCACCAACCCCGAACCCGGCGCTACGCTGTGGGTCGATGGCGTCCACAAGGGCACGACACCGGTCACCATCGACATCAGCCGCGGGGTCCATACCCTCAAGGTGGAGCTGGACGGATTCCCGGTCCGCAGCGAATCCATCGACCTCAGTGATCTGCAGCCCGGCGAGACCCGCCGGCGCGTCATCGCGCTCCAGTAATCCGGACGTTCCGTTGAACAGGCGCCCCAGGGCGGGGCTGGCGGACCGTTCTCTACCAGCGCAGAGCGGTGCTGACGTGCATCCCGGTGCCTTGCCCGTCGGGAGTGGGGAGGACGAAGACCACTGGTGTGGCGGGCCGTTGGCGCCGCTGGGCCACGCTGGCCTTCAAGCGGCGGTAGCTCGTCGAGGAGGAGGCCTGGTTGATCAGGACACCGGCGGCGTAGGTGGTGAGGATGGCCGGTAGGTAGAAGCCCACCGCGGTGGGGGAGACGGCGCCGAACAGGTAGACCAGGCCAAAGCCGCTGGCGCTGGCGAAGAGGGTGTTGAGCACGACACCGCCCGGATCCTTGAGATGGGCGGACCCCAGCCCCGGGAGGGGAAGGAAGCCCAGCCCGATGGACACCTTGCGCCGGCGCTGCAGGTCACTGAGCTGGATCTTCACCGGCGTCGAGGTGCTGACGCCGACGGTGTTGCCGCCGGTGCTGTCCGTGGCCCCGTCATCATCGGCCGGGGGATCGTCATCAGAGGCATCCCCGTCCGTTCCCGTGTCGTCGTCATTCGTGGCGACCACGACGGGGGCGTCCTCGGGGACGATGGCCAGCGGGGTCAGGCCGATGGAGGCGTAACTGGCCGCCAAGGTGCGATTGGCGTAGCCCTTCATGTCCCCGACGAAGTCCACCTCGGAGCGGGCCTGTTCCTTGCGGCCATACAGGTCCAGCCCGATCAGCCGGAGCCGTGTGCCGGCATCGTGGCGGTCGAGGATGGGCAATACGGCGTAGTAGTGGCCCGAGCCTCCCAGCGAACCCAGCAGACAGGCCACGTCCTCGCCGCAGGCAGTGGCCGCGGTGCGGGTATCCTTGGGGAGGGCAGAGGCCTTGCTGATCTGGGTGTGGGGAATGGCGGAGAACCGCTCCTGGACGAAGGCGTTCGTCTCCTTGACCTGCTTGGCCGTCGCCGACGACGTGTGGGTCGGGAGGACGAGGATCGACAGGGGCGGCTGACCATCCACGTCGGCCTGGGTGGCCGGATCGATGTTGGGGCCGGTCTCGAACGGGATGAGGATGAAGCCGGAGGGTGTCCGGATGGTCATTCCCGAGGCGTCCGTACCGGTCACCTCTCCGAGGAATGCCCGGCCGTCGGTCAGTGTGATGCGGCGGTATTCCTGCGCCTGCGCACCAACAACCGTGCCGCAGATCACCACCGCGGCGGCTATCCATCGAATCAGCGATTGCATCGTTCCTCCGCACCCCTAAAAGAGGGATAATTAACCACCCTAGCGCGTTTTCAAAAGCTATCAGGAACCCCCTGGAACCGCAATGATGACGGGGTGTTGAGGAGAACCTGGAGGGTGTTTGTGGCATCCCGCACGAACACCTGCTAATGAGGGAGGACAAGAGGGAACAGCATGACGAATCCGCTGATCGTGGATGGCACACACGCGATGTTTGGGCAGGCGAAGGCCGATGCCGCCTCCGTCGCGTCCCGGATCGACGCCGCTCTGGACAACCTGCGCACGGCCGGCTCGTCTCCGCGCCCCGGGTTCCTGGATTTGCCCGAGGATAGCGCTGGACTCGGCAGTGCGGTCGCGCTGGCCGGGGAGCTGGCCGGCAAGGGGCCCATGCTGCTGCTGGGCATCGGCGGGTCGGCCCTGGGGGTGCGAGCCATCGACGAGGCGCTGGGCGCCAGCGTCGATCCCCGGCTCGTGGTTTCGGACAACGTGGATCCGGTGGGGCTGCAGGACCGGCTAGCCACGCTGGACCCGGCACAGACCCTGGTCAACGTGGTCAGCAAATCCGGGGGCACCGTGGAGACGGCTGCCCAGTGGCTGGTGGTCCACCGATGGCTGGCCCAGGCCCTGGGCGACGGATGGCGGCAGCAGGTCGTGGTCACCACGGACCCGGTCCAGGGGGATCTGCGGGCGTGGGCGGACGGCGAAGGGCTCCCCACGCTGCCCGTTCCGTCGAACGTGGGGGGGCGCTTCAGCGTGCTCACCCCCGTGGGATTGTTCCCGCTGGCATACGCGGGGCACGACGTGGAGGGACTGCTGCGCGGTGCGGCCGCGGCCAGGGACGCCTGCCTCGCGGCGGATGACGGCGGGGAGGCTGGCCAGATCGCCGCGTTCCATCTGAGGCACCTGCCCGACCGGCGGATGACCGTGTTCAGCGCCTACAGCGATCGCCTCCGGCAGATGGGGGCCTGGTTCCAGCAGCTGTGGTCGGAGAGCTTGGGCAAGGGGGGGCACGGCTGGAGCACCTCGCTGGCTCCGGGAACCACCGACCAGCATTCCCAGGTGCAGCTGTTCATGGAGGGCCCGGATCAGCACCTGTTCCTGTTCTGCTCCGTCGAACGTCCGTCGGTTCGTTTCGACATCCCGACGACGGAGCAGGGAGCCCCGCCCCTCGCCGAATACCTGGGTGGGCACTCGTTGGCCGAGCTGCTGGAGGTGGAACGATCCGCCACGGCCGGCGCCCTGGCGCGCATGGGCCGGCCCAGCCTGTCGCTGTCCATGAGGGAGCTGAACGCGGAGGCCATCGGAGCCTTCGTGATGACCTTCGAAATCGCCACGGCCATCACCGGCGAAGCCCTGGGCATCAACCCCTACAATCAGCCCGGCGTCGAGCTGGGCAAGAAGCTGGCTTTCCACGCCCTGGGCAAGCCGGGATTCGAGCAAGCTCCATGAGCATCTCCAAGAAAATCCGGATCCTGCCCGACTCGCTGATCAACAAGATCGCCGCAGGCGAAGTGGTCGAACGACCGGCGTCCGCGGTGAAGGAGCTGGTGGAGAACGCCGTCGACTCGGGCGCCAAGCAGATCCGCATCGAGGTCCGCAGCGGGGGCAAGACCTTCATCGGCGTGCGGGACGACGGCTGTGGGATGGGCCGGGACGACGCCCTCACCGCCATCGAACGCCACGCAACCTCCAAGATCGCCGGCCCCCGTGATCTGTTCTCCATCCACACGCTGGGATTCCGTGGCGAGGCGCTGCCCTCCATCGCCCAGATCAGCCGGATGGAGATCTTCACGGCCAACCGTGGAGCCACTGCCGGCACCCACCTGTTCCTGGACGGCGGCGTGCTCAAGGACGTGCGCGATGCGCCGCCCATCCCGGGCACCGAGGTCCAGGTCCGCCGGTTGTTCTTCAACACACCCGTCCGCCTGAGGTTCCTCAAGGGGGAACGCACGGAGCTGGGGCATGTCACCGAAGCGGTCTCCCGTATCGCGCTGGCCCGGCAGGACATCGGCTTCGAGCTGTTCAACGGCGGCTCACAGCTGATGGAGACCGCGGCGACGCCGGACCTGGGCAAGCGCGTGGGCGATGTGCTGGGCGCCTCGATCCACGACAAGCTCGTGCCGGTGGAGGCGCGGGAGGGCGAGGCGCGGCTGCACGGCCTGGTGGGGTTGCCTTCCCTGTCCCGCTCGTCGCGAACGGCGCTGTACCTGTTCGTCAACGGCCGCCCGGTGCGCGACAAGGTGCTGCTGGGAGCCGTACTGGCGGCCTACCGCAACCTGATCCCCTGGGGCCGCTTCCCGGTGGTCGTGCTGTTCCTGGAGTTGCCGGCGGGGGAGGTGGATCACAACGTCCACCCCACCAAGAACGAGGTCCGTTTCGTGCATGCCGGCCGCGTGCGCGGGTTCCTGGTGAGTTCCATCGAAGATGCGCTGCAGACGGCGAGCATGATGTCCGGCCCGGCCATCGAGATCGACGAGAGCCTGCTGGCGCCGCGCTTCAATGCCGGGACGGAGGCCCAGAAGGTCGCCCCGAAGCTGGCGTCTGATCCCACACCGTCGCCCAGCTCTGCCGGCAAGGCAAAGCCGTCGTGGAGCACCGTACGGGAGTCCCTGTTCGACGGCGTGACCGAACCAGAAGCGTCCGGTTCACCCACGCCCTCGCGGCCGCTCCCTGCGACCACCAGCCAGGAGCGGACGGCCACACCCAAGCCTCCTCCGCCACCGGTCCAGGAGGGCTTCCGCTTTGCGGAGATGACCTACCTCGGCGCCTACGAGGGCACGTACCTGTTGTTCCAGGAAGGGGGGAACCTGATCCTGCTGGACCAACACGCCGCCCACGAACGGATCAACTTCGAGCGTCTGCTGGCGGACGGTGCGAAGAAGGCCGACTCCCAGCGGCTGCTGGTGCCCGAGGTACTCGATTTGCCACGCTCCCAGGCCGAGCTGCTACTGGCTCGCACCGAGCTGCTGGCCTCGCTGGGTATCGAGATAAGCGAGTACGGTGGCGCATCGGTGGCGGTCACTTCCGTGCCCCCGGCCATCGAAAGCGACGCCGTACGCCAGCTGATCAACGACGTGGCCCAGGAACTCCTCGATTCCCGCAGCGCGACAGCGGTGGACGAACTCCGTCACCGCATCGCTGCGCTGGCCGCCTGCCATTGCTCGGTGCGGGCTCACGACCGGCTCAGCGTGGAGTCGGTGAACGCGCTGCTGAAGCAGCTGGACAGCGCGGATCTCCCGTTCACCTGCCCCCACGGGCGGCCGATCTTGATCCGGTTCACGCTGGCTGACGTGAAGAAGTGGTTCGAACGATCGTGACGCGCGTGGTAGCGGTGCTCGGTCCCACCGGGATCGGCAAGAGTAGCCTGGGCCTCGAGCTGGCTGAGCGGTTTGGCGGCGAGATCGTCAGCGCCGACTCGATCCAGCTGTACCGCTACTTGGATATCGGCAGCGCCAAACCCACGCTCGAAGAACGTGCCCGCGCGCCTCATCATCTGGTCGACATCGTCGATCCGGACCAGGAATACACGGCCGCCGATTTCGAGCGCGATGCCCTGGCTGCAGTGGGCGAGATCCATGGCCGAGGCGCCCTCCCCGTCGTGGTGGGGGGCACGGCCCTGTACATGCGTGTGCTGCTGTGGGGCCTGTGCGAGGCGCCTCCTGCCGACGAGGGGATCCGCCGCGAGCTGGCCTTGCGGGCCGAGCGGGAGGGCTGGCCGGCGCTTCACGCCGAGCTGGCGCAGCTGGATCCGGTGACGGCCGCCCGGGTCCATCCCAACGATCGCATCCGCATCGAGCGGGGGCTCGAGGTGGTGCTGGCCAGCGGCAAACCGATCAGCGAGTACCAGCTAGGGGGCTTCGCCGATCCCCGCTATCCCTCCTTCATCATTGGCCTGAACGTGCCGCGAGAACAGCTCTACGAGCGGATCAACGGGCGGGTCGAACAGATGATTTCGTCTGGCTGGTTCGAAGAGGTGGAGTCGTTGCTGGCTCGAGGATATGATGCGCAGCTCAAACCGTTGCAGGCCATCGGCTACCGGGATGTGGTCGCGTGCTTGCAGGGGACTATCGACCGAGAGGAAGCGGTCCGCCGGATCCAGCGGGACACGAGGCGATTCGCCAAGCGTCAGCTCACCTGGTTCCTCAAGGAAGAGGGCATCCGGTGGCACGAACCCGGGCCCGGCCTGGCCGACGAACTGATGGAGCCGATCCGACGTTTCCTGGCCGCGGAAGACTGATCCGGGAGCCCGCACGAACCCGGACGGAGATCACATGCCGATATTGCTGGAATTCGAACGCCATTTTGCCGATCTGGAATCCAAGGTGGAGCAGCTCAAGAAGCTGACCCTGGAGCAGCCCGAGGGGTACGCCTCGTCCATCGAGACGCTTCGCGAAGAGGTGGAGTACCTGCGGGACGCCTATTTTGCCAAGCTGACGCCCTACCAGCGCACCATGCTGTGCAGGCACCCGGAGCGCCCCTTCACCGAGGACTACCTGGGCATGGCCTTCACTGACTGGATCGAACTGCACGGCGACCGCAACTACAAGGACGACCCGGCGCTCATCGGCGGGATGGCTCGCCTGGACGGGCAGCCGGTGGTGGTGCTGGGCCATCAAAAGGGCCGCACCGCCAAGGAGATCGTGCGCCGCAACTTCGGCATGGCCCGCCCGGAAGGGTTCCGCAAGGCGCTGCGCATGATGAAGATGGCCGAGCGCCTCAACCGGCCGCTGATCACCTTCGTCGACACCCCAGGAGCCTACCCGGGCATCGGTGCCGAGGAGCGCGGCCAGGCGGAGGCCATCGCCACCAGTATCATGACCATGAGTGCCCTGCGGATCCCGGTTATCTCCGTCGTGATCGGGGAGGGGGGCTCGGGGGGAGCCCTGGCCCTGTGCGTGGGCAACCGCATCCTGATGCTCGAGAACAGCATCTTCTCCGTCATCTCCCCCGAGGCCTGTGCGTCCATCCTCTGGCGGGACAAGGCCCAGGCCCCCAAGGCCGCCGAAGCCCTGCGCTACACGGCCCCCAACTGCATGAAGATCGGCGTGGCCGACGAGTTGATCCCCGAGCCCTCCACCGGCGCCCACCGGGACTACGAGGTAGCGGCCCAGTCGCTTCAAGAGGCGCTGGTGCGCAACTTGGCCGAGCTCCGGGAACTCAGCGCCGATGAGCTGGTGGCCGATCGTCGCCGCAAGATGCGTTCGATGGGGGTCTTCGAATCGATGGAGTGGCCACCCAAATCGTGAAGAACCATCCGGTCCTGACCGGGAGCCTCCGCGTTCCCGGAGACAAATCGCTGGCCCACCGGGCGTTGATCTTCGCCGGGTTGTCCCCCGTCCCCGTCACCATCGAAGGGCTGCCCCCAGGGGGCTCGGTGGCATGCACCCGCCGCGCCATGGAGGCGCTGGGCGCCTGGATCGAGGACCGGGACGACGGGAGCGTCCGTGTGGAAGGGGTGGGCGCCCCCGGTATCGGCGAGGCCGAGCAGGTGGTCCATTGCGGCGGTTCGGCCACGACCTTGCGGCTACTGGCCGGAGTCGCCGCCACCCGGCCTCACCTGACCATCCTGACCGGAGATCGGTACCTGCGCCGCCGCCCCATGGAGCGTATCGTCGAGCCGCTGCGGGAGATGGGCGCGACGGTGATGGCGCGGGGCGGGGACCGGCTGCCCCCGCTGGCCATCCGTGGAGGCGCCCTCACCGGTGTGTGCCACGAGATGGCGGTGGCCAGCGCCCAGGTCAAGAGCTGCTTGCTGCTGGCCGGGCTGGGGGCCAGCGGCACCCTGGAGCTGAAGGAGCCAGGGCCCGGCCGGGACCACACGGAACGCGCGCTGGAGTGGTGGGGAGTGGAGCTGGAGCGGGCGGGGGGCACCATCCGCATGGCCTGCGGACAGCCCCTCGTTCCCACCCGCGCCGAGCCCCATATCCGGCTGCCCGGCGACCTTTCGTCCGCCGCGTTCCTGATGATCGCTGCGGCCGTCACCCCCGGCAGCGACCTGCTCATCGAAGGGGTGGGGGTCAACCCGACGCGCACGGGCGTGCTGGACGCGCTGTCCGAGATGGGGGTGCGCCTGGACGTGACGCCCGTGGCCGAGTCCGCCGGTGAGCCGGTGGCCGACGTCCGCGTGCGGTCCCCCCACCAGCTGTCGCCGTTCACCTTGCAAGGGGACGGGCTGGTGCGGGCCATCGACGAGGTCCCGGCGCTGGCCATCGCCGCCGCGGTGAGCCCGGGGACGAGCGTCATTCGCGACGCGGCAGAACTCCGGCACAAGGAGTCCGATCGATTGGCTGCCATCGCCGCCGGGCTCTCGGCGCTGGGGGTCCGAGTGGATGAACACGCGGATGGCCTGACGATCCACGGCGGGGCGCCGCTTCACGGGGGCGACGTGGGATCGGGCGGAGACCATCGCATGGCCATGGCCTTCTCCATCGCTGCGCTGGTGGCGGACGGCCCGGTCACGGTCGAGGGCGCGGACGCCGCGGCGGTTTCCTGGCCTGGTTTTTATGAACAACTGGAGAAGCTCGCGGCCCGAGGGGACGCATCATGAATCAAATCCGCGTGGCGATCGACGGACCTTCAGGTGTGGGCAAATCCACGGCCGCTCGGCTACTGGCCCGGGAACTGGGCTACCAGTTCGTCGATACGGGGGCTATGTATCGTTCCGTGGGCGTACTTGCGCGTGAGCGCGCCCTCGCGCTGGACGACGAGGGGGGGGTGACCGCCCTCACCGAGTCCCTGTCGTTCTCGTTCCCCATCGTGGACGGCGAGCTGCGCACCGTCGTGGACGGCGTGGACCTGTCCCGGCGGATCCGCACGCCCCAGGCCTCGATGGACGCCTCCACGGTCAGCAAGCTGCCGGGCGTGCGGCGGGCCCTGGTGGCCCTGCAACAGCAGCTCGCCGGAGGCGGGGGCGTCGTGATGGAGGGCCGGGACATCGGCACGGTGGTGATGCCGGGGGCCGAGGTGAAGGTGTTCCTCGGCGCCGATGCTCGGGTCCGCGGGCAGCGCCGGCTGGCTGAATTGCTGGAGGCCGGGGAACAGGCCGATCTGGAGCAGGTGGTGCGGGATATCGAGGCCCGCGATCGCCAGGATTCGACCCGCGCGGCATCCCCGTTGCGGCCGGCGGATGACGCCATCCGGATCGACACGGGCAATCTGGGCATCGACGAAGTGCTGCAAAAGCTCGTCGGAATGGTCCGCCAAGCGGAGAATCCCCCTTTGACATAAGGGTTTCCGGCCGGTATAAGGAGCCCCCCTGGAGTAAGTATTACGGCCAGAAACGTGACGGGGGTGGCGGGAATGGGTCTCGTCGTCGCTTCGTCACCAAACTCTTGACCCCTCCGAGCTGCTGGGCTTCCCGGCAACAAACCAGAAACAACCTATGACCGAAAACAACATCGAAAAGCCCGCCCTCGACGTCACCTTCGACGAGAACCTCTCTCTGGAAAAGGTGGATCGGGATTCCTTCAAGGACTACTTCAACCAGCTGCTGGACGACAAGCCCATCAAGGAGCACAGCGTCATCCGGGGCACCGTCATTGCCCTGGAGACCGACCACGTCATCGTGGACGTCAGCTACAAGTCCGAGGGGGTCATCGACGCCCGTGAGTTCAAGGATCCCGACGGGAATCTGGGCGTGAAGATCGGCGACGAGATCGACGTCTATCTGGACCGCCTCGAGGACGACGACGGCCGGCTGGTCCTCAGCAAGGAACGGGCCGACATGATGAAGGCCTGGGACGAGATCTCCAAGGCCGTGGAGGCCGACGAGGTCGTCGAAGGCACCATCATCGCGCGGGTCAAGGGCGGCCTGGCCGTGGACATCGGCGTGCGCGCCTTCCTGCCCGGTTCCCAGGTGGACCTGCGGCCCGTCAAGAATCTGGACAAGCTCATCGGCAGCCGCGCCAGCTTCAAGATCATCAAGTTCAACAAGAAGCGTGGCAACATCGTGCTGTCCCGCCGCGTGCTGCTCGAGCAGGAGCGCGAGGAGCGGCGCAAGGAGACTCTGGAGAAGATCCAGGTCGGCTCCGTCATCGACGGTACCGTCAAGAACATCACCGACTACGGCGCCTTCATCGACCTGGGCGGCATCGACGGCCTGCTGCACATCACCGACATGAGCTGGGGCCGGATCAACCACCCGTCCGAGCTGTTCCACGTCGGCGACGAGATCCAGGTCCGCATCCTCAAGTTCGATCCCGAGAACCAGCGCGTGTCCCTCGGCTACAAGCAGATCCGCGAGGATCCATGGGAGACCGCCCCGCAGAAGTACCCGATCGGTGCGGTGGTGCACGGCAAGGTCGTGTCCCTGCCCGACTACGGCGCCTTCGTGGAGCTCGAGGACGGCATCGAGGGCCTGGTGCACATCTCCGAGATGACCTGGAACAAGCGGGTCAAGCACCCGTCCAAGCTGCTGAGCATCGGCGACGCCGTCGAGGCGGTCGTGCTCGACCTGGACATGGAGAACAAGCGCATCTCCCTGGGCATGAAGCAGCTGGAGACCAACCCCTGGGACCTGGTCGAGGCGACCTACCCCGTGGGCTCGGTCATCACCGGCAACGTGCGCAACATCACCGACTTCGGCATCTTCGTCGGCATCGAAGAGGGCATCGACGGTCTGGTCCACATCTCCGACCTCTCCTGGGGCCAGCGCATCAAGCACCCCTCCGAGAAGTTCAAGAAGGGTGACGAGGTCACCGCCAAGGTGCTCAACATCGATCGGGACCAGGAGCGCTTCAGCCTCTCCATCAAGCACCTCTCCGAGGATCCCTGGCAGGCAGTCAACGCCAAGTACTTCCTGGGCCAGGTTGTCGCGGGCGAGGTCGTCCACGTGGCCGACTTCGGCGTCTTCGTCGAGCTGGAAGACGGCGTCGAGGGCCTGATTCACGTCTCCGAGGTCAACGACGACGGCGATCTGCGGGAGTGCTACCCCGTCAACAAGCCGCTGCAGGCGACCATCATCTCCATCGACCCGCACGAACGGAAGATCGGGCTCAGCGAGCGCGCTGCCAGCGACGATACGGATATCGCCGAGACCAAGGACACGGGTAGCAGCCAGGCCCACCTGGCGGACATCAAGGGTGCCGACCTGCTCAGCGAGCTGGCTGTCCCCGCCATCGAGAGTAGCGACCAGCCGGCCGAAGAGGCGGCACAGCCGGAGCCCGCGCCGGAACCCGAGCCGGAGGCGAAGCCCGAGCCCGAGCCCGAGGCCGCCGATGAGCCAGATCAGGAAGAGAAGCCGGCCGAAGACGAGTAAGAAGGCCGGTTAACTCCCTATGAGCGGTCCCATCTGGGCGCCCTGGCGCATCGAATACATCCTCGGCGACAAGCCGGACGGCTGTATCTTCTGCGACAAGCTACCCCTCGAAGATGGGCCCGAGAACCTGATCCTCCTCCGCTCCGACCCCTGCATGGCGGTGATGAACCGCTACCCGTACAACAACGGCCACCTGATGGTGATGCCCATGCGGCACGTGGCGGATCCGCGCAAGCTGACCGCCGCAGAGTGGGCCTCCATGGACGATCTGACCTGCCGGTGCCTGGACGCTCTGGATGCCACGATGCATCCAGATGGTTTCAATATCGGCACCAATCTGGGTAAGGTAGCTGGAGCCGGGGTCGAGGAGCACCTGCACCGTCACATCGTTCCGCGCTGGAACGGGGACACCAATTTCATGCCGGTGCTCGCAGATATGAAGGTGATCCCGGAACATTTCGTGGAGACCTATCGCAAGGTCCGCGAGGCGCTGGAGAGATGAAGAAGGCCAAGCTGATCACCTTGTGGGTCGTCGTCGGGTTGATCGTCCTGTTGGGCGCGTTGTTCTATTTCCAGAACCAGGGGACACAGGTGATGCTGTTCCTCGACGTGCTGGTCTGGAAGGGCGAGATCCTCCCCCGGCCCGTCTCCGTACCGATCCTGATGTTGGCCTCCTTTGCCGCCGGCTTGGTGGTGATGGGGGTCTATACGCTGGTCACCGTGTTGCGCCGGGATGGGCGGAGCCGGGGGCCGTCGCGGGACTACTCTCGCCAAGCTAAAAGCATGAGCGGGCCAAAGGATTTTGACGACTTCGAGTCAGATTTCTAAGGTTATTGTTTAATAATTGAGCCGCCCCTGAGCGGTCGCGCGTTGGTTGCGAGCAGCGCCTCGCCGGACACTCCCATGAACCGTAAAGTTCTCCTGGCTATCCTTGTCGTCATCATCGCAGGGGGTGCCCTCACGGGTGGATACTTCTGGGGCCGCTACAACGGATACAAGGACGGCCGAGCCGTGGGTTATGCCCGGGGCCAGGCCGGAGCTGAAAAGGCGGACCGGCCCATCGTGATGCCGCTGTTGTTCCCCACCGAAATCCCGGTGGAGACCCTGCTGGAAAGGCTTTCGTGGCAGCCCGAGCAGCTCGGAGGCGTGGACCCGGCCGTGTGGGGCGACGCGCTGAACCAGATCCCCAGCCCCATGGGCAAGGACCGGCGGGAGGGGCGTACCCTGGCTACCTCCATCATGGGTGAGGAAGAGTGCCGGGCGTGCGAGCCCCAGGCCAGCTTTGCCCTGGAGTTGCTCTCCGCAGAGTTGACCTTGGAGGAGGCCCGCGCCCGTCTGTATGCGGAATCACGCGCCTCCTTCGATTTGAGCAGCACTACCCGGCTCGGCCCGGACGACGCGCCGGTCCAGCTGGTTTGGTTCCTGGATTTCCAGTGCCCGCACTGCGCGGCGTCGTTTGAGATGGTCCGGGAGCTGCGTGAGAAGTACCCGGAGCAACTACAGGTGGCGGTGGTCAATCTTCCGCTGCGCATGCACCCCGAGGCAGACGAAGCTGCGCTGGCGGCCTTCGCGGCCCATCGGCAAGGCAAGTTCATGGAGCTGTCCACGGTGCTCTTCGACAAGCGCAAGAAGCTCAAGAAGTACGTGCCCAAGGGGGATGGCGTCGCCATGGAGAAGCTGGCCCGCGAGGTGGGACTGGACCTGGACCAGTACCGCCGCGACTACGCTGCCGAGGAGACAGCAGCGGCCATGGAAGCCCAGCGGGAGGAGGCCAAGGCCAACGGTGTCCGCGGCGTTCCGTCCTATTACATCAACGGGCACAAGGTGAAGCTCTCCCGGACCACCGAGGCCTATTCGGGCTACATCGACCGCATCCTCGCCGGCGACAACCCGGTCGTCACACCATGAAATCCGCCGTTTCCCCCGGTCGCCTGGCCGCGGTGCGTGCGTTGCTGCAGCTGGAAGCTCGTGGCGGGCGGGCCGATGAGGTCTACGAGGAGCATGCGGTGGGGGTCGGCGGCCCTGAACGCAGGCTGGGCTGGGCCTTGATCCTGGGGGTGGAGCGCAACCGATATCTGCTGGACCACCACCTGGCGGCCCACCTCAAGCGCCGTATGAACAAGCTGGATCCTCCCGTGCGCACCGTGCTGCGCTGCGGGGCCTACCAGATGCTGTGGATGGACCGCATCCCGGCCCGCGCCGCGGTGCATCAATCCGTCGAGACCGTACGGATGCTGGGCCTGGGGCAGGCTGCCGGCTTCATCAACGGCGCCCTGCGCAGCCTGGATCGGGGCCCCAACCGCTGTGGTGAACCGCCCAACCCGTCGGTGGCACTGTCCATGCCGGAGTGGCTGCTCAAGCGTTTGCCCGAGGAGGCCGCGGCGGCGTTCAACGACGAGCCATCGTTGGCCCTGCGGCCGCGGGTACCGGACCTGATGGGAAGGCTGACCAAGGCGGGGGTCGATTGCTGGCCGGGGCCAGCGGGGGCGGTGCTGCTGTCTGCGGTGGATCCCACCTCCTTGCCCGGGTGGAACGAGGGGTGGTTTGCCGTCCAGGATGCGGCCTCCCAGGCGGTGGCCCAGCTGGTGGGGGCGTGCCCCGGCGAGCGGGTCCTGGATGCCTGTGCGGCGCCGGGAGGCAAGGCCCTGGCCCTGGCGGACGCCGTCGGGCCGGAGGGTAGCGTCCTGGCGGTGGACCTGGATCCGCAGCGGCTGGCGATGATGGAATCGGAGCGTGCGCGCCTGGGGCTACAGGTGGAGGCCAGGGTAGGGGACGTGTGCCGGGGGCTCGACGAGACCTTCGACCGGGTCCTGGTGGACGCCCCCTGTAGTGCCATCGGGGTCATCCGGCGCCATCCAGAGATCCGGTGGCAGCGCAGGCCCGAAGAGCTGCGGCGCCACGCCGAGGCCCAGGCCCGCATCCTGGCCGCCGCGGCAGACCTGGTGCGCCCGACGGGGCGGCTGGTGTACGCCGTGTGCTCGTTCGCGGCGGTGGAGGGGCCCGGGGTCGTCGAGTCGTTCCTGGCCCGGAAGCCCGAGTTCAGCATGGATCCCATCGACGAGAGCTGGGGCACAGCGCGGGATCCGCAGGGGGCATTCCGCAGCTGGCCACACCTGGACAGCTGGGACGGTTTTTACGCGGCCGTATTACGTAAAACCTGAGTGAATACCGTTCAGTACGTTGGATCCTTGCAGAGGCCACCCGGCCTTTATAGGATGCAGGCCGAATCGAAGCCACCCATGGGGAGATATCATGCGTCTACTGAGTAACTTGTGGATCCTTTCGAGCCTGTTCGGCCTGCTCTTGCTGGGCTGTCCCCAACCCGGTGACGACGACGACACCGCCGACGATGACGACGCGGTGGGCGAGGACTGCATCGACGAGGACGGCGACAGCTATCGCGTGGGCGACGACTGCCCCGACAGCGAGCAGCAGGACTGCAACGACGAGGACGCCGACGAGAACTGGGCCGACGCCGACGGCGATGGCTACTCCACCTGCGCCGATGACTGCGACGACGACAACGCCGATGTCTATCCGGACGCAGACGAGATCTGCAACGGCGAGGACGAGGACTGCGACGGCGACGTGGACGAGGACTTCGACAACGACAACGATGGCTTCGTCGACGGCGACAACGACGATTGTGTCGATGCATACGCCGAGGCCAACCTCGACTGCGACGACAACGACGAGGACACCAACCCCGAGGCCTACGACGTATGCGACGGGGACGACAACGACTGCGACGGCGAGATCGAC
>CAZDDH010000116.1:0-26303 GCA_964504165.1 uncultured Rickettsiales bacterium | reverse complement strand
CGACGACGACACGGGCGACGACGACACGGGTGACGACGACACCGGCGACGACGACACGGGTGACGACGATACCGGGGACGACGACGACACCGGGGATGACGACGACACCGGGGACGACGACGATACGGCGCAATCGTGGCCGAGCGCCTTCGCCGGCACGCTCGTCTACAGCGACTCCCGCGACGGCGTCACCGAATGCGACATGACCATCGACCTGGTGGGCACCATGTACACCGGCGCCTGCGCCGACTGTGATTTTGCCTTCGAGATCACCCCCACGGTGACGGCGGACGCGAGCAGCCCGGATTGCACGCCACGAGCTGCCTACACCTATATGCCGCAGGGCAACGAGACCGTGAACTTCATGGGGCATATGCCCACCTACAGTTCCTACTACGGCACCTATACGGACGTGTTCACCACGAGCATGTACAACTACTGGGGCTACTACCAGCACATCTCACACGACACACACCCCTACGGCACGTTCACGCGCACCGGGGACTACATCGCGTGGACTTTCACCCAGAGCGTCAACTACAACCAGGCCTACGCCCTCACGGCCCCGTACACCTATAACTACTGCGGGTACTACGGCTACTCGAACGTCTACCAGCACATGGGCGGCAACTACGTCGGGACCTCGGATCTGGACTGCACCGGCGACATCATCGACGTTTGGAGCTTCGACGGCGATCCCAACGGCGCGACCTACGCGGTGACCGTCGACACTGTCTCCGATCCCACCGCCTTCGATCCGGCGTTCACCATCAACGACAATCTGGGTTGCACCGTGATGTCGGCGGACGACAGCTTCACCTGCACCTACCAGCCGGCCGCCTATGAGTGCCCGGCCGCCGAGCTGACCACAGCCCAGGGGGCCTACTACGTGATGGTCCGCTCCCTCGGCAGCTGCAATGGCGCCTCCGCCGAGTACGAGATCCTGGTGGACGCCCCGGCCGATCCCAACCTGACGCTGCTGCAGGACAACCTGTCGGTGTGGGACAGCTATCTGTACGAGCTGACCTTCTCCGGCTCGGGCACGATCACTCCCTGACCCACCCCGATCCTTTCCAAAACCCAAAAAACTGTACCCAGTCCGGTCACCCCTCCGTCTGTCTGTCTGAGTCGCCCGTGAGGGCTGGGGCACGGTACTGTAACCAAGGAGGAATGATGTTTCGTTTGATGATTGGTTTTTGTGCGTTGTTGCTGATGTGGGGGTGCGAGCCGGGGGGCGCCAGCCTGGATCCCGGGGATGACGATGTGGCTGACGACGATGACAATGCCGACGACGATGACAACGCCGACGACGATGACACCGGGGATGACGATACCGGGGACGATGACACCGGCGACGATGACACGGGCGACGACGATACCGGGGATGATGACACGGGCGACGACGACACCGGGGACGACGACGACGACACGGGGGATGATGACGATACATTCTCCGGCTCGGTGACCTTGACCCCATCCCTGGTCTTCGGGGACGTGGGTGTGGGGTGCACGGCCCAGCTCCAGATGGAGATCGCCAACGGGACCCCCGAGACCGTGGAGGTCATCTCCGGCTCCGTCGATACGGGCGACTACTCGATCACCATCAACGGGGGCTGGGGTGTGACCTTGCAGCCCGGCGCGATGGATACCCTCGATGTCATGTTCGAGCCCGAGGCCCTGGGGGCACAGCCCGCCAGCATCGAGGTCAACACGAATCATCCGAGCTACCCGCTCCTCACCCAGCCGACCACGGGCACAGGCGTGTCGGGTGGCCAGGGGGGGGACCAGTACACCCAGGCCATCAACGAGGAGGTGGATATCGTCTGGGTCATCGACAACAGCTGCTCGATGATGGACGACCAGGCCTACCTGGCCTCCAACGCCACCGATCTGCTGGACTACCTGACCGTCAATGGCGTGGACTACCAGATGGGCGTGGTCACGACGGATACGGGGGCCCTGCAAGGCTACGGCATCATGGATCCCTCCACGCCGAACGTGGCGACCGAGCTGGCCTCCACCGTGCAGGTCGGCACCAACGGTAGCGGGATGGAGCAGCCGTTCCTGTACGGCTACGAGGCCGTGACGTCGCCGCTGACGGATCCGGGCGGCAGCAACGAGGGGCTCGTGCGGCCCAACGCCGGCCTGGCGTTGATCGTGCTGACCGACGAGGAGGACGGCTCCCCGGGCAACCCGGCCACCTGGGTCTCCAATTACCAGGCCCTCAAGGCCGATCCCAGCCGGGTGATCGTCAACGGCATCTACGGCGGATCGAACGGATGCCCGGGGGCGATGGCCGCGCCCGACATTGCTTCGGTGATCTCCGGCACGAACGGCGTGGACGTGTCGATCTGTGACGTGGACTGGCTGCCCGTGCTCTCCCAGATCCCGGCCCTGGTGACCGGGCTGTCGGACACCTTCGTGCTCAGCGGCGTTCCCATCGACGGGACGATCGATGTGTATGTGGATGGCATCCAGGCGCAGACCGGCTGGTTGTACGACCCGGTGCTCAATGCGATTGTCTTCGATCCCAACTCGATCCCCGCGGAGAATGCCGTCATCGACATCCAGTACGAGCTGATGGTCTGTTAGCACCCGCGTCCTTTTCCCTCCGATCAAAAACGTACCCAGTCCGGTCCGACCCCCGTCTTTTTTGCTGAATCGCTTGCGGGGCATGGGACCATGTAGGGGTCCCGACGGAGGAATGATGTTTCGGTCGATGATGTTTCTATCGGTCTTGCTGATGGTGTGGGGTTGCGAGCCGGGGGGGGCCAGTCTGGACCCTGTGTATGACGATGACGATGCGGGGGACGATGACACCGGGGACGACGATACGGGGGATGACGATACCGAATCCGGCGGGGTGACCCTGACGCCAGCCCTGGATTTCGGGGACGTGGGGGTGGGGTGCACGAGCGAGCTGTTGATGGACGTCGTCAACGGCAGCGACGAGAGCGTGACAGTGACCGGCGGGGCCACGGATCCCGCTGGCGACTACTACGTCACCATCGACGGCGGATGGGATCAGGCCCTCGCACCGGGGGGCTCGGCCACGCTCCACGTCCAGTTCGACCCGCAAACGCTGGGGGAGCAGCCGGCCACCATCGAGGTCACCACGAGCCACTCCGACTACCCAGCCCTCAACCAGCCGGTCACCGGCGTGGGCATCTCCGGCGGATCCACCAGCGATCAGTTCGTCCAGACGGTCAACCACAAGAAGGACATCCTGTGGGTGGTCGACAACAGCTGCTCGATGATGGACGAGCAGTCCAGCCTGGCCGCGAACGTCACCGATTTCCTGGATCACTTCTCGTCCTGGAACGTGGATTTCCACATGGGCGTGGTGACGACGGACAACGGGGCCTTGCAGGGCTACGGCGTGATGGATCCCACCACCCCCGATCTGGCGTCGGAGCTGGCCTCTGCATTTCTGGTCGGGACCGACGGCGGCGGAATGGAGATGCCCCTGCAGTACGGGTACGACGCGGTGACCTCGCCGCTGATCGATCCGGGGGGCAGCAACGAAGGATTCGTGCGGGCCGACGCGGGGCTGGCGCTGATCGTCGTCACCGACGAGGACGACGCATCTGGCGGCACCGCCGCGGACTGGATCAGCGATCTACAGGCGCTCAAGGCCGATCCAAGCTGGGTGACCGTCAGCGGCCTCACCGGCGGGGTGTCCGGCTGTGCCGGAGCCACGGCGGCGCCCATCCTCGCGGACGTCATCGCGGGCACGAATGGCGACGATATCTCCATCTGCGACGCAGACTGGCTGCCGGTGCTGACCATGGCCGGCGTCCCGGTCTTGAGCTGGTCGGACACCTTCGAGTTGAACTCGACGGCCATCGAAGGGACCATCGAGGTCCTCTTGGACGGCATCCCGCTGACGTCCGGATGGTACTTCGACCCCATAATCAACGCGGTGGTGTTCGAGCAGGATTACATCCCCGCAGAGGACGTCGTCATCGATATCAACTACGAGGTCAGCGCCTGTTGACGCCCCACGAAAACGCTGCCCCTACCGCCAGACGCGGCTGCAGCACCTTCCGTTCGAAAAGAGTCAGCGAACCACCGTCCAGCGTGAACGGATCAGCACCGAAGAACAGGTCGCCCCCCGCGTCAGCGTAGAACGCCAGCCCAGGAAGAACCGGCAGACGGGCGCGGAACGCGAGGCTGGCCGCCGGATCGGCGTGGAGCCGGGTCGCCGCCTCGTCCTCCGTCGCGTAACCCAGCGCCTGCACCTGCCAGAGCTCCAGCACGAAGGCTGCCACGAAGCCCAGTTCGAGGCGCCCCACAGGCCACAGGGCCGCCGCGCCGAGCCGCAGCGGGTAGCGGGCCAGCCTGGCATCGCTGCCGGAAACACCCAGGGGGATGGGCTGCATGGCGTTGAACTCGAAGGCCACCTCGACGCGCCCGCCGAGGCGCACCCCGCCGCCGAGGCTCACGCCGCTGCGGTAGATCAAGGGGCCGTCCACGGGCATGGGTAGGTAGGCCAGCGAGACCACCCCCCTTGGCCCAACCCGCGATGGGAGTTCGGGGGGCACCGGCTCGACGTCCAGGTCATCCAATTCGTCCGGCTGGTCGGGTTCGACAGGGGCCCTCAACAGCGGCTCCAGCTCCGGCAGCCAGGCGGAGGCGAAGACCTCGCAGCGGCTGGCCCAGGCCTCCCCGGCGGCGGGTAGTTCGTGGGGGTGGGACCGATCTCCCAGGGACGGTGTGAAGGTGTGGAAGGTTTCCCGATCCGCCGCCAGCCAGGCCGCGGACAGCGCGCCCTGTTGCTCGAGGATTTCCCGGGCCACCCCCACGGTGATGGCCTCCCCCTCGTACGCCGCGGTGGTCACGACCACCGGCAGGGAGCTGAAGTGGGCCTCCACCGCCAGCTGGAGCTGCCATAGCGGTTCGTGGGCCGGCTCGTCGGCCGTGTGGATCAGCACCACCGTGGCGTTGGACTGAGCGGCTGCGTTCGTGGTGGCTGCGATGGCCACGAGCAGCAAGGTCGTCAACAGCCAGACGCGCACGGTGATCCCCGATCTCGAAGCGTTCAAAATTCCCGCACGCTAATGATCTGGGGTTCCGTCACAGCCGGCAAGCCCCTGCCGCGCCGTCGGGGCCTGGGGTGCTGCGGGCCACGACTCGACGATGGCACGGTAGTCCAGGCAGGCCGCGTCGCCCGCACCCAGCGCTCGATGGGCTTCCGCCCGGAAGAGCAGCACCTCGGGTAGGGCCGACCCCTGCGGGTGATCGATGCGATAGGCCCCCACCGCATCGATGACTGCCTGGTGCCGGCCCAGGGCGGCCAGCGAGCGGATCTGCCCCAGCCGGGCCTCGGCGGCCAGCATCCCGTCGGGGGAGCCGGCCAGGTAGCCTTCGAACTGGCCCAGCGCATCTTCTGGCCGGTCCAGGGCGCTCAGTTCCAGCTGCCCCATGGCCACCTGGCCGTTGGCCGCGGCCACGGTCCCGGGGTAGGTGTCGATGAGCTCCTGGTAGACGTCGCACGCCGGGCCGTAGCGGTGGCTGCGGCGCAGCGCCTGGGCCAGCATCGTCAGCGTCTCGACGGTCTGTGGGTTGTCCGGCTGGTCCTCCACCTGGACCCGGGCCAGCAGCACGGCATCGTCCAGGCGGCCCTCCACGATGGCCTGTTGCGCGTCGGTCTTCTCGGGCGGGGCGACTACCTCGGCCGAGAGCTGGGGCGTGGCCGCCACACCGGAGCCCTTCGCCCGGGGAACCAGGGCGGGCTGCAGCACCCCGGTCACCAGGAAGGCCAGGTCGCGTTCGATGGCCGACCGATTCGCCTGCAGCGCGTACATCAGGTCTCGGGTGGCCTGTTCCCCGGAGACAACCGGCACGGGCATGTCGACGGATTCCAGCCGTGAGACGTCCACGGCACCCTCGACGACGCGCACGACGTCGTCGCCGCCCGCCCTGGCCTCAACCGAGAACACCGTCCCGCGGGCGACGGCACGCACCGTGGTGGTGTCCACCGTGAACCGGTATCCGGGCTCGTTGGCCCCGACCTCCGCCAGCACGTAGCCGCCATCGATACGGAAATGCGCCTCGAGGGAGTCGTTGCGCAGCACCTGGACCTGGGCGCCGTCCCGTAGCCATAGGGCCGTGCCGTCAGCCGCGCCGCGGATGGCCAGCCGATCGCCTATCCGCGAGGGCTTGCTGTCACCTTGCACAACCGGGGGGGGCAGAGGAGTGGGTGCCACGTCGGCCGCGTCCGGTCCCTCCACCGTTTCGGCCAGTGGTGCCGGCGTCGAGGGCTCGGGTTCCGCCATGAAGCGCAGCCCGAACACCACCGCCAGCACCGCCGCGGCACCCACCGCAGCCCCCGCCAATCCAATCTTCCACACGCGCCGCGATCCACTCTGCGGTGTGGGGCGCACCGGGGACAGCCCCGAGATCAACCGCCGCTCGGCCAGGGGCGTGAGCGGGTCCAGCGGGGCCGTCTGAGCCGCCTGGCCCAGGTCCTGCCAGATCGCCTGCTCCTCGCGGCAGTCCGCGCAGGCCTGCAGGTGCAGGTCCAGCGCCGCCGAGCTGGCCCCGTCGAGTTCGCCCAGAGCCCGCTGCTCCAGCCACGTTCGAGCTTGTTTGCACGCGCGCGCAGTCATGGGCACAGCTCCCGCATCGCCTCGCGGCATACCGGATCGTGGCGCAGCTGCTTGATCAGCTTGCGCCTGCCCCGCAGCACACGCTTCTTGGTCGTGTGAATGTTCTCGTCCAGCATGGTCGCGATCTCCGGGACCGTGTAGCCCTGCAGCACGAACAACACCAATGGCAGCCGGAAGCGGGGCTTGATGCGCTCGAAGTGTCCGGCGAGCTGGGTCAGGATCCGCTGCTGGTCCGACTCCCGGTCGGGCCAGCTGTCCCGGGGCGCTTGGTGCCGTGCGTCCTCCTCGTTGAAGGAGGTGAACACCGTCCAGCGTTTTTGCCGGAAATGGTCGCGGATGACGTTGATGGTGATGCGGTCCACCCAGCCCCAGAATCGGGACATGTTCTGGTAGCTCTCCAGGTTGGCGAAGATCCGGGTCATGGCCGTCTGCACGAGATCGTCCACGTCCGGGCTGTAGCCGAAGCTCAGGATCACCGTCCTGCGCACACGGGGCAAGCAGCGCCGGGCCAGATCGTCGCGGGCCGATCGATCACCCTCGATGGCCTTCACGACCAGGGCTTCGATCTGCTGCGCTTCGATCTCGGCAGAATGGGGAGACAGCTTTATCACCTTGTCTAGAGGGTACGACGGGAGGGAATCCGAGTTGGGTACGTTTTTTTACTCCCAGTACCCCTTGAGCACGACCACCGCCCAGAACAGCCGCTCCGACGCCTTGGTGGGGCTGGTCAGGGGCCACGACAGCACCAGGCCCGGGGAGGTCTTCTGCCTCAGGGTGTGGTAGACGCCGGCGGCCATGCGGTGGCGGTTGCTGCTGTGGCTGCCATCCCCGTCCCACTCCCAGCGCTGCACGCCCCGGTATTCCACCACCAGCGCGGCGGGGAAGTGGGGCCAGCCGTCCACGGTCGCCGTCACGCCGCCGCCAACGCGCAGGGAACGGTACCGTTCCCGTTCCCAGGCGAACTGGCTCAGGTGCTTGCCGGCCATCACCTCCACGGCGGCCTGGAGGGACAGGTGCCGGCCGAAGGCCTTGCCTGCCGACAGGGAGCCGCCGCCCAGGACCAGCCGCTCGTTGGTCAACAGGTGCCAGGGCACCTCGCCGTCGAGGGCCTGCTGTCTGAGGGTCTCCGCCTGCTGCACATCGATGGACTCCTCGAGGCGCTCCGGTTCGATGGCGCGGTCGATGTAGCCGCGGGTCTTGATGGCCGCGGTGAGCTGGAAGCCGGCCTGTTCCCGCCGCAGGATCCGGAAGCTCAGCCGCCAGTCCCATGATGCGGCGATGTCGGCGCCCACGTAGTACAGGCTCAGGGAACTCGTCCCCACGGAGGCCTGAGTTTCCAGGCGGCCGTCGATCCCGATCCGTTCGTGGAGCACCAGGCCGAACCCCAGCGACAACAGCCCTCCCGCATAGCCCAGCACGGGCGTCTCGATCTGGTATTCGGGCCGCCTGGGGACCACGGTCAGGCCCGGCCCGATGCGCAGCTGGACGTAGTTGACGATCCAGGGGGAGTCGGTGAGGTAGGGCTCGGTGAAGGCGTGGTACTTGAGCGTGCGGTTGTCGGTACGGGTGCGTGGGAATCGCCGCTCCAGGTCCACCATGGCCGCGCGCCGCAGCTCCACCTCCTTGTTTTTTTCGTAGTCGTCGGCCGGATCATCGGCGCGAGACGGTAGATCGAACAGGAGCAGGGAAGCTAATCCAGCAGCAAGGATCCAGGTGGGCCGGGTGTTGTGTGGCGCACCGGTAGACAAGCCGTCTAACCTCCATCTCTACACACCCACCTCTTCCAGCGTGCCAGAATACAAAAAAATAATGTAAAAAAGTGCTTGTTTTGGGTCTGCTGCGAGAGGTGATCACATGAAATACGCACATCTGTGGTGGCTCGGAGTCCTCGCTATGTTGGTCTTGGGCGGGTGCAAAGGGGTCGATCCCGCGGACGACGACAGCGCGATCGGCGATGACGACGACGTCGTGCTGCCCTTTGCCGAATACTGCGGCGACACCTACTGGGAAGACGACCTGATCCCGGCCAAGGTGGGGGAGAAGACCGGCGATTATTCGGGCTACTACTCGTCACAGAACGTCTCCGAGGGCACCTACCTGTCCCAGAAGGTCATCCCCGACCACCCCTTCCAGGTGACCCACATCCGGGCCGCATTTGCGGGCAACGGTGGCCCGGTGACCGTGCGGCTGACGACCATGCTGGGCCACTCCTACGCTGCCGTCGGCGTGCCGGAAGACGCCCCGGTGGGGGACCTGCTGGATCCCATCGAGGTGGAGGTGGAGGACCCGGACGCGGACGAGTGGATCGAGATCGACGTCACCGACGCCGAGGTCTTCCTGACCCCCAACGAGAACTACACTATCGTCGTCGAGCAGACCGGCAGCGGCCCCTACCTGGCCATGGAGGACATCCCCGAGGGCGAACTCAACCTGGGCCTGATGTTGATCCCCGGCGAGTATTACCCCTTCGGCACCGAGGGCAACTTCCGCCTGGAGCTGGCGGGCAACTACTTCTGCAGCTGGGACGAACGCTGGTTCAGCGAGGACACCAGCCAGCCCATCGCCGAGGTCAGCTCGTCCCGGGCCGCATTCACCGATCTCGACGGCGACGGGAACGATGATCTGGTGCTGCACTCCGGCGGCCCCCAGCTGTTCCTGGGCGACGGTGTGGGTGGATTCTCCGCCCCCGGCTTCGATCCGTTCCCCGACGCGGCCGGCGCCGGGCTGATGGTCTTCGGCGACGTGGACAACGACGGCGCCGTGGACGCCTTCGTCGGCTTCTCCGTCAGCGCCGACGGCGACCAGGACGGGGTCACCATCGCCGAGGGGGACTGCAACGACACGGACCAGGACGTGGGCCCCAACGAGGACGAGCTGTTCGCCAACGGCATCGACGACGACTGCGACGAGATCGCCGACGACGGCACGGACACCTCGGACACCGACGGCGACGGCATCAGCATCGCCGACGGCGACTGCCACGACCGCAACGCGGACATCTACCCCGGCGCCACGGAGATCATGGACAACGGCATCGACGACGACTGCGACGGCCAGACCGACGACGGCACGGACATGACCGACGCCGACGGGGACGGCACCCCCATCGCCTGGACCGACTGCGACGACAACGACCCGTCCATCCGCCCTTCCGCCACCGACGGCGGTGACAACGGCATCGACGACGACTGCGACGGCGTGGCGGACAGCGGCGCCGGGCTGGAGGACAACGACGGCGACGGCTTCAGCACCGCCCAGGGCGATTGCGACGACACCCGCGACACCGTCTACCCCGGCGCTCCGGAACTGCACGACGCCATGGACAACGACTGCGACCAGGTGGCGGACGACGACTACGTCAACCGCATCCTGCTCAATGACGGCTCGGGGCAGTTCAGCTTGGTGGAAAACTCCGGCGTGGAGGCGCTGGACCAGAGCACCACCGGCGCCTTCGGCGACGGCGACGGCGACGGTTACCTGGACCTGTACTGGGGCAACTGGCTGCGCACCTACCCCTACGACCGGGCCGAGCAGGACCGCTACTTCGTCGGCAACGGCGACGGCACCTTCGTGGACCAGCAGGAGCCCGCCGGACTGGTACTGGAGACGGCCTACTCGGTCTACGGCATCGGCTGGATCGACTACAACGACGACGGCCTGCAGGACATCTACGTGAGCAACTACCACCTGTACCCCAACCAGCTGTGGGAGAACCAAGGCGACGGCACCTTCATCGACGTGGCCGAGGACAAGGGCGCCGCCTTCGACGACATCCCCAACGGCAACTCGGACCTCACCGGCGGGCACAGCTACGGCGGCGACTGGGGGGACATCGACAACGACGGCGACATGGACGCCTTCGTGTGTAACCTGGCCCACCCCCGCGACTACCCGTGGGCCGATCCGTCCATGATGCTGGTGAGCAACGGCGCCCCGGACTACACGTTCGACAACCAGTTCGCCGAGCTGGGCTTCGTCTACGACGAAGGGGACGAGAACGCCGCCTTCGCCGACTTCGACCACGACATGGATCTGGACATCTACGTGGCGTCCCTCTACCAGACCCACTTCGGCCGCTTCCACCGCAACGACGGCGAGGACGGCTTCACCGACATCACATACCAGACCGGCGTGCACGTACACCGCTCCATCACCCCGGTGTGGTCCGATATCGACAGCGACGGCGACCTGGACCTGGTGGTGGCCGCCGCCGCCGGCAGCCCCTACGTGCACCTGTTCGTCAACGAGGTGGGCCAGGACCACAACTGGCTGCAGCTACGGCTGGAGGGCACCTCCGGGAACAGCGAAGCCCTGGGTGCCCGGGTCACGCTCACCGCCGGCGGCGTCACCCAGATCCGCGAGGTGCAGGGCCACTACGGCAGCTCCTACAGCCACAAATCCAACGTCGTGCACTTCGGCTTGGCAGACGTGCCCACCATCGACGAGCTGACCATCCGCTGGCCCGGCGGCAGCACCGAGACCATCACCGGGTTGGAGATCAACCATCGCTACGATGTCGTGGAGGGTGCGGGGACGGGAACGGAAGTGTTCTAGAAGCTAGCTCTGGAAACGGAACATCGTCGACGTCCAGGTCAGCCCGGCACCGACCCCCACCACCGCCACGTGATCGCCGGCCTTGAAGCGGTCCCAGTTCTGGCTCATCGTCGAGGGCGAGCCGGCGGTGGCCGTGTTGCCGTACTGCCCGCAGTTGTGCAGGTGCTGTTCCCTGGGGAGCCCGCTGCGTTTACAGACATTCTCCAGCATGCGCAGGTTGGCCTGGTGGCCGATGAAGTAGAACTGCTCGCCGGCCTCCTCGCCGTACATATCCCGGAGCTCGTTGAGCAACCGCGACGTGGTCTTGATGGCGTAGGTCTGGACCGTGCGGCCCTCCTGGGCGAAGTACCCGGCCCACGGCACGATGACCTTGTCGTGGCCGGAGGGCCGGCTGTCCAGCACCTGAGGCAGGATCTCCGCCCTTCCAGGCCGGGTGGAGACCACCGCCGCCATGCCCGCGTCACCCCAGAGCACCGCCGCCGCCCGATCGCTGTAGTCCACCGAACGGGTCACCGTCTCGGCCATGGCGATCATCACGTAGGGGGGCAGCTCCTCCTCCTTCATCCGCTTGAGGAACCACAGGGCCACGCCGAAGCTGGTGCAGGCGGAGCGCAGGTCGAAAGCGGTGCACTCGATGCCCAGCTCGTTTGCGACCATCGCCGCTTCGGCCGGGGTGCCGTAGTCCGGAACGGAGCCGCCGCCGATGATCAGCCCGATGTCCTCAGGCCCGACGCCAGCCCGCTCCATGGCCAGCTGCCCCGCGCGGGCGGCCAGCTGGGCGTTGTTGTACTGGCAGGCCTCGGTGGCGCCGCGGGTGTCGGCGTTCTTGGTCTCGATGATGTAGTCCAGATCCAGCACCGTGCGCCGGCTGTGGATCCCGGTACGATCGACGATCCACTTGTCGTTCGTGCCGATGTCGAGGTCCGTCAGGAATTGGTTGCTGATCTCGTTCTCGGGGTGGAAGTGCCCGATACCGTGCAGATAGAGCATTCTGATCGTCCTTCGCCGTGTCGAAACGCCGCACAGTCAAGCACAGGCAAAGACCGTAGTCTAGGGATTCGGTCTGTGATCGGCGTTGTTTGTGGGAAATGGCCAGATAAAACGTCCGGTTACAGGACTGATTGGGATTCATTCGTCCCGGGGCGATGGGCCGCGGATCCGGGCTACAGAGGGCTGGCCGGTAGCTCGATGGTGAGCACCCCACCCAGGCCGGCAGCCAGGATCATCGCCTCGCCGTCGGCCAGCGGCACCAGCCGCAAGTTGCGGATCAGCGGCAGCCGGGCGGCCTCCGCCAGCGTCTCCCAGCTGTCGCCGCCATCCAGGGAGTAACGCACCACATCGCCGTTGGCGAGCACGAGCACCTGGCAGTCGGACGGGTGCACGACCAGCTGGACCCCGTAGGCTCCCATCGCCGCCGGGTTGGCCCCGAACTCCTCCAGCAGCTCCCAGCTCTGGCCCGCGTCCTCGCTGCGCTGGATGGCCACCGTGTAGAGGTCGTCCTCGTCCAGCTGGACCAGCGCGTAGTAGGCCTCACCGCCGCGGCAGCTGCCACCGTCCATGGCTCCCAGCACAGCCCCCTCAACCTCCAGCAGCTCGGAGCCACCCTGCTCGTCGATGTGCAGCAGCCCGCCGTCCAGCTGATAGACGGGGACCAGCAGCCCGGCCCCGCCCATGCCGCTGATCCGTCCGGCGTAGCCGTTGGTCTCCTCCCCGGCCTCGTACGCGGTCTCCCAGTTCTCGCCGCCGTCGTCGGAGGTCATCACCAGCACTGTCGCCGGCGAGAAGTACTGCCCCACCGCCACCAGCCGCTGGCCGTCGGCCGAGTCGAACACGTCGGTGATGGTGTGGGTGGCGTGGTCGTCCCCCAGCGGCCCCAGGAACCGGAACGTCTCCCCCTGGTCCTCGGACACGTACAGGCCGTCGTCGCCGTAGGAGATGGGCCCGTCCATGCCCGCGTACCAGCGGCCGGAGGGGCGGATGGTGATCATGCTGTAGCGGGGATTGGGGAGGGCGGGGATGCCGTTCCAGTGGGCGCCGCCGTCGTCGGTGGCCAGGGCGATCCCCGTGTTCTGGCCCGAGGAGATGGCCAGCATCCGGTCCCGGTCCGCCGGGTCGGCCCCGGCGTCGTCGAGGATCATCTGCTCGATGCCGTCGCTGGAGGCGGCCCAGCTCTCGCCGTCGGCGCTGGCCACGATGCCCTGGACCTCCATCCCGCCCAGGCGCGTGCCCGACGCGGTCTGTAGCACGCTGAGGAACGAGTACCCGTCGTAGGCCTCCACAGGTGTCCAGGCCCCGCCCGGGCCGTCGGCCTCCATCAGTCCGTGCATGTAGGAGCCGGCCAGCAGGGAGCCGTCTTCCAGCCGGGTCACCTCCGTGGCGTACAGCTCGGTCCAGCCGTCGTCCTCGCGGGTCCAGCTGTCCCCCACGTCGGCGGAGGAGTACACGCCGGCCGTGAGGGACCCGAACATGTTCCCCCCGGCTACCAGAACCAGATCCTCGTGGGCCTCCACCCGGTAGAACGGGCTGTCGGGCAGCGCCCCGGTGGCCTCGAACTGTTCCAGGGCCGGATCGAAGCGCAGCACGCCGCCGCCCACGGCAAATCCCGAGTCGGTCCAGGTCGCCAGCAGCAGCCCGTCGGCCGCGGCCGCCACGTCGGTGATCCCGATCTCCTCCCACGGCGCGGGCGGCGTGTGGCCTTGCCACGACGTCTCCCCCTCGGCGAGGGACCACAGCGGGGTGGTGGGATTGAGCCACAGACCGGCCCACAGCGTGGCGGGTTCGCCGTCCATCCAGGCCAGAGCGTAGGTGTACCCGCCGGGGAGGTTGTAGGTGATGGAGTCGAAGGTCTCGCCGCCGTCCACCGAGCGGTAGACCTTGGTCTCCGTGCCCAGGTAGAGGGTGCCGTCGTCGGTGAACATCACGGTGAACACCAACTCGCAGTCCGTGTTGAGCGTCGAGTTGTCGAAGGGGGACTGGCTCCACGTGGCGCCCTCGTCGTCCGACTCGTACAGCACGCCGCTAACGGTGGCGAACAGGTGGCCGGGGGCGGACGGATCCTCGGCCAGATGGGTGACCTCGCCCCCCAGGGGGCCGACATGGTTCACAGCGCCGACGTCCCCTTCGTACTCGGTGGGTTCGTCCGCCGAGTCGTCGTCGACCGGATCATCCATGCCCGGGCATCCGGCCAGGAGTGCAACCAGTACCATCACGGAACCGTTGAGTATCTTGAGCACCGTCAGCCTCCAATTTTGAATGTGATTCATCAATAGCGGATTGGCGAGACCATGCAAGCCCGAGCTGCGCGCGATACCATGCGGCGATGGAGGACACATGACAAGCCGATTGATCTGGCCCCCGGTGATCGCAGCCCTGGCCATTCTGTTCTGCGGCGCCTGCGGCAACGGCGAGACTCCGGCCGAGGAGCCGGTGGCGGAGCCCGCCAGCGATACCGCGGAGTTCTTCGAGAGCATCGGCCACGTGGAGCGCACGGAAGGAGAGGTGACGTCGGTCATCCCATACCTGCGCCGCGGTGCGGGCCCGGGCAAGCCGGTGCTGCTGGTCCTGGGCGGTCCGTTTTGCATCGAGTGGTTCGGGCGTTGGGTGGAGCCGTCCTACGACGTCATCTATTTCAAGCCCGCCGGCAATCATCACCTCACCACCGAGCGGGTCGCCGACATCGAGGCGCTGGTCGCCGAACTGAAGATCGACAAGCCTTACCTGTTCGGCCATACCGTGGGCGCCACCGTGATGCTGGAGTACGCCGCCCTCCATCCCCAGGAGGTCAGCGGCGTCGTGTGGGTGGCCGGGCTCAGCGATCAGGCCCGCACCATCCGGCAGGACTTCGAGGCGCTGTCCACGGCCGTCTCCTCGCCCACCTCCCGTATGCGCTTCGAGAAGCTCGTGGCCAAGGAGGCTTACAACGCCCTGGAGCTGGGCCTGGCCGCCCAGGCGCGCAGGGAGTCCCCCATGTGCCTCAAGGCCGAGGCCTGCCGGCGGGGGTTCACCCTCAGCGCCGATGCCTCATCCAGCGCTGGCTACAAGGACCTGCTGCAGGAGATGTACGGCGACACCCAGCCGACGGCCAAGGACCTGTTGCTGGCGGCGGTCACCGAGGATGTGCGCGGCAAGCCGGGGCTGGAGTACCGCAGCATCGAGGCGGCGGACGCCCTCAAGGAGGTGCCGTTTTTGATGATCCAGGGGCTGCAGGACACCACCACCCGCCCCGAGGCCACCCGTGAGCTGGCCGCCGCGCTGCCCAAGGCCAAGCTGGTGGAGTTGGACGACTGTGGCCACCTGCCGTTTTTGGAGCAACAGGACAAATTCATCGCCGAGTTCAAGGCGTTCTTGGGGGTGGGGGACGTGGACCCGGTGCCCTCGGAGGTGGCCGACGACTGGCGCCCCATGTACGACGACGGCACCCTGAGCCCCGAAGAGTTGGAGAAGGGCGCCGTCGAGGCGATGGCGACCAACGCCGAGACCCTGTCCAAGCAGCTTTTCGGCGGCGCCTGCGAGCTGGTGAGCCCGGGCGTGTCCACCGAGATTCTGGTGGAACTGCGGATCACGGCTACCGAGGCCCGGGACTTCCACACCGATTTCTGCCGGGTGCTCGAACAATAGCGGCTCCCGGTCCGTCTACTGGCAAGGAGGTATCCATGGGACGCCTGACTCCGTTCCTCTTCGTCTGCCTGTTCTCCGTCGCGCTGGTGGCGCCGGCGGGGGCCAAGGGATCCAAGAGCAAGCAGACCCTCTTCGAGCTCGACAAGGGCAAGACCGAGTACAGCTTCAAGGTCCGCTGGAAGGACGTGGGCGGCAGCAAGCGGACCGTGCGCTTCGACTTGCCCGCTTCGGCCACCAAGCGGGACCTGGCCAAGAACACCGGCTACCCCGAGCAGAAGGCCGCCGAGTACAAGGCCGCCGCCATCAAGAAGTACGCCAAGACCCTCGGTAAGGGCACCAAGCTCACTGTCAGCGCCAAGAAGGGGGTGGTGCGCATCCGGGTCAGCGGCAGGAATCGCGCCGCCATGAAGAAGGCCCTCAAGGGGGCCAAGGAGGTGGAGCAGCAGGCCCTGGACGAGTTCTTGGCGAAGCGGGGCTATTTCCGGCTCAAGAAGAACAAGCTCTCCTTCGACCACGCCCGGTTGGTGGGCGATTACGCCGACGACATGGAGCCGGTGGCCGCGGCCCTGGCCAAGGGCACCTCCAGCGACCGGGAGTTCGTCGAGCGGGCCCTGTCCTTCGTACAGAGCATCCCTTACGAGAAGAAGGCCCGCGGCAAGGACGCGGGCTACCGCCGGCCCATGGCGCTACTGGCGCGCAACAAGGGGGACTGCGACGGCAAGTCCGTGTTGTTCCTGGCCATCCTCAAGGCCCACGACCCGGACCTGCCCGTGGCCGTGTGCTACGTGCGTAACCACATGCTCGTGGGTGTCGGACTGGAGCCTCAGAAGGGGGACAAGACCTTCCGCCACGACCAGCAGAAGTACATCTACGCCGAGCCGGTGGGCCCGGCCCTGGAGCCGCTGGGGGACGCCCCCGCAGGCCACCGCGCGCAAGTGGCGGGTGGTGCATTGGTCAAGGGGGTGTAAGATGCGCCTTCAGAATTCATCATTCAGTTTGGTGTCACTCAGGAGGCTCCGATGGTTTTGAGATGGGTATTGGTCGCCGCGATGTTGACGCTGGCCTGGTCCGGGACGGCCCTGGCCGACCCCACGTGGGCTGAGATCAAGGCGGTCGACGATTGGGTCGAGCACGGCACCCGCAAGCACGACGACGCCGGCGAGGTGGTGGTCAAGCGCACCATGCTCGACGAGGTGTACTGCTTCCAGGGCATCGCCACGGTGGACGTGCGGGCCGACATCCTGCTGCAGGTCTCGATGGACATAGAATCGGCCATTCACTGGTCCTCGGCGGGGGTCAGCGAGGCGGAGACGCTGTCCAAGCAGGGGGACGTGCTGGAGTACTACCAGCTGCTGGACGTGCCGGCCTGGACGATGAGCAAGGACCGCTTCTGGTTCATGCGCGGCCATGTGGAACGTAACGGCGCCACCGTGGCGTTCGTGTGGGAGCGGCTCATCGAGGGCGGCGCCCACGCGGAGACGTACCAGTCGGTCATCGAGGCCCACCCCAAGGCCATCGAGCCGCCGGTCAACGCCGGCGCATGGGAGTTCACCGGCCTCGAGGGGGGCAACACCGAGGTGCGCTACACCATCTGCTCCGTCTCCGGCGGCGAGATCCCCGAGAAGCTGGGCATGGTCGTCACCACCACCACGCTGCCCGACACGGTGGGGGATCTGGTCAAGGAGGGGCGTCGGCGGCAGAACAAGTAGCCGTCATCACCGCGCTGCCGCGGCACGCAAGCTCTCCAGCCCCTCGTCCGTGGCCGGCCCGCGGATGCTCCACAACACCTTGCCATCCCCGTCCAGCAGCACCAGCAGCGTCTGGCTGGCGTCCGTGATCCCGAGGGCCTCGATGAACTCGTCCGAGCCGGCGTTGGCCAGGATGTAGCGGGCCTGCGCCTCGGGGGTAGGGTAGGTCTTGCGCATGGAGGGCTTGATGATCTTGTGCAGCGGTTTGGGGACGTCCCCGAAGGCCAGCACCTGGTAGTGGCGGAACCCGGGCAAGGCGCGCTGCAGCGCGTCGGCGGTCTCGATCCAGCTGTTCACGTCGTCCTGGTGCTTGCGGGCGAAGCTCAGGAAGACCAGGTTACGTTCCCCGGTGAAACCGGCGGGCAGGGTGACGGCATCCCCGGCCAGGTTCTCCCCGCCCAGGGCCGGGAACACGGTCATCGAGGGGGCTGCTTCCTGGGCGAAGGATGGAATCGCCAGCACCAGGGCCAGGCACAGGGTGATGGGATGGGCTCTGGACACGCGGACTCCTCGTCCGGATCAGGATAGCCTCTTCATCGAAATCGTGAGCCGGAAGGTGGCCACCGGCTCGTCGCCGTAGCGGTCCGGCACCAGGGCCCGGCAGTGCAGGGGAGCTTCGCAGCGTTCCCCCGTGGCGATGGTCTCCTGGAGCACCTGTTTGAGGGGCTCGGCCTCGTCGAAGTGGAAGTGCACGTCCCCGTCGGCCCGCTTGTGGAAATCGGCCTGGAAGTCCTTGAACACGAACATCACCCGCTCACCGCTGGCCCGGATCAGCCGGATCGCCAGCGCCCCGATGACCGCGTCGGCGCCGATGGCCAGGGTGCCGAAGTACATGGATCCCACGTGATTGCGGGCCCGCCGGCCAAAGGGGATGCGCATCACCGCCCCGTCGTCGTCGAGGCGGACCAGGGTGGGGCGCAGGTAGGCCACCAGCGGGATCTTCAGCCAGGCGAACAGGCGCAGTTTGAGGGTGTCGCGGAGCGCGAGGTCGGCGAACATGGGGTCACTCCTACAGCTGGAGTGATTCTAGTAAGAGTGCGTACCTAGCACGACCTTGATGCCGAACTTGGCCTCCAGGATCGGCTGGATGTGATCCAGATCGATGGGGCACTCGGCCGTCTCCATCGCCAGCTTCATGCAGGTGCCCAGGTGGATCACGTCCAGCTCCTGGCCCATGGCGGTGGTCATCTCTTTGATGACCTTGACCTTGGGCACCAGCACCCCGGGGCAGTCCCCGCAGTCGGTCATCGCCACCAGCTCGATCTCGTCGTGCTGGCCGTATTCCCCGTTCCCCTCCTTCATGCCCTTGTAGCACTTGATGCAGGCGATGCAGGAGACGTCCTTCACCTTCTTGCAATACAGAACCGCGATCTTGGCCATCTGACCCTCCCAGGTGCGCACCACTATAGACCTGTCCCCGGAGATTCTCTATTTGTCGACAATTACCCTAAGGTAGGTAGTCATGACCGAATTCATCATCGTGCACCCCGGCGGCGCCCACATGGACGAGATCCTCTCCACCGGCCTGATCTGCCAGGAGCGGGGCCTCCTCCCCGTCCACCGCCGTCGCCCTACAGAAGAAGAACTCGCCGACCCGGACGTCTGGGTGGTGGACATCGGCCTCCAGCACCAGCCGGAGCTGCGCAACTTCGACCACCACCAGTTCCCCCGGGACGCCCCCCCCATCTGCGCCCTGTCCCTGGTCTCCGAGCACCTGGGCCTGGCCGAGCTGCTGAGCACCAGCCCCTGGTACGAGGCCCAGGTGGGCATCGACTCCAAGGGCCCGGTCCAGCTGGCCCGCAGCCTGGGCATCGGCAATCGGTTGCCGCCGGAGCTGGACTCCCCCTTCGAGATCGGCCTGACTCATCTTTGGCGCGAGCAAGGGGAGGGGGAGGTGGATCCCCAGCTGGTCACCGCCGTGATGGTGATGGCGGATGGCGTCGTGCGGGCTACGCGGGTCTTCCAGGAGCGCCTCCACGCCGCCCGCGAGGTCACCGAGGTGGTGTTCATGCGCGGGATCCCGATCATGGTCCACGGCACCACGGTCCCCGACGAGGTCTCGGACCAGCTGCGCGACGAGTGGCAGGCTAGCAACGAGGGTATCGTCGCCGCGTCCGTGTCCCGCGATTCCCGCAAGCCCTACGGCTCGGCCCTCAGCCGATTCCAGGACGACGAACGCATCGATTTTGGCTGCCTGCAGGAGCACCCGATGGTGCGGTTCGCGCACAACCAGGGGTTCGTGGCCAAGACGGTGCCGGGGCTTTCGCGGGAGGAGTTGCTTGGGTTGATCGAGATCTCTTTGGTGGAATGAACTCCCTTGCCCTTGCCCTTGCCTTTGCCCTTTTCCTCGTCCCTAGGCTCCGGCCTAGGGACGTCTTCCCGGGCGCTCCCGCGTCCAGTCCTGATCGCCCAAAATCCTTTCTGAATCCACATGTGTCGAATACACGAGATAATTCATCCCAAGAATAACCAGTGAATTTCTACGTTGTAGACGGATTCGTGTGTGACCTGCAGGTCACCGTCAAGGCGGACTGGACTGCCCATACTCGTCCGAACCCCAGCAAACCCGGTCGCCACCTGTCGTCGTGCCGCAGGTATGCAGCCCACCGGCGTCGATGTCGGTGAACGTGTCCCCTGGTGGCGTGGCCTGGCCCTCGTCGTCTCGGCCCCAGCAGAGGACCTCGCCCGAGGTCGTCATGGCGCAGGCGTGGTACTCATCCATCGTGACATGCACGAACGAGCCCGCCGGTGCCTCGGTCAGGCCGTCGTGGTTGGATCCCCAGCACACGATCTCTCGGGCCTCGTCGATGGCACAGCTGGTCGCGGCACCCGCTGCCACCTGACGGTAAATCCCCGACGGAGCATCTGAAACCTCTCCGTCTCCATTGTGTCCCCAGCAGGACAGCTGGCCCGTGCCGTCCATGGCGCAGGAATGGTAGCAACCCGACGCCACATCGACGAACGTGCCCGTCGGAGGGTCGGTCATCCCATTGTTGTATTCACCCCAGCAGCTGAGGGTCCCATCGTCCCCGAGCGCGCAGGCGTGTTCCGCTCCTATGGCGAGCTTCGTGAACGCGCCTTGCGGCGGTTCGGCGGCAATCCCATTGCCCCAACAGACCGCGTCTCCGACGGACGTGATCCCGCAGACGGTGCCATGGCTGGCGTCGATGAAGAGGAACTCGTCCGCCGGGGGTAAGCACAGCTCGGGATCCAGACCGCCATCTTCACAGCCCCAGCAGGTAACGGTCCCGTCGGCCTCCAGGGTACACGTGTGCCGGACACCGGCCCCTATCGTGGAGATGTCGTGGGATTCGTCATCGTCGTTGGCGTCGTCATCGTCGTCGATGGTGTCATCATCGGCGGTGTCGTTGTCCCCGTCGTCGTCGTCAGGGTTGACACAACCCCAGCAACTCCCGAGCAGGGCCGGGATTGCCAAGCAGACCACGAGCTTGGATCTCCAGTTGTTATGAGCCATCCTCTGGGACTCCTGACTAACAAGTATAGTACAGCCCACGAAGATCTGCCGGATCGGATGGCCCGTACCGGGGCTGTCCTCCTAAATCCTTGATGACGACTGTACCGCCATTGGATACCCATCTTTAATATCTAATAATATACGAAACAATGGGGGTCGGCGTCAGGGTCTGACGCTCCGATACGATACTATTGCAATGTGACAGATTGTTAACTGACAGCCAGTGAGGAGCACGACCTCAGGGGGGAAACCATGGAAACGCAGTCCGCCAGCCACGAATCACAGGCCCTGCAAATACCAGCCAGCACACTCGAGCCAATCGAGCAGGCCACCCTCCTGCACAAGCATATCAACAACCACGTGTGCTTCAGCCGTTGGGCCATGCGCGAGGGGCTGCTGGGATGGACCAAGGCCCGCACGGTTGCGGGTGTGGCCACGCCAGAGACCGATGCAGAGTGGGTTGAGTTCGCCCGGCAACACAACAGCCGCGAGCTGGAAGCCCGCGCCTGGGACTGCCGCCGGGGCGACGGCCCTCCGGAAGACGAGGACGAGGTCGATCCGTTCAACTATGTGTGGGCTAGCATCCGGCTCGACGCCGTGCACTTCGAGCAGCTGATGCGCGCCCTCACCTCCGTCCGCCAGCGTTACGACGATCCCAACATCTCCGCCAGCCAGTTGCTTATGATCATGGCGGAACGGGAGCTACAAGAGCCTTGTGGCGACGATGTTGAACAAACGGACGAAACCCAGTCCCAGCGGGGAGAAAACGCCTACAACGAGAACTACCGCATCATTGAACACCGGTGCCCGGAATGTGAACAGGCCTGGGCCGAGACCCGCCGCGGCAAGATGCTCCTCGACGACGAGACGCGGGCCATGATCGAATGCGACGCCCAGGTCATCGACGGGGACACGGGCCACCTCTCGCGGACCATCCCTCCCGCCACGCGCCGCGCCGTACTCATCCGGGACGATGGCAAGTGCCAGGTCCCCGGCTGTGGGTGCCGCAAGAATGTCGAACTGCACCATCTGAAGCTGTACTCGGAGGGCGGCAGCCACCGGCCTGAAAACCTCGTCACTGTCTGTTGGGCCCACCACGAGATGCTCCACCGCGACGTCATCCACCTGCAGCGGGCCCGGGACGGGTCCATCAATGTCACCCGCCTGGCCGGCGAACCGCTGGGCATCAAAGTATCGATCTTCCGCGACCGAGCCGAACTCGAGAACCACTACATGGAGGAGTTCGAAGGGCCGGCCGGCTCCTGGTGTTGCCTGGGTGAGTACTTCGGCGAGGAGATGGTGGAACAGGCGCGTGCAGCCGCGGCCGAACTGGTACACGTGTACCACCAGAAGATATCGCCAAGGGAGCGTTACTCGGGTGGGAGGACGAGGTTCGTGGCGGGTGATGCGGAGCGGGGGTCCCCTTCGAAGTGGGATCTACCGCCGATTTATCAGTGAAGTATGGATAGTGCCCGCCCGTGGACAGCCCCTTCGGGCCTGACCGGGCGTTGGATAGCCGCAACGCGTCCATAGATGACTCATCTCCACGGCCGGAAGCGCCACCAACGGAGCCGAGCCAGCGAATCATCATCCTGGACTGTCTCGTGATGCCTTGTTAGCGTCGATTACAGGGGTACAGGCCTACACACGACGGGAGCCTGGGCTGGTCCTCGCATCGAAGTGGGCCACGAGGGATCATCGTGAGAGAGCTTGGTTCCAGAATCACAGCTGTTGTTTCACAGGCCAGGACCTACGTGCCCGGGCATGCCCGGACCACCAATGGCGATGACACGGTACGTCGGCGTAAATCCCGCATCCGTAATGACCTATCGGCGGCTGCGCTGACCTTGTGTCTGTTGCTTCCCACGCCCTCGTTGGCCGACGACAAGGGATCGGATCAGAGCGGCCTGGACCAAGTCGGCGAGACGACCAGCGGCCACCACATATGGTTCCGCGCCGGGGCAGGCCTGTATGTCCCGTTATGGCTTTCGGATTACGGCGTGGCCGAGGTCGCCGCCGGGTACGCGCGCACCCTGCCGCGCAGCGCTGCAACGCACAACAGCCAGGTCCGCGGCTACTTCAACGCCGCCGGCTTGACCCAGGTCAACCTGGAGTACGGCCTCACCGGCCTCGGCGCCGAGATCGGTTTCGGCGCGCACAATGACCGCGCAAAGACCCGGATCCTCGTCCACGGAGGCCCGCGGTTCCTCTTCTTGATCCCGACCACCGCCATGCGGCTCGGCGGATATGGTGCAGTCACGTTGCTGAGCAACGGGCCCAAGCGAGTGCACGTGGGCGCAGAACTGCATGCCTCGTTCGAAGGGGGCTTCCGTGCCTGCTGCGTCGAGGTCAGCGGCGCCGAGCCGACGGGGACGCTCACGTTGAATTTCGTGTTGATGCGGGATTGATGGCGGCCTGGGTGGCTCGGTGACTTGTGAACGAGGAAACCAGACGGCGGAACTCGCCACCCGTGATACATAACCGGCGGGCTGCCCACGGTGAGGTGTCCAGACAAAGGCGAATCTGTGACCGGAGCTGACCGGATCTCCCTGGAGAACTTCGATCCCAGGGAGGGCATCGATGCCATCCGAGATTGGCTACATGCCCCGCATGTGGTCCGCTGGTGGGGTGACGCCGAAGGAGTGATCGAGGAGGTGCTCCGTCCAGATCCTTGCGGGGGCGATGCCTTGATCAGAATCGGTGACGCTGGCGTGGGCTACATACGCTGGTCGACACCGGGGCGTGATGAATTGCACGCCGCGGGACTAGGGGAGATTCCCGAGGGCACCGTCGACGTGGATATCGCCATCGGTGAACCCGGCAACAGGGGGCGAGGTATCGCTCCACGGGCACTGGAAATACTCACCTGCAGGTTGCTCGGAGAGGGGAACGCCCCGGGGCTGATGATCTGCCCGTCTACCCGCAACACCCGGGCCATCCGCGCCTTCGAGAAGGCGGGTTTCCGTCGCGTACGTACGTTCGAGGACGCCGAATATGGGACTTCGTGGCTCATGACGATGGACCGGACGGCGCGATGATACGACGCCCCGATGGCATGGATCGCCGGACGATGATCAAAGGCCTGGGCGCAGCCATCGGTGCCTCCGCGCTTCCCGTCAGTCCCTTCATCACCGGCTGCGCTGCGCCCGCACCCACCCGCCTGATCTTCATCTCCCTCGACGGCCTGCACCCGGGCCACCTGGATCTGGACGCCCGGGGCGGCGCCGGCGGCAGCGACGGCGACTGGCTGATGCCCCGGGTACGGCAGTTCGTGGACCGCAGCACCTGGTACCGGGACTCCAAGGCCTTCATGCCCGCCGCCACGGACATGAACCACCTCAACGCCCTGGCCGGCACCTGCAGCGCCCAGACCGGGCTGATCAGCGTCTGCACGCAGATCTACGGCTGGCACGAGGACGGGACGGTGCACTACGAGTATTCGGACCTGGCCAACCTGGCGGATGAGCAGGGTCGGCCGGTGGACACGCTGTTCCATGCGTGGAAGCGGGCGTTTCCCGAGTCGGGGACGGCGTTCATCTCCGGCAAAGGCTGGGTGGCGGAGATGTTCCGTAGCAGCGGGGTGGTGGACCACATCGTGACCGGGGTGTGCGTGCCCGAGGGGATGAGCCCGCCGGAGCCGTTCAGCTACAACGATCCGGCCGGGGACACGGACGGGGACTGCGACCCGGTGGGGGAGGGGCAGCAGGGCGATCTGGTGGACGCCATGGAGGCGCAGCCGGAGGTGCTGCCGTCGGACGAGTGGATCGTGGAAGCGACCCTGCACGTGTTCGAACAGGACGACCCGGGGCTGGCCTACATCCTGCTGCAGCAGGCGGACATGGCGGGGCACCTGGTGGGCACGGCGTGGGATCCGGAGGAGTTCGTGCCGCCGCCCGAGCCCTACGAGCCGCCGGAGGGCTGCTCGGACGACGCCGAGCCCCCGCGGGTCAGCGAGCGCAATCCGGCCCTGTACCGCGAGTCGATGCTGGACAACGTCCGGGGTATCGATGCGGCCTTCGGCGCGCTTTTCGACGGACTGGAAGCCCAGGGTGTGCTGGACGAGGCGATGGTCATCCTCGCCAGCGACCACTCCATGGAAAACCACCTGAACCATACGGTGGAGGACACGGACTTCGTCACTGCCCTGACGTCAGCCGGCCACATCGCCTGGGGGGACATGCACCCCCATTGCACGTCGTCGATGGCGTCCCTGTTCTGGCGAGCCCACCCCGAGAATATCCCCGCAGCCCGCGAGTTCCTGGAGGCCCACCGGGCCATCGACCCCCTCACCGGGGACGAGGTCTGCCCCTGGCACGTGCTGGGCCGTGACGAGATGCGCGATGGTGTGCCGGGCCTGTGCGACCCCGGCGAGCTGTATCACGACTACTTCGTGGCCCAGGGCGGCGCCGACGGGGCGATGCTGTGGCCCGAGCTGATCCTGCTCACCCGCCCGGGCTGGCAGCTGCCCATCTACGGCGGCTTCATCAACCACCTGGGCATCGAGCTACCGTCGTGGATGCCTCCCACGCTGGCGCTGCGCGGCGGGCACGGGTCGGTGGAGACGCTGCCCATCATCACGGCCATCGCCATGCCCGGCGGGGAGGGACGGGTGGTGGAGACGCCCATCCGTATCGCCGACCTGGCGGTGACGGCGGCGGCGGTGTTCGGGCTGGAGTTGCGATCTTCGACGGTGGGGGTGGAGCTGCCCCGTTAGGTGCGAGATCGGTCGTCGTGCGCCGGCGACCGTCGGGCAAACGAGCGTTCCACACGGCTTTCCTGTCCTGGTATCATCAAACGTGAGGGGTGGAGGAATAGCACGCGGGGCCACTGTCTGGGTTTCTCCTACAGTCCTGTTCGCCTGTTCTTCCTACGCCAGCAACTGATTGGGGGTGGGATGAGGGAACGGACATGAAAGAACGGGTGCGCTGGACGGTCTATGAAGACAAGAGAGTTCTGATCTGTGATTTTTCAGGGTTGCAGGGCGCCGACTATGCCCAGGAAATGACAAAGACCGAGCAATTCCTGCGCGAAGAGGCCGCCACGAATCCTGCGGTCATCCGCCAGGCGATCAACGTGACCAAAGCGACTACCGACAAGGCCATCAGTAAGCGGGCCAAAGCGATCACGGCAGAGGTCAAGAAAAGCACGACAATCCACATTGCCATGATCGGCATCACGGGATTGACGAGGATCATCGCAACGGCCGTGGCCCGCGATATTCATTTCGCAAAATCGCCGAAAGAAGCGACACTCCCGTCATAGAGCGGAATTCCGTCCCTCACGCCTGACCTGACGACC
>CAZDDH010000115.1:2685-26340 GCA_964504165.1 uncultured Rickettsiales bacterium | reverse complement strand
ACGAGTGGTGACCACAACATGTAGGGGGTGGAGGCGCTAACCGTCTACCCCCCTCAACGAATTGACCTTCGGCGAGGAGGAGGCGAACCAGCAGCAGATCTACGCGCGCAACCTGCTGCGCGTGGTCTCGCTGAACCTCAAGCTCACCACCTTGCACCAGCTGACCAACAAGGCCTTCGACAACCCCATCCGCGAGTTCCTCGAGGTCATCAACCCGGCCATGGCCAGCGGGGAGGCCCAGGCGCTGCAGGTGGTCGGCCCCAACTACTTCGTCAACCACGAGGCGATCCAGCTGGACTACAACTCCTTCGAGAGCGGCCAGCGGCTGCGGGACATGTTCGAGCGGGTGGAGATCGGGGAGATCGCCTTCAGCGGGGCCTGCGTCACCGAGGAGTCGTGGCGGGAGTTCCTGGCCATCTTCCAGGAGGACTATCTGAGCCGGGAGCCCGCCCACTTCAATCAGCGCAAGTTCACCGACATCTCGGTGCGGGAAATCGGCGCCATGAAGGAAGGTGGCCTGGACCAGATCCAGATCGACGAGCGCCAGAACGTGCTGCGTCACTACGCCACGCTGACCCTGGTTCTGGACAAGGCGATGGAGAACGTCAACGCCGGGCGCGCCATCCGGCTGGCCCAGGTCCGCCGCGCCGTGCAGGGCCTGGCCGAGGTCTCCCCCGGCCACGAATCACTCATCGTTGGCCTCACCCGCTTCCCCAACCTCAGCGGCAAGCCCCACTTCCACCTGGCCTCCACCAGCGCCCTGGCGGTGTTGATGGCCCGCAAGCTGGGCCTGGGGCGGGATCTGATGAGCGATCTGGGCATCTCCGCGGCGCTGCACGGGCTGTCCCATGCGGAGCACGAGCTCAGCGGCGAGGCCATGGTGGAGGAGGAGCTCCAGGCTGCGCTGGCCGCCGCCCAGGAATCGGCCGGCGCCATCGAGGTCATCTGCGCGGGCAGCCTCTCCGTGGAGACGCTGGGGTTCGCCGCCACCGCCTTCGAGTGCAACCTCCCCGTGACCGTCGGCCTGCCCAGCGGGGACACGTCGCTGCTGTCCCGGATGGTGTCGGTGGCCTGCGCCTTCGACCGCATGACCGCGGTCACGCCCCCCCACCGCCCCGTGCTCCCGGACCGGGCCATGCGCATCATCCTCGACGGCGCCGGGACCGCCTTCGACGAGCGGATCACCCGGCTGTTCACCGCCACGGTAGGGCTGTACCCGGTGGGCACGACGGTCCAGCTATCGGGTGGGGAGATGGCCGTGGTGATGGAGGTGCCCGGCGACCCGGCCCACTACGGGGCCCCCCGGGTCAAGGTCTTCCGGGACCGCTACGGGCAGGTGGACTACCTCGTCGATCTGGCCGATCAGGACGGCAGCCTGCGCATCGTCGAGTCCGTGGACCCCCTGGATGTGGACGTCAACGCGGCCCAGTTCCTTTTGGCTTGAGCGAATCGAGCATCTGGGTGGCGGCGGCGATCCCCTCTCGCCAGCCTACCTGGTTGGCGATGGCCAGCGACTGTTGCAGACAATCGATGGCATCGTCCCGCCGGCCTAACCCGGCGATCAGGCGGCCCTGGTTGTACTGGATGCGCGCGATACCGATGGAGTCCCCCGTACGCTCGGAGAGGGCCAGCGCCTCCCCGTACAGCGCCTCGGCCCGGGCCGTATCCCCTTTCATCCCGTAGACGCTGGCCAGGTTGGTGAGGATGCGCGCCTCCCCCACCGGCCGGGACGACTGCTGGGCCTGCTGGCGAGCATTCTCGAAGAACTCCCGCGCCTTTTCGTGCTCCCCCGATTTGAGGTGGATGCGCCCCAGCTGGTTGAGGAAGGTCCACATCAGGTCCGGATCGCCGGACGGCTTGCCCCACAGCCGCTGGAGCCCCTCCAGCAGCCGGCTCGAGGCGAGCATGTAGTCGCCGTTGGCTTCGTGGGCGGATGCCATATCGGCCCGCAGCCCCGCATCCAGTTCCGGCTCGTCGTGGCCCGCCACGCACTTGAGGGCCACGGAAAAACCGGCCTCGGCCTCCCGGATGCGGCCCAGCTTCACCAGGGCGTTGCCCCGCGTGCGCAGCACCCGGGCCCGCTCCACCTCCGCCACCCCCGCGGGGACCTTCTCCAGCACGTCGCCCAGCAGCGTCGCCGCCCGCTCGGGCGACACCATCGCCGTGCTGTCCCCGGCCCGGGCGGCCAGATTCAGGATCGGCTCGGCAGCGTCGGCTGCCAGCACGGGGCCAGCCTCCTCGGCCAGCTGGAAGGACAGCTCCAGGGCCCGCGTGTGGTGCTTGGCGGCCTCGGCGAAGGCATAGCGGGATGCCAGCAGATCGGCGGCCACGGTCAGGTAATGCAGCCCCTTGGCAGTCTCCCCTGCCTCCAGCAGGTGGTAGGCCAGCGCCTCGGCGGGGTTCTTGCCCACCACGGTCAGCCCCGTCTCCAGGGCTCCGGCGATGCACAGGTGGATGTGCCGCTCCATCGTGCCGGTCAGCCCGGCGAGCACGATCTCGTGGGCCACGGCCTGGGTAAAACGATAGCCCCCGGGCATCTTCTCCCAGGGCAGCAGCATGCCGGCGGCCTGGCATTCGTCCACCGCAGCGCGGGCGTCCGCAACGGTATCCGCCGCGGCAGCCGTCACCAGATCCAAGCTGAAGGTGCGGCCGGCCACGGCGGCGTGGCGCAGCAGGGTCCGGGCGTCCGGTGAGAGGGCGTCGAAGCGCGCGCTGACCAGCAGGCGCAGGTTGTTGGGCACGGGCAGCTTGCCGTCGTCAGCCGTCAGCTTCCACGCCCCGCGTGTGAGCCGCAGGGCCCCCCGGTCCATCAGTACCCGGATCGTCTCGTGGGCAAACAGCGGGTTGCCCTCGGCGTGTGCCACGATCCGGTCGGCCACGGCGGCGGTCTTGCGCTCCCCACCCAGCCGTTCATCGACCAGGGCTCGCATGGCCTCGTCGTCCAGCGGTGCCACCTCCAGCTGCCGGACGCGGGGCAACACCCCCTCCCCCGCCCGCACACTCCCGAAGATGGCGAAGCTACGGCCGCTGGCTACGTCCAGCAGGGAATCGAGGATCTGCAGCGAGCCCGCGTCAGCTTGATGCAGATCGTCCAGCAGCAGGCAGACCCCCTTGCGGTCCGGCGACTCCATGAACAGCTGGCCGAACACGGCCCGGTCCAGCTGCTGATTCTCCTCGCCCTTGAACTGGTTGCTCTCCGCTGCGATCCCGAGGAGGTGATCCAAGCGGCCCAGCTGGTGCCGGCCCAGCCCGCGCCGGGACAGGGAGGACAGCTGCTGGGCCACGTCCGTTCCCTTGCCGGGCGGGCCCCCACACAGGGAAAAGACCAGCTCACGGATCAGGCCGAGGTGTTCACCGCCTCCCATGCGGCCACCGCTGGCCCGCATCACCTCCAGGCCCCGTTGCTCGGCGAGCGCCTCGATCTCGTCGAGCAAGCGGCTCTTGCCGACCCCGGCCTCCCCCACCAGGATCCGCCCGCCCTCGCTCCCCGCGGCCCCCGCCGCCCCCCCCGGCGCGCGCCCCCCCCGGGGGCCGCCCGCCCGCCCCCCCCCCGGCGGCGGCCGCCAGCAGCTGCTCGATGGCCCGCAGGGTCTCGCCCCGGCCGACCAGCTGGATCGGCCCCTCCATCGACGCACTGAGGAGCAACACCTTGAACGGTTCGAGGGTCTCCTCCCGCCCCCGCATCTTCAGGGAGGGCAGGGACTGGTAGGAGACCATCCGGTGCGTCCCCTCCTGGATGGCGCGCCCCACCAGGATCGATCCCGCGCGGGCGTGGCTGAGCAGGCGTTCGGCGTTGGCGACCACGTCGCCGGTGACCGTGTAGTCCAGCCGTCGCTGTCCCCCCACGCCCCCCACCACCGCCTCGCCGGCGTCGATGCCCACCCGCAGCCCCAACGTCTTGGCCAGCGCACCTCCCACCTCGTCGAGGGCGTCGAACATCTCCAGGGCGCAGCGCACGGCGCGCTCCGGATCGTCCTCGTGGGCCTTGGGGGCGCCGAAGAGGATCATCGCCCGGTCACCGATGAACTTGTCCACCATGCCGTCGTACCGCTTGACCGCCTCCCCGATGGCGTCGAAGCAGCGGCTCTTGAGGTCGTAGGCCTCGTCCGGGTCGAAGGAGATGGACTCGGTCACGCTGGTGAGGCCCAGCAGCTCGACGAAGACCACCGCGACGTGGCGCTTCTCCCCGGCGAGCATCGAGGGCAGGTCGACCAGGTGATCCACCAACTTGTCGGGCATCAGCTGCCGCAGGGTCTCCATGCCCGCGGCGCCGGACATCTCCATCGTCGGGTTCGCAGCGGCCGCCGGGTGGGCCGCCGTCGCCTCCCCGCTATTGGCGACCGTGGCGGCGGCAGCGCGCTGAGCGGTGCCCAGCGCCTCGAGGGCCCGTTTGAACGCCAGGGCGCTGTCGAACCGCCCATCCGGCTGGATATGGAGTGCCCGCAGGACGATGGCGTCCAGGCCATCGGGCAGCGGCATGGGGGCGTGCTTGGACGGCGCGTCGGGGAAGGCCGTCATGTGTTTCTGGAACAGATCCTGGTGATTCTCGGCGAAGAACAGCGGCCGCCCGGTGAGCATCTCGTAGAGCAGGACGCCCGACGCATAGACGTCGACGCGGGCGTCCACCTCCCGGCCCATGATCTGCTCGGGGGCCATGTAGCCGGGGGTGCCGATGGCCAGCCCCGTGCCGGTCAGCTGGGTCCCGCCGGAGCTGGACTCCATCAGCTTGGCGATGCCGAAATCCACGATCTTGGACAGGTCGGCGCCGTCCCGCAGGCGCGCCAGGATGACGTTCTCGGGCTTGAGGTCCCGGTGGATGACGCCGGCGCCATGGGCCTCCTCGAGGGCGGAGAGGATCTGGTCGGTGATGCGCAGGGCGCGCTCCAGTGTCAGGAAGGAGCGCTCGCTGAGGATGGTGCGCAGGCTATGGCCGTCGATGAGCTCCATGACGATGTACAGCGACCCCTGCTCGGAGCGGCCGAAGTCCATCACGCTGACGATGTTGGGGTGGTTGAGGGCGCTGGCGGTGGAGGCCTCCCGCTGGAAGCGCTGGATCAGCGACTGGTCGGTGGCCAGGTGCGGCAGCAGCGTCTTGACGCAGACCTCGCGGCCCAGGGTGGTCTGGACGGCCCGGTAGACCCGGCCCATGGCCCCCTCGCCCAGCAGATCGACGATGCGGTAGGTGCCCAGGTTTTGCCCGATGAGGCTGTCCTTGGTCTTCTCTTCCTTGGCCTGGACCGTGCCGCAGCGCGGGCAGAAGTTGGCACCCATGGGGATCGGTGCGGCGCAGGAGGTGCAGTTGTTCATCGGGCTGGCTCGACCCCTCGCCGGTCTTCCTGGACCGGACTACGACACCAACCAGCATACCATCAGCTTGCGGGGGATTTCGTGGAGATCGGGCTCTGTTTCAGAGAGTGCGTTCCTCGGCGGTGCCGTTGGCTCCCTCGACGACGAAGGTGAACAGCAGCTCATCGAACTCGGCGCAGCTGGTGCCCAGCTCCGCGGCGGTCTGACGCCGTTGCCAGACGCCCTCCTCGATCTCGAACAGCTCGGTATAGGCGATGTTGCTGTCGGCCCGGTCGATATCCACATAGACGGCGGCCTCGACCCCGACGGTCTCCGCCTGGAAGAACAGCTTGTCCTCGTTCATGCCCGGATCACACTCCACGGTCATGCCGCCGATGTGCACGGGACCTTCGTCCACGAGGGGCGGGCCGAAGCCCAGGTAGCAGCCACCGAACAGCATCGGTAGCAATAGCGTGATGAGTGTGCGTCCTGGCATTGTCCTGTCCTCCACACAAGGATCTCTACCCAATAGCCTCTCCCAGGCCTGGCGCCATGGTGACGTTCATGATGAACTCACGACGATTGGGAGTTCACCCGTGGAGACATCCGGTCAGGATCCGAGCCTCTGCTTCGCCTGTGGCGCCTGCTGCCGCGAGGCCTTCGACACGGTCCCGGTGACCGACGAAGACGCAGAACGCCTGAACGACCACCCGGAGATGATCCGGGTCGCGCCGGATGGCTGGCGGGACCTGCAGCGGGTGCCTTCCGATTTCGTACCCAGGCACTCGGGGGGGGCGACGCGCTGCATCGCCCTGCGCGGAGATGGCTCGGAGGGCAGCCCATACCGGTGTATGGTCTACGACCTGCGGCCGACCAACTGCCGGGAGCTGACCATCGGCTCGGAGGGGTGTGTCACGGCCAGGGAGCGGGTGGAGCTGGTTCCGAAGGGAATTTGCGATAGAGACATCTGTTCTTGAGTGGACGGAACCGTATTCGAGCAAGGGAGGACTTCATGGGGTGGTTGAGCAAGCTACTGGGTGGCAAGGACGACACGGACGCGATGAGCTGCATCTCCTGTGACAGCAAGGACGTGACCGAGATCGCGCCGATGGCGTACCGCTGCAACATGTGCGGGTACGAAGGGGGGGATGGGTTCGCCGAATACCAATCACAGCAGCAGATGAGCCGGCTGGCGAGCCTCTCGGAGGACGACCTGCGCGCGCGCGCCCTCGACGAATTGGATCAGTCCCGGCTGATGCTGGTCGGGGTCGGCGGCCAGGTGGACACATCGGTGCTGGGACGGGCGGCGGGCATGGGTGCGGGCATCGAGATCGCCGCGGGCGTCACCCTGAGGGTCGCAGCCGGCGGCCTGGGCGGTGTGGGTGGCGGCGTGATCGGCCAGGCGGAGCGGGAGGAGCGGGAGCGGCTGGCGCAACAGAGACGGATGGACCTGATCGAGGCCTGCGGCGCTGCGCGCAAGCTGCAGCTGACCTTACGCGCCTGGGCCAGCAAGCCACACCACGACATCGCGGTGGATGATGCGCTGCCCATCGCCGAGGCGCTGCTGGTGGATGAAAACGCTCCGGACCACCGCACCCACGAGCTGCAGGTCCTCGCCGAGCGGATGAGGATGCTCCTCGATCCGACGGCCTTCCTATCCCGTACCGGGGAAGACACGACCACCGCCGCCGATTGATCCAGCCCGGCTCCGGGGATCGCGCCGAGGCCGCAAACCTCCATGCAATATGCGGCTGTTTGTCTGTATCAAAAACCCCAATCGGCCGGATTCAGACCCTGGAAGCACGCTACCGACCCTCCGCTGGCGGTAGCTCAAATGTCAGGTTACAAACTCCGTATCCGATGAATTTTGCAAGGCTTTTTCAAATGAAATAACCTGGGTCGTAACGGTGTCCAGCTGACTGAATGCGCCCCGTTCGGAGGAAGTGAATCAGGGACCGGCTTTTGTCATTCAGTCGCCCCACCGGCTTCTAGGAGTGAAGCATGTACGCACGTCGCATAGCGGCCCTGATCCTCTTCATCCTGACCCCTACCCTGGCATCTGCGGACCCCGTGATCCACGAGTCCGAGCTTTCGGCCACCGGCCGCCAGGAGGTGGTCTTTGCCGTGGAGGCCTTCGGCCGCTACGCCGTCACAGTCGACAGCGACCAGGGCACGGCCGTGCAGCTCATCGATCCCATGGCCGGGCCGGGGCGCATCGCCGGCCACGCCGGCACCATGGACGGCCGGCTGGACGTCTTCTTGGATCGGGGTGAGTACAAGATCATCACCCACGGCCACCCGATGGGCTCGGGCACGGCCAAGGTGCGGGTTCACGCCTTCACCGAGCGTAACGGCGAGGCCCCCCCGCTGCTCATCGAGCTCAAGGACATCGAGGATACGCTGCACGACTTCGAGCAGTACTCCTACTGGCTGCACATCGAGAGCCGCAAGACGGTGATGCTGGAGGCCGCTGGCCGGAACCTGGCGGACATGCGGTTGTGGCAGGACGGCCTGTGGCTGATGGACGCCACGCCGGCCCACGCCGTGGAGGAGCCCGTCGAGGGGCAACCGCTGCGGGCCTGCCGGCTGAGCTACACCCTGGAGCCCGGGCTCTACCAGCTGGTCCTCTATGGCGGTACGCCCCAGCCCTGGGCCGAAGACGACGGGGGAGCGCCGTTTTATCTGCGCTACGGAGTCCCGGCCCTCAGCGAGGCCGGGCGGCAGCACTTCGAGGTGGGCCCCATCGGGGTAGACCGCTGGATCGTGCCGGGCATGGCGGACCTGTTCCGCATGGAGCTGCCCGAGGCGATGCCCGTGTCCATGCGCGTCAAGGAATTCTCCCCCATGGACGTCTTCGTCGAGAACGGATCCCACAAGGCGATCCAGAAGAACTCGGTCCCCCCCGTGGCCACCATCCATCGATCTTCCCGCCACGACGGCAGCTGGGTCGTGACGGTGCGCGGCGAGGCGGGCCAGTCCTACGTGCTGCAGCACTTCCACCGCCGTAGCACGTGGAACATCGACGAGCAGGGCGAGTTCTGGCTATCCACGGTGCACACCGGCCACCCGTCCGATTCGGTGGACGCCACCGGCATCCTCAGCCGCAAGCGCAAGCACTCGGACGATCCCCGCGTGCTGGTGGAGACCGACCTGGTGGAGCTGGACTCCCGCAACGGCTGGACCCGCCGCTGCAACCTGATGGCGCCGGTGAAGGTGCTGGTGGACATCCAGGACAAGGGCAAGTACCGGGTGCAGGTGGACGGCCTGGACGCCGAGGCCCGCTTCGAGCCGTTCCTCACCAGCTATCCCCGCGAGTACGAGGCCCCCCACTTCCAGCTGCCCGGCTACAAGTGGAAGCTGGACGAGGGCCTACATGTGCTGACCGTGCAGTCGGACCACCAGGGGGTGGTGGACATCAGCGTGCTGCCCGGCGGCCTGGCCAACCTGTTCCGCGACCCGCTGGCCGGAGCCCCGCTGGGGGTGGACGCGGCGGTCCAGATCCCCCGCATCTCGCTGAGCAAGACCTACCACTACACCGTGCACCTGGGCCGCCAGCCCGAGGTCTCCACCGGCCTGATCCTGCGGCGCCTGCCCATGGATCTGAGGGATCCGCTGCCCATCGCGCTCCAGCCCGACGAGACCGTTGAGGTGGAGTTCCGGGCCTCGGAGAAGGTGGCCCTGCAGGCCACGCTGACGGACGGCACCGTGCTGGCGCTGTCCGTGGACGGCGGCACGTGGTCGATGGCCCCCGAGGTGACGGCGGGCACCTACAAGGTCACCGTGCGCAACGGCGGCGACGACACGGGGATCTGCAGCCTGCGGGCCATGCCGGTGAGGCTGCAGCGCCACGTGCCCCTGCCCCCCCTGCCGGACGCGACCCGGGCCCTGCTGCCCGATTTCACCCGCTTGACCGAGACCAAGCCCCACTACATGGACCTGGAGCGTAACCGCCGCGAGACGTTCCTCGTGGAGGTGGACACCCCTACCTTGTACCGCCTGGAGAGCACCGGCCTGCTCGCCACCGCCGGCACCGTGCGTACGCGCACGATCCTGTCGCTGGACAGCTCCAACCAAAACGGCATCGGCCGCAACTTCCTGTTCCAGCGTTACCTGCGCAACGGCATCTACCAGCTCAACGTGGAGACCCAGGGCCTGACCAAGGGGCACCTGGGCCTCACCTTGACCCGCACACCCCTGGAGGTGGGCGGCAAGCTGGGGGACAGCCCGGCCCGCGCCACCCTGCGCCCCGGCCACGCCCTGGTGTACTTCTTCACCATCGAGGAGGCGGGGCACTACCACCTGCGGGCCACCGGCCTGGGCCGCTCCTTCCGCTGCCGGCTGGAAGATGGGGACGGCTGGCCCATCGAGACGCCGGGCATCCCCGCGGAGCTCAACCGTCACTTCGAGGCCGGGGACTATCGCATCGTCGTGTTGCCCGAGACCGTCACCGCCCGGGTGGTGACCACCCTGGAGCGGCGGGCCGACCCGCTGCACTTCGAGGGGCACGGGCCCCACGAGCTGCCGCTGGCACAGGCGGTCAATCACCTGTGGAACGAGTCCCCGGAGGGGGCCGCCCGCATCCCGGACACCTGGGACTTCGAGCTGCCCGCCGGCGCGGACGTGGCCATCGACCTCAGCGACAAGATGGTGGGCGAACTCCACGCCCTGGTGGACGGGGCCGAGCCGTCCAGGGTGGCCCCCGTGCCCATGGGCGAAGGATGGCGTGGGCCGCTGGCCGCCGGCCGCTACCGGCTGGAGGTGACCAGCACCCTGCGGGACAACCAGGTCCCCTACTCCGTGTACGTGAACCCCGAGCAGCTGCTCGCCGGCATGAGGCGGCAGGTGCAGGCCCCGGCGACCCTGTGGCTGGCCGCGGGCGAGGACAGCCTCGTGGAGCTGTCCTCCCTGGGCGGCAGCGATGTCCGGGCACGCCTCTACGACGCGGACGGCAAGCTGGTGCTGGCCAACGACGACCGCCCACACGACTGGAACTTCCATCTGGCCCGCCACCTGACTGCCGGCCGCTACCGGCTACGGGTGGACCCCGTGGGGAGCGGGTACGCCACTTGTGACGTGGCCATGCTCGTGCCCCAAGAAGAGCGGGCCCAGGCGTTGAAGCTACCGGGCAAGCGCAAGGTCGTGCCCTCGGACAAGGTGGTGGTGATCCCCCTGACCGTGCCGGACCGCACCGAGTTCGTGGTGGTGGCCGGCCTGTCCCGGGACAGCCTTGGCATGAGCCTGGAGGCGAGCGTCGACGGGGACTGGCAGACGATGGGGACCGCCGTGGGGCCCAGCGTTCACCTGGAAGCGCCGCTCCCCGGCGGCGGGGCCGGCCAGGTCGAGCTACGCCTACGGGTTTGGTCGGCGGATCGCCGGGGCGGCACCATCCGCCTGAGCACCGCCGCGGTGCCCCGCCAGCGGATCAGCGAGTCCAGACTGCGCAGCGGCGCCACCCTGTCCGCCCTCAACGGCGTCGATATTCCCATCGGCGTGGCGGCCGTCAGCCTGGACCGCCCCGGAGTCTTCCGCCTGCAAGGGAGCGGCGAGGGCATCCGCTGGTCGGCCACCGGAGGCGCGGCTTGCGTGGACGCCGAGGAGGGGGTCCTGGAGGCCACCGGCGACGTGCTGTGGTTGTCCGCCGATCTGTCCGAGCGGCGGCGTTGGACGACCCGGGCCAGCCGGGTGGAGCTGCCCTCGGCCCAGGACGGGATCACGCTGGAGATGGCCCAGGGCGCCCCCATGGTCGAGTGCGACCTGGCGGACGCGGCCGGCGGCCCGGTGCTGGCCATGGTGACCTCCCGCACCGGGCAGCCCGGCCTGCACGTCACCGAGAAGAGTGATGTGCCCCGGGCCACCCCGACCGGTATGGGGTTGGCCGTAGGGCGACGGGCCGCGGTGGCGGTGTCGCTGGCGGCCCGGCAGCCGGTGGCCCTGTTGTGGCCCGCCGAGGAGACGGACGGGCCCCAGGAGGTGTACCTGCGCAGCTGGGCCTTCGACACCCCCCGGGCCGAGAAGGCCGAATGGGGCGCGCTGGCCGGAGCGCTGGCCGCCGGGTCCGTGCGCCGCCTGGACCTGCCCGCCGGCGACAAACAGATCCGGCTGGCGCTGGACGACCAGACCGTCGCCGTACTGGCCAGCCGCACAGGGCTGGGCAGCGTGCATTGGGGGGACGGCGAACCGCTGGACGAAACCATGAATACCGCCGCCGAGCACCTGGTGTTGCTGCACACCGGTGAGGGGGGCCGTTTCGCCGCCGAGATCCTGCCCGCCGGCGACGGGGCCCTCGACGCCCTGATCGTGGGCCAGCCCTACGAGCAGCTCAGCAACCGCACCGGCGCCCTGCGCCTGGCCATCGGGCCCACCCGCGGCGAACTGCAGCCCGGGGCCACGCGCCTCCACGTGCGGGGCGCCGAAGGCGACGCCACCCTGATCACTCCGGATGGTCGGGTCCTGCGCGGTACCGATCTGCCGGCGCCGGACGACGGCGGAACCCTGCTGCTGAAGCACGGCCCGGGCCTGCTGCTGGCCTGGCTGGACCAGCCGGGCATGGAGACCGCAGGGCTGTGGGGCCAGCGGGCCATGCCCAAACCCACCGCCATCGAACCCCCGGCCACCGTGCGGCTGGAGGGCGAGGTGACCTCCCTGTGGATGGAACCCCAGCCCGCCACGATGCTGCACGTGCGGGCCCCCGTCCCCGCCGCCACCCTGCTGTGGCAGGGGGACGACGACCCCACGGTGGAGCTCCACCCCGACGGCTGTTCACTGGACGCCGTGCTGGAGGGGGAGCTGACCTTCCTGGTCCTGCGCCCCGTGGGCGGCGCCGCCGCGCTGGGGCAGGCCACGGTCACCACCACCGCCGTGGAGCCCATCGGCGAGGGGCTGGGGCCCGAGGTCCTGCTGGCCGCCGGCAGCACCCGCGCCTTCTCCTTCGACGTCACCCGCGCCGGCAATATCGGCTTCGGCGTACGCGCCGACTCGGACCGGGTCCAGGCGACCCTGCTGGATGCGGCCGGGCGCCGCATCGACTCGGGCCTGGTGCGCATGGTGGCCCTGGAGCCCGGCTCCTACATCCTGGCCCTGCACGCACCGGAGGACGGCCCCCCCGTCAGCGCCCGGCCCGCCCTCGCCGGCGTCGAACCGCCGGAGACGGGCCCTCCCGACGAGGTGCTGCGCCAGTACCTGAGCCTCGCCGGATTCACCCAACCCGCCGCCCCGATGGAGGAATGACATCATGGGTAAGCACACGACCAACACCCGTCTTTTCTCCCCGGCAACCCTCCTGTGCGCCGCCGGCCTGCTGGCCCTGCTGGGCACCCTCCCCGCCATCGCCGGCCCGGACGATCGGCCGTCCCCGCTGGTGCGGCCGCCCGCCGGCGCCAGCGGCACCACCTTCGTGCCCGATCACTTCCTGCGGCGCTGGGACCCGGTCACCGTCTTCTTCAACCGGGACGTGGGGCCCCGCGACGGCGGCCCGGAAGACCACCCGGAGCGCTATATCAAGGCCAGCGAGGACCACCCCGGTGCCTACACCTGGCTGGACGCACGCACCCTGCAATTCCGGCCGGCCGAACCCTGGCCGGCCCTGTCACGGTTCACCTTCAAGGCGGACGGGCAGGCGGTCACCTTGACCACGCTGATGGCCGCCCCGCTGAAGACCTTCCCCCGGGCCGGCGCCGAAGGGCTGGCCAGCGTGGAGACCCTCTCGCTGACCTTCCCCGAGCCGCTGGATCCAGCCGCGCTGGCCCAGATGCTCCAGATCGAGCTGCGGCCCTTGCCCGGCATCGGCTCGGGGGAGAGCCGCTGGCTCACCGGGGACGATTACGAGGTCAAGCAGAACGAGCGGGACTCGCGCCAGGCCCCGGCGAGCTACCAGATCACCCTGGACACCCCGGTGGACCGCGGGGTGCGCGTGACGCTGCACCTGCGGCTGTCCCTGGACGACGACTCCCCCGAGTCGTTCTATGAAGTCTCCTTCTCCACCACCGAGCCGTTCCGCATCACCCACGTGGGCTGCGGACGCTCCCGCTACCCGGTGACCCCCGAGGGCACCACCTACTCCGTGGATCAAGCCATCAGCTGCCCAGCGTCATCCCGCAACGTGACGGTGGATTTCTCTGCGGCGCCGCGAGCGCTGGGCCCAGTCGAGGGCCGCAACCTGGTGCGCTTCACGCCGTCGGTGGAGGACCTGGAGTTCAACCTGCGGGGTTCCACGCTGTACGTCAGCGGCTCCTTCGCCTGGGAGACGCCCTACCAGGTGACCGTCACCCCCACCCCCATCTCGGACCGGGCCGGACGCAACCTGGACATGAGCGGCGAGAGCCAGGTGTCGCTGTACTTCCAGCGACGGCCCAGCTACCTGCGCTGGTCCTCCAGCGGCGGGATCATGGAGCAGTACGGCTCCAAGCAGGTGCCCATCGAAGGCCGTGGCGATGAACGCCTGGACCTGCGCATCTACGATATCGATCCTCTGGACCGCAGCTACTGGCCCTTCCCCGACAGCGCCCTGGCCATCAACGAATCGCAGCGACCACCGGGCCCCGGTGAGGAGCTGGCGCCCTTCACGCACGGTGGGTCCATCTCCCAGGGCGATCTCCAGGCCCACCTGGCCTACCTGGGTACCCGCTCGCCCCCCGTCTCCACCATCGTCGATCTGCCGTTGCGGCGGGAGGGCAGCTCGGCCTCCTTCGGCCTGGATCTGGCCGAACACTTGGCCCACATCACCGGCAAGGATCGGCCCGGCACCTACCTGGTGGGTATCCGCCGGCTGGACGGCTCCACCGAGCGGTCCTGGATCCGGGTCCAGGTCACCAACCTGTGCCTGACCACCGTCGAGGAAGCCCGCTCCGTGGAGTTCCGCGTCACCTCGCTGTCCAGCGGCAAGCCGGTGGCCGGCGCTCGGGTCCGGGTCCAGGGCACCCGCAACGGCGGCTGGACCACCCTGATGGAAGGCACCACGGACGGCACGGGCGGCATCCACTGGGACGCCCCGGGCCGCCGGCCCGACGTCAGCTGGACGATCCAGCGCATCGTCGTGGAGAAGGGCGCGGACACGCTGGTGCTGGACACCACCCGGCCGCCCCAGCGCTACGCCGACAACCACTGGACCCGGGGCTCGGAGACCTGGCTCCAGTGGACGGTCCAGTCCCTGGCCGGGCGGGGCCCCCAGGCCCAGACCCTGGTCCACCTGTTCACCGAGCGGCCGGTGTACCGGCCCGAAGAGGAGGTCCACATCCAGGGCTACATCCGGAAGCGAGCCGAGGGCGAGCTGGAGCCGATAGCGATGGAGGGGGACCTGGTCGTCCAGAGCCCCGGCGACCTGCAATGGCGCTACCCGCTGGAGGTCAGCAAATCCGGCACCTTCTACCACCACTTCCAAGAGGAGAACCTGACCACCGGGCAGTACACGGCCTACATCGAGACCGATCAGCACACCACCTACGGGCACACCAACTTCTTGGTCGAGGCCTACGTCATCCCCCGCTTCGAGGTACAGCTCCACTCCCCCACCTCCGTTCCGCTGGACGGGGAGTTCGACGTCAAGCTGACCGCCAAGTACTACGCCGGCGGACGGGTGGCCGGCCGGCCCATCCAGTGGCGGGTCACCCAGTACCCCTACACCTGGGCCCCCGAGCAGCGGAAGGGCTTCTTCTACTCCTCGGACGGCCGCTACTCCCGCTCCGGCCGCTTCAACTCGACCCCCCGGCTGGAGAAGACCTCCACCACCGACGAGAAGGGCTCGGATCGCCTGACCCTCAACCCCTCCATCGAGCCCACGGCCCAGCCGCGCAGCTACGTGGTGGAGGCCACGGTCACCGGCGCCGACGACCAGACCGTCACCGCAGTCAAGCGGGTCCACGCCCTGCCCCCCTTCGTGCTGGGGGTCAAGGTGGAGCGCTTCCTCGAAGAGGCGGAGGCCATCCAGCCGGAGATCATCGTGGTGGGCCACGACGGCAAGCCCATCGCCGGCAAGGAGGTGACGGTCCGGCTGCTGCTGCGGCAATGGCACAGCCATCTGCGGGCCAGCGACTTCTCCAGCGGCGAGGCCCGCTACACCACCGACGTGGTGGACGAGCCCGTGTTCGAGACCACCGTCACCAGCGCCGGCGAGCCGGTGACCGCCCGCCTGCCCATCGACCGCGCCGGCGTCTACATCGTCGAGCTGGAAGCCCGGGACCGCCTGGATCGTACCCAGGTGGTGGCCGTGGACCTCTATGCGGGCGGCGATGAGCCGGTCACCTGGTCCAAGCCGGTGAGCCATGTGTTCACCGTGTCCACCGACAAGTCCTCCTACGAACCGGGCGAGACCGCCAAGATCGTGCTGCAGAGCCCGTTCCAAAAAGCGGACGTGCTGGCGGTGGTGGAGGCCCCGGATGGCAACCGCTACGAGTGGCTCAAGGTCCGCAACGGCGCGGCGACCTTCCGCATGCCCGTGGGCAAGACCCATGTGCCGAGGCTGCCGGTCCACTTCGTACTGATGCGGGGCCGGGTGCCCGGCTCCGAGCCCCTCCCCGGCAACCGCACCGATCTGGGCAAACCCCAGACCATGGCCGCCACCGCCTGGGTGAAGGTGGAGCCGGTGGCCAACCAGGTCAAAGTGGACCTGGAGTACCCCGACTCGGCCCGCCCGGGCCAGCTCATCGACGTGAAGATCCGGCTGAGCAAGCCGGACGGTACGCCGGTCTCCGGCGAGGTGGCCCTGTGGCTGGTGGACCAGGCGGTCCTGTCCCTGGGCAAGGAGCAGCGGCTAGATCCCCTGCCCAGCTTCATCACCCCCGTCTACTCCCACCTGTGGACCCGCGACACGCGCAACCTGGTGTTCGGCTATCTGCCCTTTGCCGAACAACCGGGCGGGGACGAGGGGGACGAGGAGGAGGGGGACCTGCTGGACCGGGCCACCGTGCGCAAGAACTTCAAGCCCGTGCCCTACTACAACCCAACCATCGTCGTCGGCAAGGACGGGGTGGTCACGGTCAAGGTCCAGCTGCCGGACAACCTGACCAACTTCAAGCTGCGGGCCAAGGCCATCAGCGGGCCGGACCGCTTCGGCATCGGCGTGGGGCACCTGCCCGTGCGCCTGCCCCTCATCGTGCAGCCGGCGCTGCCCCGCTTCGTGCGCCCCGGCGACCGCTTCACCGCCTCGGCCGTGGGCCGGGTCGTGGAGGGCAAGGGGGGGCCGGGATCGGCCCAGATCCGTGCCGAAGGCGTCACCCTCGAGGGGGGCGACAAGCAGACGATCACCTGGGCGCCAGACACGGCAAGACGCCTGGATTTCCCGGTGGTCATCCCCACGCCGCCCTATACGGCCACCGGGGCCCTGTCCCGCGAGGAGGTCACCTTCCGCATCGGTGTGGAGCGCAAGTCCGACGGCGCCAGCGACGCCTTCGAGGTCAAGCTGCCCATCTACGATGACCGCACCCTGGTGCGCTCCCGGTTGCTGGTGGATCTGGAATCCGGCGTGCCGGTGGAGCTCCCCGAACCCTCCGAGGCGATCCGGCCGGGGACCCTGCGCCGCTCGGTGCTGGTCTCGACCCAGCCGGGCCTGATCAAGATGGCGGCGGGGCTGAGCTTCTTCATGGACTACCCCTACGGCTGCACCGAGCAGCGGGTCAGCCGGGCCCGGGCCCACCTGGCGATGGGCAAATTCCGGGATGTGCTGGCCCAGGAGGGAGCGGACGAGCGGCTGGACCGGGTGGTCCGCGAGACCCTGGACTGGCTGCCCGATGCCGTCGATGGCGGCGGCCGCATGGCCACCTGGCCCGGCGGCAAGGGCTCGGTTTACCTCACCGCCTGGACGCTCCAGTTCCTGGTGGAGGCCAAGGAGGCTGGGTACGCCGTGGATCCGGGCATGGAGGCGACGCTGAAGCGTACCCTCAAGCAGGGCCTGCGCTCCGACTACCGATACTTCATCGACGGGGAGCAGTGGGCCGAGCGCACCTGGGCCCTGTCGGCCCTGGCCTCGGCCAACGAGTTCGACTCGGCCTACGCCGCCGAACTGTCCCGCAACTCCCAGTACCTGGGCCTGGAGTCCACTTCCATGGTGCTGCTGTCCTTCTCCAGAGCCGACGATCCCCCGGCGTCCACCACCGATGCTCTGGCCGGGAAGCTGCACGACGGTACGATCTACCGCCTGTATCAGGGCGACGAGATCTACGGCGGGCTCCAGCACCGGCGCAGCTCGCGCAACAAGCTGATCATGCCCAGCGAGACCCGCACCTTAGCCATGATGACCCGCTCCCTGGCGCGCCACGGCGACGACAACCCCCGCCTGCAGGTGCTGGTGGACGCCCTGGTCACCCTGGGCCGGGACGATGGCTGGGGCACAACCAATGCCAACGCCGCGGCCCTGCTGGCCCTGTCCGATGTGCTTTCACCACCCTTCGCGGGGATGGCCCCAGCCTCGGTGAAGGTGGGCGTGGGCAGCGACAACCAGACCCTGGAGCTGGGCCCGGACGCTGCGGTGGGCTCGATGGTCTCGACGGCCGCCGGCGCCGGCAGCGCCGTGCTCACCGAAAACGGAGGCGACCGGCCGGTGGTGCTGCGGGTGGAGATGCGCTACCTGCCCGAGGCGGACGGCAGCCACGTGGAGCCCGCCTCCCACGGCTTCGTCACCACCCGCGAGCTGCTGCGCGTCCGCGGCGGCAACGCCCCCGCCGACCGCATCCTGCTGGAGCAGGGCGGGACGACCGTGGATCTGGCCGTCGGTGATGTCATCGAAGAGCACATCCAGGTCATCAACCCCGAAGACCGCCACTACATCGCCGTCACCGTACCGCTGGCGGCGGGCATGGAGCCCCTCAACCCCAACCTGGCCACCGCGCCGCCGGAGGCCACCCCCAGCGGCTCGATGACACGCCAGCCGGCCTACGTGTCTTTCCTCGACGACCACGTGGCCTTCTATTACGACACCCTGCCCAAGGGTACGTACGACTTCTACTTCCGCCTGCGGGCCACCACGCCGGGGCAGTTCATCCAGCCCCCGGCTCACACCGAGATGATGTACGACGACACGGTCTTCGGGCACTCCCCGGGGGCCAAGCTGGTGATCGTGCGGGAGGAAGAGTAGCCGCACGATGAAGCGCCTCCCGCCCATCGCCGCCCGCGTCAAGAAGGGCCTGGCCATCGTGGCCGGTGGCCTGCTCGTGGCGCTGGCGATCCCGGTGGTGATGGCCGCCTCCCGGGCCACCTTGGAGGCCCCCGACCCCACCCTGCTGCTGCGGGACCGGCACGGCCGCTTCTTGGGCGAGATCGGCCCGGGGGACGACCCGGACGCCGAGCGGGGCTACTGGCCCGTCGACCCCCTCCCCGACCGGGTGGTGGCCGCCACCGTCGCCATCGAGGACCGGCGGTTCTTCGAACACCCGGGCGTGGATCCCGTCGCCGTCGGCCGGGCGGTCTGGCAGAACGTCAGCAACCGCGAGCGCGTCTCCGGCGCCTCCACCCTGGCCATGCAGATCGCCCGCATGCAAAGCCCCGGCGACCGTACCCTGCCCCGCAAGGCCGTCGAGGCCCTCACCGCCCTGTTCATCACCGCCCGCTATGACCGCGACGAGGTGCTGGCCCACTACCTGCGCCTGGCCCCCTACGGCAACCAGATCCGCGGTATCTCCTATGCGTCCCGCTGTTACTTCGACAAGCCGGTGCAGGACCTGAGCTGGGCCGAGGTGGCCTTCCTCACCGCCCTACCCCAGGCCCCGGGGCGCATGAACCCCTTCTCCACGTCCGGCCGCCAGCGGGCCATCGAGCGGGGCGAACGCATCCTCGGCCTGCTCCACGACCGCGGGGTGATGACCGACGAGGAGCACGAGCTGGCCACCGTGCAGATCGCCGAACTGCGGCCGCCGCCACGCAATCAGCGCCCCCTGGAGGCGCTACACGCGGTGTTCGCCATCGAGGATCAAATCTCCAACGACGGGGACTGGGAGGCGCTGGGTAGCCAGCCGGTCATCGACACGGCCCTGGATCTGGACCTCCAGCGGGCCGTAGCGGACATGACGCTGGACGCGGTGATGCGCTGGGACGACCGCGGGGCCGGCAACGCCGCTGTCATCGTCGTGGACCGGGAGACCGCCGAGATCCTGGCCTGGGTCGGCTCGGCGGATTACTTTGCCGCCGATCAGGCCGGCTCCATCGACTATGCCCGCACGCCCCGCTCGTCCGGCTCGACCCTCAAGCCGTTCCTGTTCGCCCTGGCGCTAGAGCGGGGGACCATCACGCCGGGCACCGTGCTGGACGACCTGGAGCGGGGCGCCGGCGGCATCGCCAACGCCGACGAGCGCTACCTGGGCCCCATGTTGCCCCGGGCCGCCCTGGCCAACTCCCGCAATGTCCCTGCCTCCAACCTGCTGGCCGCCGTGGGCCTGGACGAGGGCTACGGCTTCCTGGGCCGTCTGGGACTGCACGACAACGAGCTGCCCGCCGGCCACTACGGCCTGGGCATGTCCATCGGCGGACTGTACGTGACCCTGGAGCAGGTGGTGCAGGCCTACACGGTGCTAGCGGGCGACGGACGGCTGAGGGAGCTGGTGTGGCTGCGCCCCGGGTGGGACGATCCCCCCTCCTCCGCCCAGGATCCCCAGCTGGTCTCCGAGGATACGGCCCGGCTGATCAGCCTGTTCCTGTCCGATCCCACGGCCCGGATGCCCAGCTTCCCCCGGATGGGGTCCACCGAGTACCCGTTCCCGGTGGCCATCAAGACCGGCACCTCCTCCCGCTACCGGGACGCCTGGACGGCGGCCTACTCGGACCGCTACCTCGTGGGGGTCTGGGTCGGCCACCCGGACGCCACCCCGATGAAGCGCCTGGGGGGCTCCCGCAGCGCCGCCGTGCTGGCGCGGGAGGTGCTGTACCACCTGCACGACGACCGCCTGGACGGCCTGGCCGATGTCCCCTTCCCCGCCCCGCGGGGCTACGCGCCGGTTCGCATCTGTGCCCTCACCGGCCAGCGGGCCACCGACGCCTGCGACCACACGGTACTGGAACACTTCGCTCCGGGCACGGAGCCGGTCCAGCCGTGCGACGCCCACATCCAGATCGCCGTGGACACACGCGACGGGCTGTTGGCCTCCCCGGCCACGCCCGCCGAGCACCTGCAGGTCCGCACCTTCGTCGATCTGCCGCCGCGGTACGCCGCCTGGGCCCACTCCACCGGCCTGGTGCCTCCCCCCGTACAGGTCAGCGCCCTGGCCCCCGGTGACGCGGCGCTAGCTCCCGGGAGCGCGGCGGATTCACCCCTGCTCTCCGTCTCCCTCGATCAGGTGGCCCTGCACATCACCTCCCCCGAGCACGGCGTGCGCCTGCTGCGGGATCCGGAGACACCGCCCGAGCTGTCCACCGTCGCCCTCAACGTGGTCGTCGACCCGCCGGTCGAGCAGATCGTGTGGTACGTGGACGGCGCCCCGTTCCAGGTCACCGACTTCCCCTACACCGCCCGCTGGCCCCTGGAGCCGGGGGAGCACACCTTCCAGGCGCGGGTGCCCCACACGACCGTGATGTCGTCGAGGATCAAGATCCAGGTGCAATGACGATCAGTGAGAGAAGTCGAGCACCATCGTCAGCGCCCCGTGGGGCCAGCCATCGTGCGGCCCTATTCGCCAGCAATGATCAGCGTGTACTCCGACTCGGATTGCACGCCCATGGTGACCGCCGAAGCACTGGCAGAATAGAGGCTGAGGGTGTAGTCGCCGACGGGTAGGCCCTCGAGGACGGCGATCTCGAACGCCTCGTCCATTTCGTCGTAGGTGCCATCGAGGGCCGGCAGGTCGTCCAGCTGGAAGGCGATGTCGGCCTCGTCGGTGACTCCGAAGCTGAATTCGTCCCCCAGACGGTTGTGGATGCTCCCCCGCAGGCGATTGCTGACGGCCAGGTCCATGGAGATCTCGGCGCCGTCGTCGTGGTCGTCCAGGGTCATGGTCATGGTCCCGTCGTCCGTGTCGTCATCCGCCGAGTCGTCGTCCACCTCTTCGCAACCGGTGAAGATCCACAGGGCGGCCAGCAGCATCAGGCCGATGATCAGGGTTGTGCGCGTGTTCAGCATGGGCAGCTCCTCCCTCTGCGTGCCCAACATACCAGCACCGGCGCCAATGCCAAAAGGGCACTATTTTTTCGGGCTGCCTTTACGCGCGATGTAGTTGACGTGACGGCGGGCGCCCCGCCGGGGGTGGTGCCATTGCACATCGCGGAAACGGGACTTCTGAAGCCGCTGTTCGAAGGCATGGTCCCGCTCCTCCGACCACACCGCGAACACACCGCCGGCCTTCAGGGCATCAAACGTCCGGTGAATCGCCGCGCCGCTGTAGAACAGGTCACCCGGGCCCTGCAACGCCTCGTTGGGGCCCTCGAAGAGGTCCAGCACGATGGCATCCCAGCGGTTTCGGCTGTCGCGGATCCCGTCGGCCACATCCGCCACCCGCACCCGCACTCGTGGGTCGTCCAGCGCGTGGCCGGACAGGTCGGCCACCGGCCCACGGCACCACTGAGTCACCTGATCGTGCAGCTCGGCCACGGTCACCTGGGCATCTTCGGGCAACAACGCCAGCGCCTCTTTGAGAGTGAACCCCAGGCCCAGCCCCCCCAGGAGCACTTGCGGATTGGGCCGGTCCCCCAGCGCCTCGCAGGCGAGGGCGGCTAGCGCCTCCTCCGAGCGGGTGGAGTGGCTGGACATCAGCACCCGTCCGGCGATGGTGATCAGCACGTCGTGGTCCCCACGGCGGCGCAACTCCAGCGGGCCCTCGGGGGTCTCGACGGTATCGATGGTCTTCCAGATACGGCTCATGGTTCTCCCACCCGCACCAGGATCTCCCGGCGCATGCAGCGGGCCAGGAAATCGCGCGGTTCATCCAGCGCCTGGCATTCGGGACGATCGAGAAGGTCCCCGTCGAGGATCTGGGCCTCCTCGAACAGGCGCAGCACTCGGACCTCTTCCGGGCTCATGAAGAGCCTGGTGTCGCCCAGGACCATCTCGTGGGCCTTGTCCTCGCTGTAGCGGGACTCGGCATCGTCACGCGGATTGTCGCGGAAGACGACCCCCTCTGCCAGCCGGACCCGTCCATCGCCGAACGGCAGCTGCCACAGGTTCCGGGCGGCAACCTGCAGTTTGTACCACAGGGGTGGAATGGGCTGGCTCTTGCCCGGTTCCTCCTCGATGGGCACCGCCGGCCCGCGGAACTCCTCGGGGATCCACTCATTGACCGCCCGCTCGAAGGGCAACGCCTTCTTGACGTGGACCTGGCTGGCCAGCTCGTACAGCTCCGTCCGGCGGGCCATCACCTGATCGGCGCACTGGATGTAGAACTCCTTCTCCCGGCCCGCGAAATCTCCCCACAGGGTGTCCAGCGCCTCCCGGGACCAGCCCCCCGTCTCCTCGTCGCTGCACCGCTCGACGTGGTCCGCCAGCCCGTTGAGCCGGTGGATGTAATCACCGTGGTCCAGCCCCACCTCCCCCATCGACCACTGGGCCAGGGCCACCTCGATGTACGCCACGACGGTCTGCAACGCGTCCCAGAACACGGTGCTCGTCTGGCCGTGGCCGTGGTCGCAAGAAAAGGTCGCACACACGGAGTTGCGATAGGGATAGACGGCACAATCGTGGGTCTCGTGGTCGTGGAACGGGCAGCACTTGAGCGCGTCCCGGCCAAACAGATCCCGGGTGTAGAGCTCCATGGCCGACCGGTACTGGGCGGGGGAACCCGCCATCTCCAACGGCAGGCCAAAGCCCCGGTCGATAAGGGACTCCACGACCCCGCTGCAGGCCGGATCCTTGAGGGCCAGCCCCACCATGAAGTTGGAGATCTGCGGAAAGTACGTGCAGCACTGGCACGACGCATCGAACTCTCCCCGGGCGACGTTGTAGCAACGGCTACAGTCGGCGAGGCGCTCCGGAGGGGGCCTCATCCACTGGAATTCTTCGGGGAGGAAGAACTGCCAGGCTCCCGGGAACGGGTGCCCCCCCAGGGTCGCCGTGTGGAAAAAGCCATCGTCACCGTGCGTCATGGGGGTCCAGATTCTGCCGTGGACGGCGTGTGGAGTTGGCCGCGATCATCCCACCCGCGGTGCCTACGAACAAGGCCGGGGCGCGGTGCTATAGACTGGGGCGCATCGTTGGAGGTTTGGCCATGAGCGAACGCAAGAGCTGGAAGCACCTGTCCGGGCGCATGCGCGCCATCCTCGATGGCGAAGCCGAGGACGCCGTCGCCTTCGTGCAACTCGTGGACGATGTAGATGCCGATCTGCTGGCCGAGATCGCCAACGAGGGGGGTGGGGCGCTGGTGCTCGGGGTGGAGGACGATGGAGGCGCGGGGGGGCGCCGAGGCGGGGGGCCCCCCCCCCCCCCCCCCCCCCCCCCCCCGCCGGGCCCCCCCCCCCCGCGCGGGG
>CAZDDH010000115.1:0-2675 GCA_964504165.1 uncultured Rickettsiales bacterium | reverse complement strand
TGTGGGGGCCGGGGGGGCGGCGGTGGGGGGGGGGGCGGGGGGGGGGGGGGGGTCGGAGTATGGAGGCGCGGGCAGCCGGAGCGTCGGCTGCCCCACCGACGACGCCACCCACCACCGCTTGCTGGCCACCGCAGCCGAGTGTGTCCCCCCCCTGACCATCGAACTGTTCGAAGAGAACACGGCGCGCACGCCATTGCTGCGCGCCGAGGTCCCCGGCGCTGGGGACGTCAGCCGGGCCACCCGCATCCGCTCCCAGAGCACCGCCCTCACCGAGATCTCCGGCCAGCTCAACACGCTGATGGGCGCCGTGCGGGCGTTGCGCAAAGAGGTGACCGGGCTCCAGCAGCAGTCCTCGGCTACCGGCGATGCCGCGCAGGAGACCCAGGCCCGGCTGGACGAGCTGGCCAAGACCGCCGAGGACACGCGCGGCCGGGTGCGGGCCCTGGCGCGCCACCTGGGTGCGGACGACAAACTGGTGGCCTGGGAGCGCCGCCAGCTGCGCTCCTTGCTGTCCACCGCCATCGATCTGGCCGGCAAGCGCAGCAAACCCAAGCCCGCCGAGAGCGACGAAGTGGTCCAGCAGGTCCGCAAGACCTGGTCCAAGGTCACCGACTGGTTCAACGAAGGGGGGCTGGACCAGCTGCAGCGGGACGCCCGCGAGGTGCTGGACCCCCAAGACGGCGAGGAGCCGGACGACGAACAGGAGTGACGGGAGGCCCCAACCGATGAAACGCATGCCCGCCGGGTTACTGGCGCTGCTGACGCTCCTGGCGTTGGTCGGCCTGCACATCGCCTGGCTCGCGCCGCTGCTCCCCGAAACGGTGGCGGCCCACTTCGGCCCCGACGGGCCCAACAACTGGACCAGCCGGACCGCGCTGCTGCTCTCCTATGCCCTGGTGAATCTGGGGTTCGTCGCCCTGCTGGTCGTCCCGATCCTGTTCCTCAACAAGATCCCCGAATCCCTGATCAATCTCCCCCACAAGGACTACTGGCTAGCTCCGCAGCGCAGGGGCGACACCCAGCGGATCGCCCTCGGCCTGATATCGGAGATGGCCGCCGCGACCGTCCTGCTGTGCATGGTCGCCTTCCACGACGTCGCCACGGGCAGCTTGCCCCGGGGTGAGGTCCCCGGCATTCCCGGTAGCTTCTGGATGTGGCTGCTGGCGTACCTGGCGTTCACCGGTGTCTGGGTCGTGCGGCTGATGAGGAGGTTTGGTCGGCCGGGAGCTTAGGGGTGGGTTTGAGCGGCAGGAGCCCTAGACCAGCAACGTCTCCCACTTGGCCTTGGCCTTGTCCGCCTTCTCCTGGGCTTTCTCGGCCTTGACTTGCACCTTGCTGGCCGCAGCGGTCAGGTCGTTGAACAGGCCGCGGAATTCGGAGACGGCGTAGCTGTCGGCCGCGTCGGCACCCTCGGACTGCAGCAGCTCCACCCGGGCCAGCTCCAGGGCCGCCTGGGCCAGCTCGAACTCGGCCTTCCGCTGGTCGATGAGCGCCCTACGCGCCGACTGATCCAGCTTGGCCCACTTGAGCCGGGCCTTGGTCTCTTTTAGATCAGCGTTGGCCGAGGCGATGCTGTTGTTGGCCGCGTCCAGTCGCTCCGCATCCGAGTTGGCCTTGGCCGCCTTGGCCTCCGTCTTGGCGGCCTTCAGATCCGCCGAGCGGCCCTTGAGTGTCTCGTTGCACAGCTTGATCTCGTCCTTGGCCTCGCTGACGGCGGCCTTGGCACCGGCGAGAGCCGTATCGGCCAAAGAAACCGCGTGTTCGGCATCTTTGAGGGATGCCAGGGCCCCTTCGCCCAGCTGGGCCAGGTGCGCCTTGTCCACCGTGGGTGCTTTTTTGGCCAGGGCGGGGCCGGCGGAGACCACGAACAACAGGGCGGCGGCGATCAGGATCGATGGGCCAGGTATGGCGCGGTGATACGGGGTCATGTGTCTCACTCCATGTCTCGTGAGGCGGTCGATCGCCTCGAGTGAGATGATCTAGCAGTTTGTGTGCCAGATCTACCCCTTGGGGCAGTCTTATTTCTTGCCCTTGGGGCCTGAGGGAGCCTTGATCTTGCCCTTGGTGCGCCCGGACGGACGGCCGTGGTCTACCCCCTCCTTGGGGCCGCCCGAATCGGCAGCCGGTTCGGCAGCAGGGGTGGCCGGCTCCGGCGCGATGGCCTGCCCGGGGACCGGGGCATCGGGGCGCACGGCAGCGCTGTCGTCGTCGTCGTCTCCAGTGGGTGGAACGGGATGTACGGGCGGGGGCATGACCCCGGGCAGCGGTGGAGGTGGCGGCGTCAGACCCAGCACATCGCGCACCCGGTCGCAGCCCAGCAGGGACCCCATCGACAGGGCAGCGCCACCCCCCAGCAGCAATCTCAGCAACCGACGCCGGTCGCTGCGGTAGTCGTCGTACTCGGGATAGCTGGTTTCCCTCGCCTCGTGGGCGGGCTTGATCTTCATGACGCCTCCCTGGGATTCGTCCCATTGTGGCCCCTAGGACCGCGGCCAACCAACCTTTGTTCCCGCCAGCCAGATGATTCCGGCCCAGATATGTCCCCGAAGATGAGGAGAAACGACCACCTCGTGTGCGAACGGTCGGGTACCATTTTGTTCCATGGGAGAGTGCGCATGAAACGGACGACGGGCTGGATGTTCGGGCTGGGGTTGATGCTGGGGCTGGGGGGGTGC
>CAZDDH010000114.1:0-26476 GCA_964504165.1 uncultured Rickettsiales bacterium | reverse complement strand
AGAATGGGGAGATGTAGTTGTCGGTGATGCGGATTACTGATTGTCGCTGAGCAATCCTATTGAACCACTAGTAGTGACCAATCCGTTGGACATCGTTGGCTGGCGTGTGCCTCATGGCGGTGAGAGACTATAGATGACGAGAAGAAGGGGGGCCCCGGAGTGAAGAACCACGGACATCGGTGGTGGGTGGCTGCTGCCTGCATGGCGTTGTTGCTCGCTAGCGCGGGTTGCTGTGGTCAGGGCAAGCTCTCCAACGATGAAATCGAGACTGAACTCGATGCCCTGGAAGCCGCCCTCGATGCCTATTGGGAAACGCCCACGGGCGGCCACCAGAAGCTGCTCATGGACGTGTACTACGCCTCGTTGCAGACCGATTGGGACCTCGGCAACTGTGGGGAAGCTATCCGGGCTCTCAGGGAGGAGCCTATCGTTTGGAGAATTGCGTGCTGGAAAGCCAGCATCGACGACTGCAAGGCCTTATGTGGATCGCAGAAAACGCGCGGAGAGGTTCTGGAGGAACTCATAGACCTGGAGCCAGGCCAGCAGACCCCCGCCGTGCTGTCTGCCTGCGACGCCCAAGGTGCCGAGACGGTGTTCGCCGGCGAATTGGAGAGCCTCCGGGAGCAGATGCACTTCACGGATTACTGGACTTACAGGGCGTTCTTCGAGCTGATGCGCGAACGGCTCGTGGACGACATTGGGAGCGAACGGGCTCTGGGGCTGTGGCAGGAGTACGAGGCGACGATTCCAGAAGTGGCCCGGGGACTCGCTGTGAGCCATCCTCCAGTCCGGGAGGACCTGGAATTGCCGCTGTCCATCACCTGGCGGACCGCCTCGCCATCTCTGATGATCATGGTCGGCCAGACCGAGATCACCGTGGACGGTCAGTCCGTCGTGGAGGTCGTTGATGGGCAACGAGTGGCCCCGGTCCATCTCGAAGGTTCGAAGCTCATTCCCCTCTACGATGCTCTGGTGGACAAGGGGAGCGAAGCGGAGAAGCTGGCCCGGCAGCGTAAGGAGGAAGAAGAGGAGGAATTGGCCGCCGCCGTAGTCGAAGAAACGGAATTCGTGCGGGCAACCCCGGATCGGTCGTCGATCGCCTGGTGCGAGCCGTTTGAGGGGGGGCGCTTCTCTATTCCCGTTCCTCCGCCCTATCCAGGAGGATTCGCGCCCGCGGACGATACCGAGCATGGCATGGTCAAGATCGTCACGCTCGGCGGTCACCTAGGACCTGGATATGGCGACGGCCCTCTGACGGATCTCCTGAATACAAACCTCCGTTGCTATGAGAACTCCGGAGTCTTCGACGGTTGGGTAACGATCCAGTCTGACAAGGACATCCCATGGTCCTTGCTAGAGCAGGTGATGTACACCGCCGGCCGGGTGGGATTCGACGAGATTCATCTGGCAGTAGGCAACGGCCATCCAGCCGTCCAGACGGTGCTCGGTACCGTCCCCCCGCCCATCGGGATCATTGGCGCTCCCGACTCGCCAGACGACGGCCAGCAGGTGAATCTGACGATCGTGATCAGCGATCGTGGCCACCACGTTGCTGGGCGTGGGACGTTCCAGACGAAGACAGACGGTCCGCGCATCGTCCCGCTCGCAGACCGGGAACCGACGGTTCCGAAACTGGGGGACCAGTACGACTACGACTCTTTGCAGGAGGTGCTGAGGGGGATCAAATCGGAGTATCCAGAGGAGTCCGCTGTACTCATTTCTGCGAGTCCGAACACCACGTATGAATCCATCATCCACACGATAGATGCTGCGACCTCATATCTTCCGCAGGGAGCCGAGTACCCTGATTCGCTGTTCGACTTTGTGAAGCTCACCGGGGAGATCTTGATTCACGAACCCATCGTCGAGTCCGATGTGGAGTCGGGGCCAGTCGGTGTGGGCCAGAGAGTGTACACCGGCGACGTCCAGGTCTTGGGCGCCGTCAAGCGGAGCGAGGTGATCGAGGCGGTGGAGCAACGAATGGAGTCGATCCTGGGTTGCTACGAGCAGGAGTTCGCTCAGACGCCGAACCCCCAGGGAACAACCATCATCAAGTTCCAGATTCGGGAGAGTGGCGAAGCTCCAGCGCCCAAGTCCTTCCACGACTCGTTGAAAAAACCGACCGTTGTTCAGTGCCTATGCTCGGTTTTTCAGACGATTCAGTTTCCAGAACCGAAGGGCGGAGGGATAGCGATCGTGAGCTACTCGCTGGTGCTCAAGGGTAGGCCGTTGGAGACGACGTGCTGTCCGTGAGATCCGGTAGGTTGGTTCCAAATTGGAACTGAAGAGTGAAAGAGACACCCATCGAAGGCCTGTGAACAGATGCGTAGCCCCATGAACCAGTGGTTGACGACCCCACGCCTGCTTGCCGGCGTGGGGCTCGCGTTTTGCATTGTCTGCATCCTCAAGGGAGCGATTTTTATCACGCAGAGCGTGTTCGTTACCGCTCAGCAGGACTCCGGTTCCATCGTCGGCGTGATCACAGATTTGAGCACCGAGAAGGAATCGGAATCGTCCGATTCTGGGTTTCTGAGCCTTGAGTGGGCGGATGTCGAACTTCCGAACGGTACGACGGTCAGGGTGACGATCGAGCCACCACCAGAGCCGCAAATGGGAGACGAGGTCCCGATGCTGTGGGAGTGGGTTGGCGAGGACATGATCTACTACCACCTCGATGAGGATGCCTGGCAAGCAAAAGCGGCGGGGTCGGCAGGGGCAGATACTGGGCACTGACACCTCCAGGCACCGACACTTCATTTTGTACGTACGGTGTAGCGCAGGCGACGCCAAGGCGGCGTCCGAGGGTCTCTCCGAGACCCGTTTCTGCCTTGCGAACGCGGTAAACATGCCATAAAACAGGGTGTGTACACAGGGGGAGTGTGTGCGTGGAGGTTGCTTATGCAATGGGGAGCCGACTTTAGCTACGCCATCGGGTACACCCGCGAGGCAGATGAAGAGCCCGAGGCCCGCCCCTCACACCTGGTCTCGTTTGCCCTGGACGCTGGTCTGACCCCCGAGCAGATCGGGGAGATGGGTCTCTTGACGGCCGAAGAACCGATGAGCGCGCAGCGCCAGGCCATCCAGGTGTTCGTAGACGAGGTCAACCGTTATCGGCCTGACAGCCTCCGTATCCAGGACTGGGAACAGGACGCCACGGATGACCGCCGACCACCTGACCGACGACCCGGTTTCAAGCGTGTGCTGGAGTCGCTCCGTTGTAACAGCGGTCACGTGCTCATCGTGCCCTCTCTGGACGTGGTGACGCGTTCCTTCACCGATCTGGCGGGACTCTGGGAAGGGCATTTCACGGCGCCCAACGCGCTGGTCGCGATTGAAGAGGATATCGACACGAGGGACAATTTCTCAGGTCGCTCGATTCAAAGGGTGCTCGAGACGCTTGCCCGGTGGCGGAATGACGACTGCGTGAAGAAATCCAAGGCTGCTGTTGCGCGGCTACGGGACAACGGCATCCCCACTGGCGGGGACGTGCGGATCGGACACAAGCTGAGCTGGGATGGCAGGCGCGAGGTAGAGAACTACGATGAGCAGAAGGCCGTCAGGGAAGTTCTGCGCCTCGCCGCGGCCGGCCTCAGTGTGCGGGGCATCGCTGTGGAGCTCGACCGGTCCGGCCACCCGCCCCGGGGGAAGCGGTGGCATCCGACGACCGTCGCCAGGATCCTCGAGCGACACCGCACACAGGTAGGCTGAAATCAATCCCGATTTACTAGCGGCTGTTTGTGCGGTTTTGTGCGCTCTATGTGCGCTTGTCGGTGGGCTAACACTAGTGTTTACAAGTGGTTACGCGCGTCGATGGCTCGGTCTATGCGCGTCATGACTCCCCATTTGCGCGGTCGCCGCTCAAATCGGGACCGGGGTACCACCGGGTTGCTCGCTTCTTGCCGCGGTAGTGGGCTTCGCCGCCCTCCCTCAGCTCTTTGAGCAGTCGTCCGATCTGATGGCGGGTGAGCGAGGGGAGCACTTCTAGGAACTCCCCCATGCGGCTTCCCTCGGATTGGTTGTCCCGGATGTGTTTGAGCAGCAGAGCCTTGTTCTGCCCCTTGTCCAGCCCGACCTTCCGCGTGTACTCGCCTTTCTTGCCGAGGAAGGCGTAGAGGCGGCGGGACAGCACATATTTCCCGCGCCGTGGGCGCTCGACGATCCCCTGTTCGAGCAGATCCTGCAGCGGTCTCTGCAAACGCTCGTCGAGCTGACCACCGCGGCGGACGGCATCCACAGTGAGGAAGTGGGCGGTGGTGAACGAGGCCAGTTGTTCCTGGCCGATGCGCTCCAAGAACTGGACGGTCCGCGGGTCCTCGACTCCTCCCCGGAGGGACACGACAACTTGGTAGTCGTCGGTGCCGATGAAACTGGGCAGCGGTTTGCCGTTGCGGATGCACTCCTCGTAGATGCGGTCCATGCCCTGTCCCGACCGTTCCACCAGTCCACAACGTTGGAACGCTTCGCAGATGCGGCGATTGCGCGGAGCCTGCTTCCATAGGATGTCGTCCACGGTCACGCCCGGTGGAAGACCACCGGGGCTCTCGATCACAAGTTCCTGGGGGTGCTGACGGATGAACACCGAGTTTTGCAGGCGGTAGTCACGGTGAGCCACAGCGTTGAGTAGAGCCTCGCGGATACTGCTCTCGTGGAACGTTGGAACGTCCCATACGAACAGCCCCTCCTGGTAGTGCTGGATGTCGTTTCGAGCGTCGATGGCGCTCCAAAGCGTGTCGTGGAAACCGAAGAATCCTTCCCGGTGGTCCACTCGCTGCTGTGCCGCGCCCGGGTTGCCCGAGGAGCGGTACTCGAATACGACTTCGGCCTGTGGAAGAAGGCGACCGAGGGATCGCCGTTTGCCGAACAACACCAGCGCTGCGTTGGTGACCTGGCCATCCAAGAGGAGCTCAGCATCCTCGAGTGCCTGCTCGGGTCGGTTACGCTCGAAGCTCGGATTGCCGGATTTACGGGACCATGCCCTCTGGAACGCCTGGATGGACTCGACCTCCAGGTCATCCAGGGTCGCGTTCGCGCAGAGCTCGGCTGAGAAGTCCGGGGCAACCTCGGCGAAGATGCGCGACAGCACGTCGGGGGTCATACCCGTGAGGCTCTCGCCCGCTCGCATCAAGTAGGTACCATCCAGCTCGATGGGAACACCCAGGGGCCGGGACGGAACCGTGAACACGAGCACTCGACCATCAGGGTGGTGTACTTCCTCCGCGTGGACACGAAGATGAAGCTTCTCGAGTAGGCTCTGGCAGATACTGCCGTGGTCTTCGAACGCCTTTGTACCTACGACTCGTCGTGGCCGTTTGTCGGTGACACCGAGGACCAGTGAGCCACCTCCCTCATTGGCCAGCGCGGCGCAATACCTGAGGAGCTTGCCGTAGTTGTACTGGTTTTTCGCCTCCTTGAACTCCAGGTGCTCGTTCTCACGATCAGCGAGCCAGGCATCGAGGGTAGCCAGTGTGATGCTCATGCCTGTGAACTCCCGTTCTCCTTGCCAGAAGCACTGGCATGGATCCGTTCTTCCACCCATGCCTCGATGTCGCTCCGTCGGAATCGCCAGGAACCACCGGCTTTGAACGAGGGGATCTTGCCGGACTGGGCCAGCCGATAGACGGTCTTTTCCGAGACCTTCAGGAACCTGGAAACGTCGCGCAGAGTCAGAATTTCGCTGGACACGCCGCTACCCCTTGGAAGGCCGAATTTGGCTTGGCGGCCAGCGTCGCAGAGTTGGCCAATTCTGTCCAGGTTTGGACAGGTGGATATGGACCCTGGGGACAGTAGGCGGTTCCGATGTAGGATCCTGCTGGGGCCTAGCTGCTGGCTGATCACCGGCGGTGACAGGCCGGTTCACCTCACCGGCCTGGCCCCTGCCTTCAACCTGAGGTGGTCGCGGAGGTGGCGGCGGTGCCAGCGCCGAAAAAAGAGGTGTGAGCGTATACGTTTCGAGAGGCTTTGGTGGAGGCGCACAGGACGGTCAAGGGCAAGCACCCGGTCCACGGAGACATGGATCTGAGTGATCTGACGGCGTTCGAGGACTACGTGGAGACCATTGAGAGGTGGGCTCGGATCGACCTTCGCTTCCACGAAGGTGTTCGCGAACTCTGGCTGAAGTTCCACGATGCCGATGGTAGTGAAGAGCCGATGGACATCGACAAGATCTACGGTGTCTTCCAGCAGCTGGATCCTCATGAAATGTCCAAGTTAGACAGTGCCCACCTGGATTCGTTGTTGTCTCGCCGGGCCGAATTTCTAGAAGAGCGGATCAAACTGTTCCAGTCGGAGCTCGATCTCATTGGTCGTTTCCGAGACATGTGGGCCCACTTCGGCGAAACCGACGCTACGTTTGCCGGCCCCCCTGGCAAGCCAGGTCGTCCGAAACGTGAGGGGCTGGCGTTCTTCTGTGCGAGGTTGATGAATGTCGGCGTACGTCCAACCGCCGTTTGGAGACTCGCCTACGCGCTGGAGCTCACGGAAGAAACGGATGCGAAGAAGTTCAGGGGTTTGATCGATTCCTGGTCGAATGAGGCGTCCAAATCCGGTTGAAACCCGGTGGATCTTCAACAGTGACGGGCCTTAGCGCCATTGCACCTAGTATTCTCCGGGTAATAGTCGGTCCTATAAATCCATAACGAATCCTCGGTCACACCGGTCCAATTGGGTGTGGCATCGTCTTGCCTGAGTCGAAGGTTCCACGGGAACCCGGACCTAGGACAAGGGAGCCATCATGCCCCGCAACCGGATGATCAAGACGGCGTTCTTCGAGGACGCCAAACTTGGCCGCGAAGACGATCCGTTGATGCTGGTGATCTTCATCGGCACCTGGGTTCTTGCTGACGACGAAGGAAACTTGCCGGACGACTCGGCGTTTCTGCGGTCCTACATCTTGCCGTACACACGACGATTCACGCCCGAGGACGTGGGTAGTCGCATCGACCGACTGTGCGAACTCAGATGCATCATCCGGTACGAAGCCTGCGGCGAGCGCTACCTGCACGTGGTCAACTTCAAGAAGCACCAGACGCTGAAGAAACCGACGCAGAAGCATCCGATTCCCACGAACGAGCAACTCAGTGCCGCACTCGGAACCCACCGATGCGGAACCAGTGGGGAACTCGTTGCCCACCAATCCCACACGAATAGCGCACCGGCGAGCGTGAAAGGAAGAGAACGGACCCTTAAGGAGGCTGTGCAGCGAATCCCTGCCATCGCGGCTGAGCGAGGAAACAGGTCTAAGGTCGTTCAATTCTCGACGTCCTAAACCCACCGCCGACTCGAAAACCGTTCAACAGGGGAACGGTCCTTCAGGGTTTCTTGACCGGCCATTGTTGATTGAGAAACCCACGGTTCGGGTATCCCAGCGCAGTGAAAAGTAGGCGTTCAGCGAAGAAGCGCGAGCGAAGGGCCACGTTGTGGAAGACCTCTGGGTCCTTGGGCGGCTTCCCTGTATGAACAAGCTTGTTGCGGACGTTCAGGAAATCGAACTTGTATGGCCCGTTTGGGCCGTGGCCTTTGCTGCGATTGAAAAGATCGTCCACCGGTATCTGCAGGTGATTCACTAGGTCATTCAGTACGGTGGAAATGCTTGGTGTGAACAACGCTGACATCTTCTTGTGCGCTTCCTGTACCGAAAGGCCATCGATCACTCCTTCCCGAGCGGACTGGCGCAGAGCAGCCTTGATGTTCTTTTCAACGGCCTTTCGATTGGCTCCTTTCACACGCCGGTCTTTCCAGTGGTGCTGGATGTGCCATTCCTTCATGGCCTCGATCGCGGTGCAGACCGATAGGAACTGCTGCGTATCGAATGCGCGATGAATGGAGGTTACGTAGGACTGGACAGCTTGTCGCAAGAGGTCGTTGTGCTTGTCGGTGACGAGGACGTTCATGGCAGAAACAAGAAAGTCGCGGAACGCCTCGCGCTCGATTTGTACATCGTTGAATGACCGCCGCGGCGGCGGTGAGTGCCGGTTCCTGGATCGTGTAAAGCTCAGCCGTTCGACCGAGCATCCCTGTTCCTCGGATCGAGACTGCCGGGCGATACCGCCTAGGATGTGGAAAGGCATGCGAGCGGAAAGGCCCGTTACGAGCAGCAGGTTTCCGACGACGGTTTCAGCTGCTTTTATGAATTCGTCGAGAGCGTCGTAGGCGTTGATATTTAACGCGCGGACTTGGATTGTGTGGGCAATTCTATTTGCGTGGGCCGGTCCACCCACCAGATCGGCCGTACCTGAGAACACCAGGTGGGACGTTGAGACCGATAGGTCATTCCGAGTCCACTCGAACTGGACAAAGGGAGGTAGAGTGCCTCCCTCGAGATCGGGCCTGGTTCGAAAGCCGACCCAGATGGGATCATCTGGAACCAGGAATTGCACCTCGGGTGCTTTTGGCTTTGCGTCCGGGTGGAGTCTGCAAATCCGTAACTCAACGTCTCCAGCTACGAATTCAGCAAGCCGGCGCGGCCCATATTCATGGGATCGCCGATCGTGCCGAGTCGTCAGAAACACATCCCTGATGGTGACCGTTTCGCCTCCGACGGTTTGACCTTCGATGCGCGAGGTACCTGGGCCTGACATCGGCAGCTCCCGAGCCTTGTCTGGTTCTCCGAAGAGTTCACCGATCGTGCCTTGTGGGGATTCGGGATCCCATCGAGCGATCACCTGCATTGGACCCACAACGTGTGGCTCCTCGTCTTCGTCGGGCCACGAATGGACCATGTCGCCGCCGAATTCGATCTCACCGAGCGGTTGTAGACGCCACAGGCTCATGGGACCGTCATACCATCGTTATTTGCTTTGTACCTAGCCGGTCAGCCAGCGTCAGCCGCCTCGGGTCGGGCGAGGAGAGACGCGAAATGCCCGATACTGGCGTGCGGGCGTGGCTGTATCATCGTGTAGGTGGTCGGCGATATTCGACCACGCTTTGTGGGAGGGATGGCATGTATCATCGGACAACAATCGCGTTTGCTCTCAGCTTGTTACTGGGTTGTACGAATGAGTCCCAACAGCCGGATGACGACACGGACGGCGATACGGACGACTGCGTGGATTCGACCGAAACGCTGACGACTGACACCGCGATCGTCGCGCTGACGCACACCGAGGACGGAACTCTGTGGGCCATGGGAGGCTCACACGGATGGTGGGCGGACAGCGGCACAGGGTGGGAGCCCGTGGACGACCTGAGTGGAACCGGGGCATGGGAGATCACCTCCGAGGGTTCGGATATCTGGGTCGGTGGTCAGTGGGGTGTGTTCTACAGCGACGGCATGGCCTGGACGGAGGTGCCCACGGGCCTCCCGGACGACGGCAGCGTGGTGGACATCGCCGGGCTGGGAGATGGCCGGGTCGCCTTGATCTCGAATGAATGGATCGACGATGGCAACGGTGCACACGTGCGCCTGCATGCTGGGAACGCAGGAGGCATCACCACCACAGACCTTGGCTGGATCGCCGATGCCGGACGGGCGGTTGGCGGGGACGGGGCCGGGCGGGCACTGGCCGTAGGCGAGGTGGGAGGTGCCTGGCTCCTGGAGGAGGACACCTGGACGGAGGTGACCTTGCCGGTCGAGGCGTATTGGACCGATGTGATCGGCTTCGATGGTCGCTGGGTGCTCGTGTCCTCCGACGGGACCGTTCTTCGGGGTTCACCGGGGAATTGGGAGACCGAGGAGGTTGCGGTGAACATGCCCCGGCTCGCGGGCGTGGCCGAGGACGAACTCTGGATCGCGGGATCGGTCTCGGCCCTGGAGTACGAAACCGGAGTGATCTGGCATGACCAGGGACAGGGCTGGTCCCCCGTGGCCGGGCCGGAGAGTGCCCTGTACGCGGCGGTGGCGCCCTCGGCGGGGACGCTCGTCGTCGGGGGTGAGGGGCCAAGTATTGGCCGCGGGGATGCGGATGGCGTAGGCGTCGAGTGGACGGCAAGCTACCTGGTCGGCGGCGGGGAGGCCTGGTCGGCGCCTGACGGCCGGGTATTCCTGGCGACATTTCATGGTCAGTTCGTCGTGGACGATGCAGGTACGTGGACCACTCTGGGCTCGATCGGGGACGGCGGTTCGGACATCGAGATTGACGGGTGCGAGACCACGGTGTTCGCCATGTCGGGCGAGGGTGAACTCGTCACGTGGGACGGCGTGACCTTGGAGCACTACGACCTGCCTGTGGAGGAAAATACGCAGTACAACGACCTCAACGTGACTCCGGATTGTGTTCCGGTGGTGGTGGGCAAGAGGACGGGGGAAGGGGAGGTAGATACGCCAGTGGCGCTGTACCTGTCCAATGAAGACTGGGTCGATCTGCCGACGCCGCCCGGCAGTTACGCGAACCATGTACTCGCCATCTCCCCATCGGACCTGCTGGTCGCGACGAACGAAGGCCTGTACCGGGGCGACGGCGAGGCGTGGTCAGCGGTTTCGGGAACGACGGATGACGTCAAGGACCTGGTGCGCACGAGCGACGGCAGGATCTGGGTTTCGATCAAGAACGCCGGACTGCACGAACTCGTCGCTGATGCGCTCGTTCCCGTGTCAGGATCTCCGACCCGTGTGGACCACCTGCTCCCCCAGGGGGACGCGCTCCTATGCATGGAGTGGTCCAATGACATTGGGACGGTCCATCGCTGGGACGGAGCATGGGAGACGATCACCACGACAGACGACGTGAGCGCACTCATGGCGCTCGAGGGCGAGTCCTACCTGCTCATCCTCACATGGGACGAGCTCATACGCATCTGCCTGGACAACCCTGGACGCTGAACCCGAGGCGTGAGACTCGGTTTCCAGATCGAGCGTGGGCCAGCGGAGGTCCGATCCTGAGGGTGGGCATTGGGTGGGCAAGCGACCAGCTTTCTGACGCTAAGTGCCTGGAATTAAATAAGAATATTGGAAAGTGGCGGAGACGCATGGGAGGGATGGTGGGGATGACGATGAGTGAGTGATGGCGGGGATGTGCTTGGAATTGTTGGGGAAGTGGGGATGCGGCCAGCAGGATCTAGAGACGTCTAGAGGGATGGTGAAGGATCTAGGTGTGTCGGTGGTGTGTCTTCGCTCTGCTGGCTGGTCAATCCGAAGAGTTCCCATGTTCGTCAAGCCACCTGCGGCCTAGCTCGGTGAGACGGTAGCGTTGCTTGCTGCTTCGCGGCTTGTCGGGGATGGTCATATTGACGAGGCCGGCCTCGATAGCCGGGACGAGGTATGAGGAGCGGAAGTGCTCACGATCGGCGAGGTCGAGAGCTGCCTGCAGTTCCTTGCTGGTTGGCTCCCCATCGATCACTCGAACCAGTCGTTGGACTTGCGGGGCAACTTGCGGGGTGACTTGCTGGGTCGCGCCCCCGGATGTTGCCGCCGATGGAGCCGATACCTCCGGATGAACGGGCAGTCGCACCATGAAGTAGCTGTGGTCCTCGTCGAAGTCGAACTCGGGCGGCGGTGAACCATTGTCCCGCATCGCCCGCAAGATCTTGGGGATCCCCGTCCCCCGACCCTCGCTGAGATCCAGCTCCTTGAGGAACTCGCCGATCCGCCGGTTGCGGTATCGGCGGGGAGCGGCACGGCCGATCCGGAGCTGGTCGAGGCGCACCGAGCGGTCGGGCCCCGGATAGCTCAAAACGACCAGGTCTTCTGGCGAGACCCGCACCTCCACCGGCTCACGCACGTCGTAGCCCCGGTGGTAGACCGCGTTGACGATGGCCTCCTCGATGGCCTCGAACGGGAAGTTCTCCACGCGCGTGGCTTCCGGGCGATCCGCGTGCTTCGTGACCGTCTCGCTGATGTAATTGCGGCGTACGTAGTCCAGCGCCTCTCGGGCCATGCGGGGCACCGGGCCACGAAAGACCTTCTCGGTGAAGCGGTCGCCGCCGGGGCCGTCGGGGAACCAGACCACGTCGATCTGCGTGGTCGGGAACCAGCGCCAGGGCTCGGGGTGGAAGAACATCAGGCCCACGTTCAGCGGGAAGGGGGCCTCCGGGGTGCCGCCGACGACGTGCATCTGCCGGCCCAACTCCTCCAGTGATAGGCGTTCGGACGATTCGACCAGGTCGCTGTTCACCTCGCGCAGGAAGGCGACCATCAGCTCCCGCGTCAGGTCGTCGACCCTTGCCTGCTGGTTGAAGCGGTCGTCGAAGGGCACCTTCGCCGCGAGCCCGAGTAGCTCGGTCTCGTCTGCCCCCCGGGCCTGGACCGTGCTGGAGCCCTTGCGGATGAACCAGGCGTACTCGCGGCTGCCCTTGGCCAGCGATGTCTTCGCCCGGTAGGGACGGGTCTGGCCGCCCGGCGCCCACAGCACCAGCACGCGCCTCCCCGTGATCTCGTGGGGTACGACGATGGGGTGGTACGGCGGCTGGATGGCCGTCTGGCCGAGATTGAGGATCTCCTTCTGGATCCGGTCGAACGACGCGGGGTCCAGCCCCTCCGGCGGCAGCACGGGCCGCCCGTCCTGTTCGGAAACGCCGATCACGATGTATCCGCCGCCCAGGTTGTGGAAGTCGTTTGCGAACGCGCACATCGTGCGCAGCACGTCGGCTGGATTCCAGCCCTTCTTGAATTCGAGTCGCTCCCACTCGACGGTACGGCCTTCGAGCAGGGTGGTGATATCTCTCGGCAGAGGCATGGTGCTCATCATCGCAGATCCGGGAACGTGTCGGCCATCCTGTGTCACGCCAGGCCCTCTCCCGATGCTGGCCGGGGTTCGAGAGGCATTGTATCGCCGCCGCACGACAGCAGTTGTCGCTGTCCCGTGTTCTTTACATCGGGTGTCCCAAGAACGGAGTCGGATGAAAACGCGCGAGCTCGATCAAATATCGGGATCGTCTGTCAATTGGGCGGCTCGTGCACGCGCAAACGCGATCGATTGCATCTCATTCATCTTGGTGAATGCCTCGTGACGTTCCTGTTTCTCTTCGGCTTCACGCAATCGTTGCCGGACATCCTCGACTTCCTCGAGTAGTGCGACCACGTGTGGCGCCTTCACGAGCCCACGGAAGTACTGACGTCCGGTGCGAGATGGACGACCAAGGTAGGCCTGTAGGTCGAAACGCTCCTCGATGCCTTCGTTGTGGTCTTTGATCTCCTCGTAGGCTTTGGGCCGGTTAGTACGGACCCCGAGCAGCATCCGCACTGTGCGCGGGCGGTTCAGGATTCCATGGAGGAAGCAGGCGAGTGCCTCGTGTGTCTCGTTGAGTTCACGATAGGCGAATGCCGCGATCATCGAGTGCGTGGGCCAGATCTCACGGTTGGATAGGGCGGCGTCGCGGGCCTCCTTCCAGCGCCCCATGTTCAGGAAGATCGTCGCGCGGAAGGTCGTGGCGGCGTCGAGATCCCCGCACTCCTTTTCCAGGCAGTTGCACCGGGCCAGTGCCTCTTCGTAGGCCCCAGCGCGGTTGAGGGCGATGGTCAGCGAACGTAGTGCCCGCATGTACGGCCGGGTGTTGATGTCCAGCCAGTAGTGCTTCTTCGCTAGTCGTTTGGGAAAGAGCCGGCGTCCGACGGTCACTGCTCGCTCGAAGTGGTCTATTGCGGTCTCGAGATCCTCTCGTTCCAGGGCGATGAGGCCAAGGTAGTGGTGTCCATCGGCGTAGGCCTCGAAGCAGTCGATGTACAGATGGGCCAGCGCCTCGACGCGTTCGAATTGTCGTTGGTCCCATGCCGCACCGATTCTCTCCATGGCTTCCGGTGGGATGTCCCTGCCCCGGAGTCGATGCCGCCAGAAGAATTCGTTGTCGCCGTTCCAATCGCTTTCGTCCTGCTCGCAAAGCTGGAGGCGCCAGTAGATGAGCTCTCTGATGTACTCCAACTCGACCCGCTGTTCACTCAGCAATCGGGCAGCTGAGTACATCGTCTGTGGGTCAGCGAGTTCGAGCTGCCGCACGAATGTCACCATGTCTTCACGGAAACGGCCGAGCACTTGCCCGGCGCGATAGGGATAGGTTTCAGGCAGTGCGTCCATCCGCTCTGTGATGCCTACCTCGATCTTGTCCCAGTCGAAACGGATTCCGGGGTACTCGTCCTCCAGCATGTGCTGCAAGTTCCAGCGTTGGCCATCGCCTTGGCCGAGTGCCGCGAGGGCCTCGGACTTGCTGTACAGCGAGAAAAGAACACGTTGTTGGACTTTACGAGACTCGGGATCGCGCTCGCCATGCACGATGGCGAGCTGGTTGCCGTGGGTGCGAACGTAGGCCATGGGTCCTCCAGGTTGCGGGATCCAGAGACTATCGGATGAGTGCGTGTTGTGCAAGGAGGAGTTATTTGCATAACACGCTGCCAGGAGCTGTGGCGAGCGTTCCTGATCCGGGGACAACGGCTAGATCGGTCACCGAGCACGGCGGTCGAGCCATGACCGCTGCGGAGACCGGCGTGGTGGAGACGTACCGGAATCTGACAGTCGTGAAAGTGTAATGTTTACAGTGGGTTGCGTGTGGGTTGGCGGAGACCCATGATCGCACTATAGACACCTACACGGAAACGTATGCGGGATGGGGGATCGCGGGAGCATCGACTGGTTCGCACTCCGGCATGGACGACGCCTTGCCGGGCACCGCGTCGTTTCCACACCCGATGGAATCGTGTCCAGATGGGGAGTTTCTTCTCCAGATCCTCGTTCCCATATCGTCTAATCAGATAGTGGACCCACAAACGGACGCCCAGCTGGTCGAGGCCTTCACCCGCGGCAGCGAGGAGGCCTTCGAGGTCATCGTGAGCCGCCATGGCGCGGCGCTGAAGTCGTACGCCCTGCGCCTGCTGTGCAGCCCCGAAGAGGCCGAGGAGGTCTTCGAGGAGGCCTTCATCCGGCTGATCCGCGACAAGGGTCGCTGGGACGGGCGGGCCAAGCTCCGGACCTGGCTGTTCACCGTCGCCCACCGGATGTGCATCGACATCCTGCGCAAGCGGCAGGTGGAGACGCGGGCGCAGCCCAAGCTCGTGGCGATGGCGGAGCGGCGCCAGATCGAGCCGTCACCGGAAGCCCGTGCGGCCCTGGGCGAGGAAGCGGCACGCCTGGAGGAGGCCCTCGGGCGACTCCCCGAGAGCCACCGGGAGGTCGTGTTGCTCAGGGCGATCCACGGGCTGTCGGGCGCCGAGACGGCGGCGGTGCTCGGCATCGAGGAGGGACAGGTCCACAGCCAGCTGTCGTATGCCCGCAAGCGGCTGGCCGATCTCCTCGACGAGGGCGCCGAGGCGGGAAGGAAGCGAGGTCGGACATGAGCCACGGTCCCCTGGATCCGTCAACCGATCCCCTGCTGTCCAGGCTGGGTCAGCTCGGGGTTCCCGCCGGCGGTGCGCCGTCGGCAACAGCTGCGATGTTGCTGTCCAAGGCGGCCGTGGCGGCGCCCGTCGTGGCGGGGCTGGCAGGCATCAAGCTCTACGGTTTGTTGGGCGCGACCCTGGCGGTCGGGCTCGGTGGCGGGGTCGTGATCACTGAACTGGTCCGCGGGATTGGAGCGCGGACGGCTGAACCGATGGCGATGATCGAGCAGGAAGCGGCTGACGAGACCATGCAGAGCGTCGAGCAAAGTGAAGATCTGGCGGGCGAGATGGAGACACCCGCGGCCGTGGAAGGCACCACGGACGGGGCCGAGGCCGACGGCATCGTTTGCGCCAGTGCCGAGTCGGCGCCGCCCAAGGTGGTCTACGTGACTCGCTACGTCGAGGTCCCCGTCGTCACGGACGATGCCGCGGAAGGGGACCCCTTCGGCCCCGGCGGCCCCGGCGATTCCGAAGGAGATGACGACTGGATCGGGGAGCCGGACGACGACTACGCGTCCGCGCAGCCGACCGATCCGCCCACGCGGGAGGACACGGAGCGCGTGCCGAACCAGGACCCGACAGACAACGCCACGGCGTCTGCCGAGGTCGTCCCGACGAGCCGCCGGACCGAGGGGGACAACCAGCTGGCAGAGGGCCACCTGCGGATCGGCCTCGACGGCGGCGCCGCCGCCTTCCCGGACGGCGCCCTGGGCAACCTCTCGGGCGCCGTGGGCCTGGAGCTGCTGGGACCCGGCCCAGCGCCGGCCGCCCCCCTGCTGGCGGTCAACCTGGACGCGGGCCTGATGTCCGAGCAACCGCTGGGCACCCTGGCCTTCGACGGTGAGGCGGGCATCGCGCTGCGACCGAGCCCCGAGCTGAGGATCAGCATCGCCGGTGTCGGCGGTGTGCGGTTCGTGGACCAGGGCTACTGGGACACCTACATGGACGAGCTGTCCGACCTGACCCCCGAAGATGAGCGGCTCATATACGAGCTTCTGCCCACCGAAGCCCTGACCGTGCCGACCTTCGGCGGACGGCTCGGATTGGTCATCGGCGACCGGCGCCGAAGCCCACTATCGTTCCGCATGTCATTCACCGGCCAGGCGCTGGTCTTCCGCGAGCCCCTGCGGGATACAACTACCCTCCTCCCGCGTCTAGGGGGTACTGTAGGAGTGGACGTCCAGCTGCCGCCGGCGGGGAATTGAAGACGGTTTGTTCATGACCGAGTCCAGAAACCGGCCCGGTCCCCGTCCAAGTAACAAAACAACCGCGGCGCCGCTGGATGCGCCCCAAGGAGGTCACGATGGCTCGCTTGTTCCCCTACCTGATGATGTCCCTGGTGCTGGCTTTTTCCCTGTCCGCCTGTGACGAGCTCGCGACATCGGACGCCGCCGCCGAGCAGGGAGACGATCGCGGCGACGATGACGACGACGGCCGCGACGACTGTGACCAGCTCGCCGAGGACACCTATAACGATTGCCTCGACGCCGGCGGCAACGAGGAAGAGTGCGGGGCGCGCGCGGAGGCGGCATACGTGGATTGCGCCGGCGAGGAGGGCGGCGACTGCGAGGACCGCTGCGACGAGTACGCAGAGATCGTCTACGACGAGTGCATCGACGACGGCGGCGACGAAGAGGAGTGCCGGGAGGCCTCCGCGGACGCCTACGACGAGTGTATGGATGACTGTGAGGACGGCGGCGAGCCTTCCGAGTGCGAGGAGGGCTGCGCCGAGCGAGCGGAAGGCGCCTACGACGAGTGCATCGACGACGGCGGTTCCGAGGAGGAGTGCCGGGAGGTCTACGAGGTCGCGTACGACGATTGCATGGACGACTGCTAGCCCGCCGACGGATCCAGCCCGCCAGTTGATCGGCCGATCACGTTCACCCCGGCCCGCGTCGTTTCCCCTCCCGATGGAATCGTGTCCGGATCGGTGATTCCTTCTCCAGATCCTCGTTCCTATATCGTCTAATCAGATAGTGGACCCACAATCGGACGCCCAGCTGGTCGAGGCCTTCACCCGGCCGCCTTTCAAGGAGGACGCGATGACCCTGATGAACGTGGACCGACGAGACGGATGGCGGACACGTACGTTGCCATGGCCGGCGCTGTGCGTGGCGTTGCTGCTGCTGGGCTGCCCCGCTGGCGATGACGATGACGCCTCGGATGACGACACCGCGGATGACGACGACAACGGTGACGACGACGCGGACATCGATTGCGACGATCTACCCCCGCTCCCTACGGCCTACGAGTTCTTCCCGGACATCGCTCCCAGCGAGGACTTCACCTTCGATGACCAGGGCAACATGGTTCACGTCTCGTTCGGCGACGGGGGATTCAGGCGCACTACCTACGACGGGGAGTTCGAGCTGATCCTCCCAGGGGCCTCCACCTGGCCTCGAGGGACGAGGATGCTCCTCGACGGCGACGTGGCGCTGGGCGATCCCGACCTCGCCACCCTGATGCGCCTGACGTTCGATGGCTCCAAGACGCCGATAGCGTCGGGGCTCAACAACATCAACGGGGTAGCGATCCGTGATGACGGGATGATCTTCGCTACCACCGGGCCGACGGGATCACCTGATGACGCCCCCAACGCCGAGGTCTGGATGATCGATCCCACAGCCGGGAACAAGCAGATTGTGTACGAGCTCCCCGATGCCTCGTTTGACGGGATAGTTTTCGGCCTGGACTACGAGACGCTGTACGTGAACAACGAATACGACGGGAAGATCTACCGCATGACGGTGTCCGAGGCGGGCGAGGCAAGCGGCTTCGAGCTCTGGTTACAGCTCAGCCTGACCGCAGACCGCGTGGACGCCATGACCATCGACGTCTGCGGGAATCTCTACGTGGTCAAGCAGACATTCGGGATCGCGCGCGTCACCCCCTCCGGTGAAGTCGACGAGATCGATATGGGCATTTCCGACGCACCCCTCGCGTCAACCAACTTCGGCTCCGGCATCGGGGGCTGGGAGGACGACCACCTGTACGTGCAGAGCTACGGCGGTGCGTACGAGCTGGATATCGGCGTCCCGGGCCGTCCCGAACCCTTCCTGGCGCAATAGCCCTTCGAGTCCGGTTTTCCTGCACGAGAACCTACAAAGATCTGGGGAGCCTCAACATCAGGGCGCCGAACTCGAACAGGTGTCTTTGGTGGCTGGCGGAGACGCATGGGTGCACAACGATGATCATCATGCATGTGGTTCCCGTGTGGTCCGATCCATTTGGACTCTGGATAGTTACGAATTGACATCGATGGGAGTAAAAAGTAGAACTTAAGTAACATGACACAGACGCAGCAAGACCAGGTTCTAGCCCTCGCGCAAAAACGGGGAGTGGTACGTGCGCGAGACCTGGCTCGGCTGGGAATCGCGCGAACCATCCTTGCTCGTCTCGTCGAGCGGGGATCGCTCGTCCGGATTGGGCGTGGTCTGTATCAACACGAGGATGCCGATGTAACGGAGCATCACGCACTCGTCGAGGTCGCGGCCCGTGTGCCCGAAAGCGTGGTGAATCTAGTATCGGCGCTGGCGTTCCACGATCTCACAGATGAACAGCCGCATAGGGTGTGGATTGCCGTCAAGGCTGGTACTCGAAAGCCCAATCTGGAGTATCCGATTCTCGAGCTGACGCGAACAGCACCACGGTTCCTGGACATCGGTGTGCAGACACACACCATCGAAGGTATTCCCGTCCGGATCACCGAGCCCGCCCGGACCATCGTCGACTGTTTCAAGTTCCGGTCTCGGGTTGGCCTGGATGTGGCCGTGGCGTCCCTGCGTGAATATCTCCGAGTCCATCGGACCGGTCGCACGCAGCTGTGGGAGATGGCAGGCGCTTGCCGTGTGCAGGGCGTCCTCCGTCCCTACCTCGAGGCCCTGTCATGAAGGGCCGCGACGCTGTTTGCCATGTGGATGGGACGCCCGCACAGGGCCACGAAGGATCTGGATCTGCTCGGGCGTGGCGATCCCAGCGTGGATCGCCTGGTGGCCGTGTTCAGGGAGGTCGTAGCGATAGATTGCCCGGAGGACGGGATCGAGTTCGAGCGTGAAGGGGTCACGGGAGCGTTCATCCGTGAGGAGGCGCGCTACCTCGGCATACGTCTGGCTTTGCCGTGTACGTTAGCAAGAGCGCGGATCAAGGTGCAGGTCGATGTTGGATTAGGGGATGCCGTCGTGCCGCCCCCTGGCGACGTCGAGTTGCCGTCGATGCTGGGCCTGCCAACACCACGCCTGAAGGCCTACCGCAAAGAGACTGTCGTGGCCGAAAAGCTGGAGGCGCTGATCATCCTGGGGATCACCACGAGCCGGATGAAGGATCTCTACGACCTGGATCTGCTCCGGCGGGAGTTCGAGTTCGACGATCTCCTGGTGACCGCGGTGCGGGCCAGCTTCGACCGCCGGGGCACGCCCATACCCACCGGCCTGCCCATCGGGTTGAGCGACGCCTTCGCGGCGGACGAGATCAAGGGGACGCAATGGAAGGCCTTCTTGCGCCGGTCGGGCGGGGAGGAGAGGAGCCTGCTAGAGGTGGTGACTGGGTTGCGTGAGTGGCTGTGGCCGGTGCTGGTGGCTGCGGGGGTGGATGGGTAGCGTTGGAATCTGCCATGTGTGAAAGCGTAGTGATTACAGCGAGTTGCGTGTGTGGTGGCGGGGACGCATGGGAGCTGCTGCGGTGGTGTTGCACCCAGTAGTTCGTCGTGACGAATGCCGACCTGAAGGCAGTTGGCGGTTTCGAGAAGTTCGTCGGAAACGCCGCCAGGGGCGATGCCGCTCGTGGTGACGTGGACCGAGAGGCCGCGTTCCCGCGCGTGGCGGACGACCCGCGGCAGGTCGGTCCTGAGCAGCGGCTCCCCGCCGCCGATGGCGATCTGGAAGACACCCCAGTCGGCCACTCGGTCCACCAAGTGGAGCGCTTCGGTTTCGGAGAGCTCGTCGTATCCAGGGGCTCTGTGGCGCGCTGCGTAGCAGTCGGGGCAGGCGGACGGGCAACGGTAGGTGATAGCCCAGTGCACAACCTCCGGCGCGGTGAGGAACGGCCCCCTCGGCCACGGCTCACCGCCAGGTTGGTTGGCGGCCAGTTCGCGGCCAGTCCCCTCGGTCTTCTGCAGGATCCCGAGGTCGACGAGGTCCGATACGGTGGGAGCGATTCTCGCCTTCGCTCCGGAGCAGTCGAGTTTCTCCGTGACGATGACCTCCCACGCATTCGCCACGCTGATCGGGACTATAGCCAGCTCGAGCAGCCGGAACGCGCTGCGGTCCAGCTCGATCGTGTTCCCAGTCCTGGAGTCGTAGGCCAGGCCACCGAAGTGCTCGCGGCGGAGCCGCACGCCAGCGGTGAGTTGGACGCAGGGCGAGTCCGTAGGGGCTGGGTCTCGGTCGATTGTCATGCGCCCTTGAGCGCTTTCTTCTGGGCCGGGCTCGCAACGCGGCGAGCTTCGCGGAGGTGCTCCCTACGATGGAAGCCGTCGAACTCGTCGATCACACCGACAACGGCTTCCGCATACTCCTCCGGGCCGGTGGCCGGAGCGAGACACTCGAACCACGCCGGAAGGACCTTCTCCCAGGCGACGACGACCAGCCAGGAACCGCCCTCGTCCGCGAAGAAGAGGATGTCGTCGGTCCCTTCGTCGATCCGGCGGAGGAGTCCAAACAGGATCTCGAACGCCTCGCGCATCTCTGCGTGTCCGCCCCTGGACGCCTGGTCGGCACAGCGGTCGAAGAGACGCTCGCACTCCGCGATCCAGGTCTCGGTGCCGCGGGACATCTCCATGGAGTTCTTGGAGTTAACTTCGAAGCCTTCGTAGTAGTCACCGCGCTCGCTCGCGTCCTGGAACCGCCTCAATGCATCGAGGAGATCTCCTCCCGAGGAGCCTTCGGGCTGGAACTGCCCGGGGTCGGCGAGTCCATCGACCAGCTCGGGTAGCTTCGTCTTCGGTACGAGATCGATTGCCCGGTCGAGGAGGATCAGCAGGTCGTCTTTACGCAGAGAGCGAATGAATACCCGGATCTTCTCGGGGTCGATCTGATTCCTGGCCATGAATCCGCTCCTCACCGATCTCCGTGATGGTCTTCCCGGCGGTCGCCGTCTCCGAGCTGTGTCAGGAGGAACGTGATGCCCTGATTGTCCATCGAGTTGAGCGAGAGCATCCGTTCGAACACACGCAGGGTTTCGTCCTCGCGGTCGTTAAGAAAAGTACCAGATGTTTAGGTCTTAGTTTTGATTCTATGTAGGGCCGGGTGTGGATTGAGAGAAGGCCGGAGGGCGAGCATCGGCCGTGGCGGTCATCGCGTCACCCAGCCGGTACCGGGCGCCCAGTCGGCCTGGAGTTCCTCCGCAGCATTGGTGATGGCTTCGAGTATCGGCGTCGCGAATGCCTCGACCTCGCTGATTGCTTGGTGCAGATCCTTGTCCGCGTTTCGGACACCCGCTCGGGCCTTGAATTCGGCCCACTCCCGCACCATCCGTTTGTCCTCATCGACCATGCTACGGATGTCCGTGAACACGGCCGGGTCCACCTTGGCCTTCCGCCGCCGGTATGTAGCATTGAATGCAGCCAACAGGGCCTCGCCGCGAATCTGTTGGCGCCACGACGCGGTCAGCACCGAGATGTCGTAGAAATCCTTGAGCCGCTTCATGGTTTTTCCGGGGAATCCGGACATCACGGTCTCGGTTTTCTCGGCGAGGAACGCCTCCACCGAGTAGGCGGGCATGATCAGCTCATCACCGCCTTCGAACATGCGAGGAACCTCGATCTTCTTGCCGTCTGGGACCACGGCATCGCCGTAGCCGATGTCAACGCTGGCGGTCGCGAACAGACCTGCCAACCGAGCCGAGACGTTCACTTTCACGCCGTCGTAGCCGTCTGCGTCACGGGTCGCGATGCGGGTCTCGACCTTCGTGAACGAAACCCCATCATCGGCCCCAACCTTCACGACCTCTTCGAACACCGCCCTCACACCATCAGGATCGGCATGACCTTTGTCGAGCATGTCCGCGTCCCTGGTGGTTCGATGGAAGTCTTCAAGGACGGCTCCGATGTACATCCCACCCTTGAGCTGGAAGCGGTGGGCGTATTCGGTCCGTTGGAGCCGTACCAGGAGCTGCCTCACGGCGTAGAGGTCCCGCACGCGTCTGTTCGAAGGAATGCCGTGCTCATCCTGGAACGCCCTCAGGGCGTCTCGGAGTTCCTCCCTGGTCATCCGATAGCCTCCACGTAGGGCCGCAGGCGAGTCCACAGGCCGAGCCGTCGGGCCAACCGATACATCGCCCGCCCGTCCCAATGATCCGATCGGTGCAGCTCATGTAGAGCTTCGAGGGCGATCGTGCGGGATACGCGGCGCGTGTATTTCCAGCAGTCCAGCAGGGTTCTCGTCGGATTCGTGATCCTCACTGTGACCCCATGTACTTCAACCGAATCAATACCGAGGTTATCGTCGAGGAGGTCGGGGCGGGCGCGGACTACATGGAGCCCCTCCTCCTGCGGTGGGTTCTGGTCGCGCGGGGTCAGGATCCAGATACCGTCAGGCCAGGTAGTCGTCAGCCGGTAGTATTCGAGGGCCGTCAGGAGTCCAACGACAGCCCTTGGTGTCCTCTTGACGACAGCCGCCGCCTCATGGAGCGGGTGTGGATCGATGTTGGCCCCGAGGTACACTCCCCGTCGGATGCGGTTGAGTTCGCCATGGCTCGCGAGTCGCGAGAGGATGGAGGGAGGAACGTCGAGATCCTGGCTCTCCATCAGTAGACCCCGTCTCGCCGCCTCCCGAACTCGCTCGGTCGGACCAATGTTCTTACGCCATTCCATGTCGAATTGCATGGGATGTATTTAGCACGAGTGCTTAACTCATTCCATAGTAATCACAATGGAATGAGTTAGGAGCATCTGCCTCATCTCCCATCCGCTGTTGCGCGAGCGCACCACGAGTCGCCTCGGATCACCGATTCCGCTTGCGGCTCTTCTTCTGCAGCTTTCGCTTGCTGCGCTTCTTCCGTTTTGCCTTCTTGGAGGGTGGCTTGGTTGAGGTGGGTGCGGGCCGGCGATCAGCCTGCGCTGCCAGGTTGTGAAGCAGGGCGAAGGTATCGGCCTGGTCGGGATTCGCCATATCGAAGCCCGCCTGCTGGCCGGCGGTGGCGAACTGCTTGGCGAGGCCGAACCGGCTCGGATCGTTGAACGCTGAACGCAGGTCCTCGATGGCAGGCCCGCTGAGAACATCGAGACAGGCATCGGCCTGGGAGAGTCCGTACTCACGGCCCAGGAATGTGAAGAACGCGATGAGCTCGCTGACCACGTACGGCGCCTCGTCCCCGTTGCACGTGATCTTGGCGGGGAAGAGCTCGAACACGATCTCCTCGACGTCTGCCGCCTGCATGGTAGCGGGTGTGACACCCAGGTAGTTGAAGCCGAACTCGATCAGCGTCGGAGCCCAGTCGGGGAACGTCTCGGTCGTGGCCAGTGGCCGGGCTTCCGGTGAAGAGACGAACATCGACATCACCCCGTCGACGTATCGGTGAGCAGGCTCCATGAGCGGCACGCCGTCCTCGTCGAGTGGGCTGGCGTGAATATCAAATTCCCCGGAAGGCACCAGGCAGGGATTGGCGGGTGTCGTCTTCAGGGGCCGGTTGTCGAACGATCGCCGCTCGTTCTCGAGATCGAAGCGTTCCGGATCCCAGCTGCTGAGCCACTCGAGGCGTTCGGCCAGCTCGGGGTCGTCGGTTTCCTGGTCCCCGCTGACCGCCTCCACGCACCGTTCGTACCCCCAGACGCCGCCGCAGTCCTCAAGTGGGCCGGCCCGCTCACCGCCGAGTAGCTTCCGCAGGAAGGCGTCTTCACGCTCGACCTTCCGCTTCATGGCAACTTCATGCTGCCAGTTGTCCCCGAAATCGTAGGTATAGACACACTCGCGGCGCCCTCCTTTGCCAGCAAAGAAGACAGAGGCCAGTGCCAGGGATGGATCGTCCTGGGCATCGTTGTCGTCGTCGAAAGCCTCTGTGGGTCCGTTGCACAGCACTTGCCTGTCGCGGCCTGCGGTGTGGAACTCCCACAGGTGGTCACGTTCCCACCCGAAGCTGTCCTGGATCGCGTCGTGCAGATCATCGAAGGTCGCTGATTCGTGCAGCAGGAAGCGGCGCCAGATCCGCGGCGCGATGTGCTTCAGAGAAACCTCGAACTCATAGTAGCTTGGCATGTGGCTGTCTCCCGGAACCAGTGCTGATGGCGGGTCGATCTTGTATCCCGATTGAGCGCAGGGCAACCTACCAAGATTGGGAGATGGGTACGATGAACAAGCCGCTATCGCTGAAGGAGTGCCTCGACCATCTGGACATGCTCGGCGACGAGACGGTCCTCTACCTCGAGCGAAGCACCGGGAAGCTGTACCCGATCGGCGAGTACGAGCGCTCCGAGGCGGAGGCGCTCGAAGACGAGGATCTCGACGCCCTCAGCAAAGAGGGTCGAGACCTACTTCGGGTTGTCCAGCAGGCAGACGAATCGGACGATTTCAAGCTCCTACTCGACAAGTTCGAGATCCACGATTGGGACATCATGCGCAAGTTCGTCAACAGCGTGGCGAATGACGATCTCCACGAGGAACTGACGGACGCCATCCACGGCGCGGGTGCCTTCCGCATGTTCCGCGCTGCCATCCGCCGACTGGGCCTGAAAACGGACTGGTACCGGTTCAAGGACGATGCCCTGGCCCGTCTCGTCATCGATTGGTGTGAGGCCGATGGCATCGACTTCGTGGACGATCGCGACCGGACGGCTTCCGATAGTTGATCCCGGTAGCAGGGGTTGGCGGAGACGCGGCGGAATGTGCCAAGTTTGAAAATGTAGTGATTACGGAGAGTTAGGTTTGAGGTGGCGGAGACGCATGGGAGCAACTGGCGCCCTGCCGGGAAAGCCCGCCAGTTCGGGATTTCCCCTTCGATTCTAACGCATTGGCCTATCTCCGAGAATACCTCGGGAATCCCCTGGGAGCGTGAAAACGCACGAGCGAGTGTCCGCCGAGTGCCCGGGGGAGAAGCCCAGTCAGGATTCAGGGACATCTACGGGGCCGAGCAGCTTCCAGAGCTGGAGTTGGTACCAGGCATTGGATAGGCTTCGGAGACCGCCTCCACGGGGTCTGGGGGTGCTTGAGAGCGAAGGGAAGGGGAGGCTATGGGCCTAGTCGAATTGTGGATGTCCTCGCGGGAGCAGCTTGAAGGCAAAGCTGTCCATCAGATCATCGCCTTTGGTGGCTCGGGCAAGCTGAGGGATGGGAAGGCAGCATCCATCGAGTTCAGGGAGTTCCTCGGCCACATCTCGTCTGACTTGCTCCAGCAGTACGCAGAGAATTGCCTCACTGACAGCTTCCGCGATTCGGGACTCGCGCTCCAGGACATCGTGAACCAGGTGGGGAGGCGCCTGGGATTCGAGGTGGCGGACGGCCGCTATCGAGGCGGCTCCAAGTACATCGGCAACGACGGGCTCTGGACCCTCTCGTCAGGCCACTCAATCATCATCGAGGTCAAGACGACGGATGCCTACCGAATCGACCTCAACACGATCGCTGGCTATCGAAAGGCATTGGTCAAGCAGGGAGATATCGCCGAGGAGAAGTCCTCTGCCTTGATCGTCGTCGGGAGGCATGACACGGGCGACCTGGAAGCTCAGATCAGGGGTTCAAGATACGCATGGGACATCCGCCTGATCAGCGTGGACGCCCTGATGAGGTTGATGAGGTTGAAAGAGGCTCTGGACGACCCTGAGACGATGGAACGGATCCACGCCCTGTTGATTCCGCGAGAGTTCACAAAGCTGGATGAGATCGTGGATATCGTCTTCTCGACCGCGGAGGAGGTCCAGCAAGACGACGATGACGAGGCGTCTGGGGATGATGAGCCCCACGTCGAGACGAAGGAGAAGAAGAAGAAGAAATTCACGCCTGTTCGGTTCCATTCGGCATGCGTCGAACGCATCGAGAAGCAGTTGTCCTGCACGCTCATCAAGCGATCGCGGTCCTATTATTCGTCTCCGAAGGACGAGATAGGAGTGATCTGTTCCGTCTCGAAGGAACACGAGCGGGCTCATGGGACATCGTATTGGTTCGCTTTCCACCCGTATTACCCCGAACGCCTTGAGAAGCACGGCCAGAAATTCATCGCGTGGGGGTGTGGATCGGAGAAGCAGTTGATCCTCATGCCTCTGCTCAGCGACAATCAGTAATCCGCATCACCGACAACTACATCTCCCCATTC
>CAZDDH010000113.1:0-26500 GCA_964504165.1 uncultured Rickettsiales bacterium | reverse complement strand
GTTGTTGCAGCGGTTGCCCCCCTGGACCGGGTTCCAGCCCAGGTAGGTGATGGAGAACGGGCAGTCGCCCAGGTCGGTCTGGCAGGAGAGGTCCCACGCGCAGCCTTGCATGTGGCGGTCCGGATCGTAGAAGGCGACCTGCACCTCCCGTCCCGTGTCGTTGGCGTCGATGGTGTTGGTCCCGTTCATCCCCGGCCAGCCGTCGGAGAGGCCAAAGAAGATGATGGTCCCGCCCCAATCCTCCCGCACCCCGATCTTGGTGTAGGCGGTGCCGTCGTACAGGTACTCGTCGGCGAAGCCATCCACAGACGTGGATTCGGACATCCCCGCCGGGCTCTGGGCCGGCAGCGGGGAATCGGAGACCACCGGGGGCTCCTCGTTGTAGGGGCAAGTGTCGTCGTCGTCACCCGCGTCGTCATCGCCGGCATCGTCGTCGTCGCCCGCGTCGTCGTCGCCCGCGTCGTCATCGCCCGCGTCGTCATCGCCCACATCGTCGTCGTTGTCGTCGTCGTCCATGGTGTCGTCGTCGTCGCGGCCGCTATCCGGCCCCGCGGAGCATCCAATGGCGAGCGGGAACCAGGCCAGCATGTAGATCCATCGTCTCACGAGTCACCCTCCTCTTATGGCTGTCGATCCTGGCGAATCTGCGAATCGCAAATCACCTCATCTCCTATCTGTTCACAGCCAGAGCAAAGGATCACTATTTTTGAGAAAATGAGGGAAAACACGAAAAGCAGGAACCCGTCAATCCGGATCACATTCCCCGTCACAAGGCATGATCACCTCCCCGTCGTAGAGGAAAGCTTCGATCATCAGCAGGGCCATCGGGTCACGGGCGATGGCCCCGTGGCCGCCCATATCCACGGGGGGAGCGAGGTTGCCTTCGGGGCAGTCGGGGTCGCCCATGTCGATCTCCACGTAACCCGAGCCGGTGTAGGGCGCCACCCGGACCTCGAACCCCCAGGGCTCGCTGACCGACCCCTGCACCACCGGAGCGCCAGCCATGCGCATGGCCATGTCCGAGGACAGGTTGGGGACCTGGGCGTCGTTGGTCACCGTGATGGCCATCACCTGCTTGGGGCCGATGCCCGGCAGCCCCTCCTGGAGGAACGGCAGATAGCTGGACGGATCGCTGCCGTCCCACAGGTGCTGGGCCATGGGCAGCATCAGCGCCTGGTCCAGCCGCTCGGGGAAGGCCAGCTCGAAGAGGGGGAAGTAGGACTCGAAATCGATGCTGCGTTCGATCATGAACGGGTAGTTGGCGCCGTTGACCAGCAGCACGCCCCGCTCGATGTCCGGCGACAGGGCCAGCAGCGTGCCGCCGTAGATGCCGCCCTGGGAGCCGCCGATGTAGTAGGACTCCTGTGGGTCCACCAGCTCCACGTCGTCGTGCTGTAGCTCGGGGATGTCCCGGCAGATCCCCATGAAGGTGCGGGTCAGGGCGATCTGGTTGATCATACCCTGCTGGAGCCGCTCGGTGACGTAGACGAAGGTGCCCGGATCGGTCAGCGCCCCGGCCACGGTGGTGGTGTCGTTGGACGACATCCCGGCCCAGTCGGTGGCCACGATGGTGCCGGCCATCTCGTAGGCATTGCGGCGCAGCGGCTCAGAGCTGACCACCGCCTCGCCGTTGAGCATCAGCCCGTGGCCGAAGGTGATCAGCGGCCCGGCGTGGGCCGTGCCCTCGGTGAGCGACGTGGGCACGATGGCCGTGAACGGGACCTCCACGTCCTCCACGAAGACCGGCAAGCCGTCGTCGCCGCGCTGGTAGCGGGCTGGGGGCTCGGGGCTGTCCATGTAGGACGGCACGGTGTAGGTGCCCCGCACGCGACGCAGGGTGATGCCGTCGTCGCCGTAGGCCTCGTCCACCGAGGTGACGGTGCAGCCGATGCCGCTGTCCCCCAGGCGCTCCAGTGCGTCGGCCCGGGCGTGGAGGATGTCGCCGCGGATGGCGTCGCCGGAGGCGGTGTGGAAGCGCCATGCGGTCTGCAGATCGGCCCTGGGGATGCCGTTCGCTTCCAGGGTGTCGAACATGGCCTGGTAGGTGTCCCAGCGGTCCTCGATGTCCGGCGCGTCCGTGTGCAGGCCATCGCGGATGGTGGCGAAGGCCAGCGAGGGTTCGAGGAGATCTCCGCCGTCATCCACCAGTCCCCGCATAGCCACGGCGTAGCTGCGGTCCTCCTCCAGCCGGCTGGCCAGGCGCAGGTAGATCACCGTCTCGCCGGCGTACTGCGCCCGGGCATCGAGTTCGACCCAGTGGGCCACGCGTTCGCCGCTGTCCAGATCGAGGATCACCGTTGGGTGGTCGTCATCGAGGTACCGCTCGATGGTGTAGGCCCCGGCAATGTGGTCGCCGGTGACCATCGGAGGCTTCTCGAACAGCGTCATGATCTGGGTCGCCGGGCTCATCCCGTCTAGGCGGTTGTAGGGCGACAGGTCGAACTCCTCGGGATCGATGCTCTCGGGCATGGCCCCCGCCTCGATGGCCGCGCCGTACCCGGTGGTGGTGGACGGGTCCTCCACCATGTAGCGGTCCGAGGGGTAGGGGAAGGCGCAGTACAGCGGGTTGAGGTTCTCGCACCCCTCCTGCTGGGACACCTTGATGGGATCGGGCTCGACGGGCGGGTCCTCTTCGGTCGGGCAGCCGGTGAGCAGGAGCAAGGTGATGAGCGTCCAGTAGCGCACGGATTCCCCCTCGTGGTTCATCCGGTGGACGGTTCGTCCGCCGTGTACGCTGGATTCTAGAGCTGAGCGCCATTCATGGCACACGCCGCCGGCCACGCGCGTCCCATCAGCGGTATCCTATGGGTTCGGGGAGGAGGCGTGAATGAAAGCTCTGGCCACGGTTTGTGCTCTGTTCGTCGCCCTCGCGTGGCCGGCCGCGCCCGCGGCCGCCGGGTGGTTCCAGGAGGTCATCGACGACGATCGCGCGGGGAAATCCTCGGCCATGGCGATCGCGGCGGACGGGTCGATCCTGGTCGCATACACGTGCGGCTCGGGAATCCGCCTGGCCACCTGGGACGGCGCGAGCTGGCAGACCGAGGTGGTGGCCGAAGGCCTGTCGGCCTTCCATGTGGACCTGGAGGCAGGTGATGAGCCCGTCGTCGCCTTCCAGGCCGTGGACCTGAACAAGAACCAGCTCATGATCGCCCGGCGGAGTGCCGGCGGCTGGTCGGTGGAGACCGTCGATGAACAGGGCTCCAAGGTGGGCGAGGACTGTGACCTGGAGCTGGATCCCGAGGGGCGCGCTCACATGCTCTATCGCGCCAGGGAAGGGGTGGAGGAACCCTATCTCCGCTACGCGATCCAAGGACCTTCCGGCTGGACCGTCTCGACCGTGCATCAGGTCCACCCCCCCGAGCTGAAGAAGGGCGAATCCCCATCCTCCTGGGGCACAGCCGTGGGTCGCGCCTGCGATCTGGCCATCGACGGCGAGGGCCGCGCCCACGCCGTCTGGCTCGACGAGTCGTCCCCTGACGGGAAGCCCGCGCTACGGTACGCCGCGAAAAACGGCGGAGCATGGGACATGGAAGAGCCGCTGGCGTTCGGCTGGGGAGTCAACGAGCCGGCGCTGGTCCTCGATGGGGAAGGAACCCCCCACGTGGTGTGGTCGGGCCGGACCGACGACGGGGACCTGGTGGTCCACGGCTGGAAAGATGCCGGGCAATGGCAGCAGGAGGAGTTCCTTGCCGGCCAGGAGACGGGCTCGAAGCAGCTCGTGGCCGGTGCCAACGGTGCGCTCCACATGAGCTACCACCAGGCGTACCCCGGATACGATGTCGGGTACGCCGTCCGCGACGGGCAGGGCTGGACCAGCCAGCTCATCGACGAGGCCGGCCGCATCGGCCCCGTGCACGCGCTGGCCATCGATCCCGCCGGGCACGTCCACGCGAGCTACCAGGACCAGACCGGGCGGACCTTGCTGTACGCCACGGACGCCGAGCGGGAGGCGCCGGACAGCGGCGAGGGGCGCTGGCAGGTCGATCGCCTCACCACGGACGAGGGGATCTTCCGCTGCGATGCCGTGCTCGACGCAGGGGACACCCTGCACGCGGCCTGCTACGGCCAGCCCGGCCAGGTCGGTCGCGGCGGCGTCTATCACCTGAGCTGGGTGGGCAACCGGCCCGTGCAGGAGTTTCTGGGAACCGCGCGTTCGGTATCCACGCGCGGGCTGGCCGTCGAGGCGGCATCCTTGGGAAAGGTGGCGGTGCTGTACACGGCCTCGGAGATGGAGGGCGTGCCCACGTCCCTGTATGGCAAGGTCCGCCTCGGGAGCACCTGGGAACAGCATCCGTGGGTCTACGATGACCAGGCGGACGTGGGATTGGACAGCGCCCTGGCGGTGGACGCCGAGGGCTGTTTTCACGCGGCGTACACCCACGGCCGGCACGAGATCCGATACGCGGGCGATGGCCTGCCCGGCCTGGAGGACGAGGTGGCCGCGTCATGCGGCATCAACTATTGCCGGAACGTGTCGTTGGCCACGGAACCCGGGGGGGAGCCGGTGCTCGTCTGGATCGAGCAGCGCACGGGCGCGCCCGCGGCCATCGAGGTGATCACGCGGAAGATCCTACAGGAGAGCGGCCTGAAGGCCGCGCTCGCCGAGCGGAGCACGACAACCGGCGGCGGGAGCTACACGTACCACGTGATCACCCTCGCCACCCGGACCCCGGACGGCTGGGAGCCGGAACGCATCGAGGCGGCCTCCTCCCTGGGCGAGCCCACGGTCGTGGTGGACTCCGGCGGGGTGCTCCACCTGCTGTACGCGCGCAGCGCGACCGGGGAGCTGATCTACCAGCGCAGGGCGGGTGGCGTGTGGAGCGAGGAACGGGTCCCGACCGAGCGGGTCGTGGGCAGCCGGACCTCCATGGCTGTCGATTCCAGCGGGACCGTCCATGCCGCCTTCGTGGACAACGAGACCAGCGAGATCGTCCATGCACATCGAACACCGGACGGCACCTGGGCGTCCGAGACCGTCGGCGGCGAGAAGGGCTCCTGGCCCGTCGTGATGGTGGACAGCCAGGGCCAGCCCCAACTGCTCTACTACGTCGAGGGCGACGATCCCGGTATCCGGTACGCACGTTAGGGCCCGGATCGTGACGGGGCCGTTTGACGACGTCGCTGGCGCTGCGTTACGGTCCGCCCGAAGGCGGGAAAATGAACACCTACGATGCCATCGTGATCGGCTCGGGGATCGGGGGGCTGTCCTGCGCGGCGGCCCTGTCCCACATCGGGCGCCGGGTGCTGGTCCTGGAGCAACACCCGACCCTGGGCGGCTCCCTCCAGCCCTTCGAGCACGGCCCCTGGGCGTGGAGCTTCGGGCTGACCTACATCCTCAACTGGGGGGAGGACAGCCCGGACTACCTGGCGCTCAGCCGCCTGACGGACGGCCAGGTCGCCTTTGCCCGGCTACCCGACGCGTTCCAGCACGTCCGCATGCCGGACATCGATCTGGAGTTCGACTGGGTGAGCGACTCGGGCCTGATGAAGCAGCGCCTGCTGGAGATGTTCCCCGCCGAGAAGGCGGGTATCGAGACGTATTGGTCGTACCTGGACGAGGTCGATCGGTACACGGAGCGGCTGGTGATCCCCAAGCTGCTGCCCCGCTGGGCTTCGGGGACCATCGCGTCGCTGGTGGGGCGCCCGCTACGCAAGTACATGACCACGCCGTACCTGGAGGTGCTGGACGACCTCTTCGAGGACGAGCACCTCAAGCGCATCTTCAAGTGCCTGTGGAGCGTGGTGGGGGACCTGGACCACGCGTTCATCTACTACGGCATCGTCAACGTGATGATGTTCAAGGGGGTGTTCCACCCCATCGGCAAGTCGGACGCAATCGTCCAGGCCCTCAAATCCACCATCGAGAAGGGTGGCGGCCAGCTGTTGCCGGGCACCCGGGTCAGCGAGTTGAGCTTCGACGGAGCCCGGGTGAACGGTGTCGTGACCGCCAAGGGCGAGACCTACCGATCGGACAAGGTGATCAGCGGCATCGGGCTGCCTGCGACGATGAGCCAGCTGATCCCCGAATCCAGGCAACCGCAGGCCCTGGTCGATGCCGTGGCCAACATCGAGTCGTCCGCCTCCGTGGTGGCGCTGGACATCGGCTTCGAGGGGGATCTGTCGTCGTTCGGCATCGAGCGCAAGGTGTACCGCACCTGCGAACAGGACTCGTGGGGTATGCACGACGATCCCACGCGTGAAGGCTGGCGGCCGTTGGACACCAATCTGTGCTTCCCGTCCATGCTCGACACGGGCCATGAAGACACGGCCCATCACTGTGCCGAGTTGAGCACCGTGACCAAGGGGGAGTACTTCACCAAGTACCTGCCCATGGGCGGCGAGGACTATCGGGCGGCCAAGGAGCGCATCACCGCGGCCCTGCTCGAGCAGCTGGAGGCCCGGTTCCCGGGCATCGGCGAGCACATCGCCTACACCCACCTCACCACGCCGTACAGCATCGAGAAGCAGCTGCTGCGGGAGCAAGGCGGCATCTACGGCCTCAAGGTAGACGCCATCCCCAACATGGACATCGTGCCCCAGTCCGGCATCAAGGGCCTGTACCTGACCGGGCAGGACGTGCTGTTCCACGGCGTCACCCTGCTCAACGGGGTGCTGACGGCGAGCGTCGTCAGCCGCAAGAATCTGCTCGGCGTACTGATGAAATAGCCCTTCAACCGAGGAATCCATGAGCAAACCCACCATCGTCATCGGATCCGGAATCGGCGGGCTCACCGCCGCCGCGCGCCTGGCCCATCACGGCCAAAAGGTGCTGGTGTTCGAGCAGGCCCGCTTTGCCGGCGGGTACCTCAATCCGTTCAAGCGCAAGGGCTTCGACTTCTCGCCGGGGCTGCACCTGATGTCGGACGGCGCCGAGGGTCCGCTGGGCCGGTCGTTCGCGTCCATGGGCGTGGACGCGGAGTTCATCCCGCTGCCGGACCTGGGCTTCGAGGTGCACCACTTCCCCGACCTGGAGGTGCCCTTCCACCGCGACCAGAAGGTGTACTTCAACCAGCTCAAGGGGATCTTCCCCGAGTCCGCCAAGGAGCTGGGTAAGTTCGCCAAGCTGGTGGAGCGCGTCGGCCACGACATCGACTGGTTCAACGACCAGCCGCTGACCACCAAGGGGCAGTTCATCAAGGCCAGCGCGGGGCTGGCGCTGCGGCTGTCGCCCATCGTGCGCTACCGCAACGCCACCTGGCAGGACCTGCTGGACCGCTTCATCAGCGATAAGCGCCTGCAGGGCGTGCTGTCGGCGTGGTGCAACGCCCTGGGCATGCCCCCCAACCGCATGAGCTGCATCGCCGGGGCCGGCTACTACCGCACCTTCGGCGATTACGGCGGCCACTACGTCAAGCACGGCGGCCGCGGGCTGCGCGACGCGCTGGTGGGGGCGATCACCTCCCGGGGCGGCGAGGTCATCGTCAACCAGCGGGTGGACAAGGTGCTGATGGAGGGGAGCTCGGTGGCGGGGATCCAGCTGGCCGGCTCGGGGGAGAAGGTGGCCTCGGACGTGGTCATCTCCAACGTCGATCCCAAGCAGCTGTACGGCAAGCTGCTCGGAGACGTGGGCCATCCCAAGGCCATCCACCACAAGCTGGACACCTACCTACCGGCGTTCGGGTACTTCTTCTACTGCTGCGGGCTCGATCCGTCGGGGATCGAGGACAACCCGCTGCTCAGCGTCTCCACCCGCCGTGCGTTCTCCAGCTTCGACGTCAACGCCCACTTCGACCTGCAGCAGATCAAGGACGGCCTGGGCCCGTTCTTCTTCGCCACCTGCCCCACCTCCCGGGACAAGAGCAAGGCCCCGGAGGGCAAGGCGCTGCTGGAGGTGGTCTCCACCATGCCCGCCGAGTTCGTCATGGAGTGGGCCGAGCTGCCGGTGGGCAAGCGGGGCGAGGAGTACGAGCAGCGCAAGGCCTGGTACACCGAGCGCCTGCTGGACCGGCTGGCCGAGTACTTCATCCCCGATATCCGCGACCGGATCATCGTCCAGGAGAGCGGCACGCCTGCGACCAACTACACCTACACCCTCAACAGCGGCGGGGCGGGCTCGGGGCTGGCGATGACCCCCGACCGCATGGGGGCCAACCGCTTCCCCATCGTCACGCACCTCAAGGGGTTGTACGTCTGTGGAACCGGCACGCCGCTGGGGCCGGGGCTCAACCGCTGCGCCAAATCGGGCTGGTGCGCCGCCGGGGCCGCCCTGGAACGTCACCGGAAGTCGGACTGGGAGCCCCCGCGAACACCCGGGCTGTGGACCTGACCCAAAAGACACTTGCTTCCAATTGGAACAGGTGTTTCAAATGGGCCGTGGACCGCACGGAGCAAGCCAGGACATGACGCGATGACGGCCCCCCGACAGAACCGCGGCGTCGAACGCCGGGATCAGGTACTGCGGGCCGCGATCCGGGTGCTGGCCCGGGAGGGGACCCGGGGGGTGACCCACCGGGCCGTGGCCGCCGAGGCCGGGACCTCGGTGCGGGCTACCACCTACTACTTCAGCTCCCGCAAGGAGCTGCTCACCGAGGCCTTCCGCCACTACATCGAGCTGGCCATCGCCCGCTTCGAGGCGATCCAGATCCCGTTGCCCGCCGAGGATCCCGCGGGCGCCGCCGCGCGAATGCTGGCGGCCATCGTGATCAGCGATCTGGAGCAGGATCGAGCCGGGCTGATTGCCGAGTACGAGTTGGTGCTGGAGCTGTCCCGCGACCCGACCTTGGAGGCGCTGTACCAGGAGTGGCAGGAGCGTCTGCTGGCCATCCTCACCGGCTACGCCGGGGACCTGGGCTCCCCCGAACCCCGGCGCCACGCCCGCATCGTGCTGGCCACCCTGCGGGGGCTGGAGATCGAAGCGCTGGCGAACCCGTCGGAGGCGCTGGATCACGAGCGGTTGGAGCGGACGTTCAGGGTGTTGTTGAAGGGGCTGGAGATGCCGGGGCAGTAGTCCGGGCAGATGGAGCGGGGCTACTCGGGCACGTCACACTGCCCCTCGTCGTCGCGTCCCCAGCACAACAGCGTACCGTCTTCGAGCACGCCGCACGTGTGTGCTCGCCCCCCGTCCAGCTGGGTAAACGCACCTCCTGGGCCGTCGGTCTGGCCATCCTCGCCCGATCCCCAGCACTCCATGTCACCGGTGGCAAAGGACGCGCAGCTGTGTCCTGTTCCCGATCCGACGGCGGCCACCTCGAACCCGGTGAAGGTCAGCTCGGGGCTCTCGAGGAAGCCCCAGCAGATGATCGTGGTGTCATCGCGAACTGCGCAGGTATGGTTGTCTCCAGCGTCCACGGCGATAAATCTATCGTGCGGCTCCACCGTGGGTTCACACTGGCCGTAGTCGAATGAACCACACCCCCAGCAATCGATCCTTCCTTCCATATCCAGCGCACAGGTGTGATAGGCCCCCGCGGCAACCTGGACGTAGGTAGACTCCGGCACCGCACATTGCCCCTCCCCATTGCTGCCCCAGCAACTGACGACCCCATCGTCGTCGAGGGCGCAACCGTGGATGGAGCTGTCCGAGTCGCCTCCGACCGTGATCTGCGTGAATGACCCGGAGGGGTTGTCCATGAGCAGCGCGTTTCCGCCACACCGTAGACCGCCGCTGGGAGTCAGCCCGCACAGGCCGTCGCTACCCGCACCGATGGCCTGGAATGGCCCCTGGGGCTCGGCGAATGGCAGGTCTCCCCAGCACACGATCTCCCCATCCTCCAGCAAGCCGCATGAATAGTTCAGGGCTGTGGAGACCTGGAGCCATCGAGAGCCGGGAGCGCTGTCGTCATCTCCACTGTCATCGTCGCCGGTGTCGTCGTCGCCGGTGTCGTCGTCGTCAGACGAGGTGTCGTCATCATCAACGGTAGGACAACCGAGTAGCAGCATCAGTATTCCAACGGAAATTGGCAGATAACGGGCTCCTGGCATGATGGGTACCTCCAGAGGGCATCGGTGAAGGAATGGACTGGATCAAGACCTATCTGAACTCGTATTCGCCCAGCTGACCGTAGTCGTTGTTCCCGAAGCAGACGATCTGGTCGCTAGTCTTGATGACACAGGTAAAATCGCGGCCCGCTTCAACGGCCTTGTAGGTCCACGAGCCGGTCGGAAAGTAGTTCTCGCCGTAAAAATCATCTGTGGGCAGCGCCCCCCAGCATTGCAGCTCATCTTGCTCATCCAGTGCACAGGTATGGCTCCCACCGACGGCCCAATCCCCCCAGTTTCCCGCCGGCGTGTCGCACTGACCGTAATCAAAAGAACAGCCCCAGCATTCGAACGAACCACCTCCGTCAGCGGCGCAGCCGTGGTAGCCCAGCCCCAGCTGGATCTCTTCGTAGTTGCCGGCGGGCACCTCGCATAGTTCGATGCCGCACCAGCCCCAGCAAAACGGAGTCCCCGACGCGTCCAGAGCACATGTCTGGCCTGCCCCAGAGGTGATGTCCGTCGCTGGCTCGTCAAAATCCGGTACGTCTTGCTGACCCTCGTGGTTGTTGCCCCAGCAGGTGATACCTCCGCTGGCCTTGATGGCACAGGCATGGGGGTACTGACCACCACCGGTGGCCACCATCGTGAATTCCCCCTCCGGCACCGCGCACTGCGCCATGCCGTTGTCACCCCAGCACACAAGGCTGCCATCGACACGTACCCCACAGCTGAAATCTATACCCGTGGAGATGTGCTGGAAGGCACCGTCCGGAGCGTCCGTCTGACCGAACTCGTTTTCCCCCCAGCACTCAACATGCCCGTCAGCGTACAACAGACAGGCGTGTTCGTAGCCCAGGCTGAGCTGCTGGTAGGGAGACTCCTCGGCGGTGCTGTCGTCGTCATCGACGAGTTTCTCTTCACAGCCAGCCAGCCCGATGGTCAGGCAGGCAATCATCGCCGTCCACGCAAACAGATCTCGCATCGCATCTCCTGATTGTTGAACTCGGGCAACTAGGAAGTATAGAAAGTACAACAGTTGTCCAACGTCGGCCCGGTGCAATTGGGGTACTGGCAACAGATGGACTGTAACGCTGGCTCTAGCGGAGACCGGTAGAAGCCAACGTGGTGTGGAAGAGCGATGCAACAGTAGAGGTCGTCAAGGCCGAACCGGAGCCGGCAACCCCTTCTCCTTACACCAAGCCTCGTATTGCACCCACGCCTGATCAAAGGCGAAGGTCTCCTCTTCCGCTTCCTCCTCCAGCTCTTCCCACTCCTCGTCGTCCAGGGCCAGGCGGGGGGCGTCCAGGCGGCGCTCGGCTTCTTCGCGGCTGATGCGGCCCAGGCGCCACAGCATGTAGGAGTCCAGCAGGGGGGTGAGCTCGGGGGAGCGGTCCGGGCCGGAGAAGTCCAGGCGGGCGGAGACGTCGGCGCCGTAGGCCTTGGCGTCGTTGAAGGAGTGGGGGATACGGTCCCGCAGCTCGTAGGGGGTCAGGTCCGGCTCGGGCTGGAACAGGTCCCACATCGGCGTGGCGGTGGCGTCGGGGCGGCCCATGGGCGGGACGCCGAGGATGCGCTCGATGGTGGCGAAGATGGACAGGAAATCGGTGTTGGTCGGGCTGACGTAGCCGCCGCGCTTGGCGTAGGGGCTGATGACCAGAAGGGGGCTGCGGGAGTCGTTGATGTGGTCGCCGCAGCCCTGGGGGTCATCCTGTAGCACAAAAATAGCCGTGCGGTCCCAGTACTCGGAGTTGGACAGGCCTTGCACCAGGATGCCCAGCCCGTAGTCGTTGTCTGCCACCATCGACTCCGGGGTCCACTGGCCGGAGCTGGTGCCCACCGTGTGGTCGTTGGGCAGCAGCATGAACGTCAGCTGGGCCGGCTCGCGGTAGCCCACCTCGTCCACGACGTACTGGGCCTTCTCCTCGTCGAGCACGGCGGTGTTGTAGAACGGCCCGCCGGGGTACTCGATGTCCGAGTAGTCCATCGGCGACGAGCCGTCTTCGGCTTCGGCGAACATGCCGACGATCTCGCCGTAGATCTGGATCGAGACGTCGTGGTCCATCAGGTGGGTGAAGAAGTTGCCCACGCTGGGCTCGGCCGTATAGGCGATGGGCCATTGCAGCTCGCCGCCGTTGCGCGACGTCTCCACCCACATCCACTCCACCCAGTGGGTCATGTGGGCCGAGGTCAGGGCCACGTGCCCCGAATCGGACTCGCGGGCGTTGACGTAGAAGTTGTCCGAGGTGTTGAACTCGCGCATCAGCGCCCGCTGGTTGGGGGTGGTCTCGGCAGGATAGCGCTGGTGGTCGGGATCGGCCTCCACGTCCAGCTCCTCACCCATGTCGCCGAACAGGCAGTCGAAGGTCTTGTTCTCCTTGACCACCACGAAGACGTACTCGATGGGGCTCTCCTGTTCGGGGGTCGGCGGGATCGGGAAGAAGCCGTCACAGGTAAATGGGAACTGCTCCCGCGGGCTGGAGACCTGGTGGATGACCTCGTCCGTGGTGATGGCCAGGTCCAGGGACGGGACATCGATGACCGTCACCGATCCCTGGTCCACCCCGCCGCCCCGGTACTCGGCGACCACCAGCCGCCCGTCGCTGCCCAGCTCCACATCGAAGGGGTACATGGCGGTGGGGATGGCGCCCAGCACCTCCAGGGACTCGGCGTCGATGACCGACACCGCGTTGTCCGACCCGCGGGCCGCGTAGAGCCGGTCGTCATCCCCGTACCACACGGACGTGATGTTGCTGTTGAGCAGCGGTCCGCCGTCGTCGTCCAGCAGATCCCCCTCGGTGATGGTCAGCTCCTCGACGATGGCCCGCTGGTCCGTGTCGATGACCGCCACGCCACCGCCGTTGGAGATGGCGGCGAAGACCCGCTCGCCGTCGGGGGAGACGGCCAGCCCGGCGGGGGAGGTGGGGGCCGTGAGGGTGGCGACCTCGGCACCGGCGGCCAGGTCCACCACGGAGATGGTCTCGGAGTTCAGGTCGCTGATGTACAGCTCGTCGCGGCCGGGCACATGGGCCAGATCCCAGGCCTCACAGGACAGCTCGATGGTCCGGGTGTGCTGGCCGCTCTCCAGGTCGATCTCGTACAGCAGCGGCAGGTAGAAATCCCCGGTCCACAGGGTTTGGCCGTCGTCGGAGAGGGCCAGTCCGGTGGGCTCACCGTCGGTGATCCAGACGTTATCGCCGGTGGCCAGGGTGCCGTCCTCGAGGATGTCGAGCATCTGGACGTACCCCGCGTCGCCGGACGGCACGTACAGCCGGTCCCTGGGGCCGTCCACGAGCATGCCGACGCTGGCGTTGGAGACGGAGAGGGTCTGGAGGATCTCCAGGGAGTCCATGTCCACCACCGCGATGGAGGCGTTGCTGCGGTCCACCTCGGCGACGTAGACCACCGGGAGGTCCGGGTGCAGCGCCACGTCCACGGCCATGCGGGTCAGCACGACGGTGGAGCCGGCCGGCACCATGCGCCGCCCTCCCAGGCCGACGTAGGAGCCGTCGTCTTGCCACCCCCAGCGCCGGGTGGCCTCGATGGGGACCTCGTCCACGTAGCACAGCTCCTGCTCGACGGGGTCCGGGTCGTCCCCCTTGCACGAGACCAGCGCCAGTACCGGCAGCAGCGGAAGGAACCATCGTTTCATCGGCTTCCTCTCCCTGATGCAACCTACCATGGAGACCGATGAACGGGTCCAGCCCCAAAACCTCAGGGGAAATCGGTGAACTGCCCCGCGAGCGTGTCCATGAACGTGTACTTGGATTCGGTCAGCCCGCGCCGTCCCGCGAAGAAGGCGACGACCTCGCGGACCCGTTTTTCGTTGCCGATGCCCCTGAGCTGCAGCTTGAGACGGCCGCCCTCGTGGTCGAGGACCAGCATGTATTTGTTGGAGCGGATGCGGGTGACCGCCTCCCAGGGCACGGTGATCCGGCGGAAGTGGTTGTAGGCTTCCACGCCCGTCGTCCCCAGCTTGAAGCGGCGCGCGAAGATGGACTTGATGCTGGCGTAGGGGACCAGGATCAGGCCGATGATGACCAGCAGCGCGTTGAAGCTGAACTCGAAGTTCACCACCATGTCGGTCAGCATCGCCAGGACGACAAGGGTCCACAGAACGGTACCCACGATGGCGGAGACCATCGACGGCTGAGAGGTGACCTCTGTGTCGAACAGTTCCTGGGGTTGTTCGGGTGTATCGCTCATGGTCTGCTCCTCCCACCAGGGGCTGCGCAAGGATGCCACGATACTCTATCGTGGGTGAGCGGCGTCCGTGTGGCCCCGGGGAGCACGGCGCGAACCGCGTGGAGGTGGGCTTGGATTTTGACCGGATCTTGCGGGGCGAGCGGCTGCCGGCGGTGGTCGTGGACCTGGACGCCTTCGACCGCAACGTGGCCCGTGCGGCCGCCATCGTCCAGGGCGGCGGTGGGGGCCACACCCTGCGGCTGGCCACCAAATCGGTGCGGGTCCCCGCCCTGATCCGACGTGCCCTGGACCACGGCGCTCCCTTCCAGGGACTGATGAGCTTCTGTGCTGAGGAGGCGGCCTACCTGGCGGGGGAGGGGTTCGACGATCTACTCGTCGCCTATCCCACGGTGCAGCCCACGGATCTAGCGCTGCTGCGCCAGCTGCACGAGGCGGGCACGCGGGTGCGGCTGGTGGTCGATGGCCGGGCCGGCTTCGATGCACTCTCCGCAGCGATGGAGGGCGTGAGCGAACCCTTCGGGGCGGTGCTGGAGGTGGACATGTCGCTGCGCATCGGCGGCACCCACCTGGGGGTACGCCGGAGCCCCCTGCGGACGGTGACGCAGGTGGTGTCGCTGTTCGATGCCTCCACCCCCTCGGCCCGCTTCGTCGGGGTGATGGGCTACGAGGCCCAGGTGGCCGGGCTGGGGGACTGCAACCCGTTCCGGCGGGCGATGAACCCGGTGATCAAGGGGGTGCGCTCGGCGTCGATGCGGCTGGTGACCCGGCGGCGCAAGGCGGTGGCCGAGGCGTTGGCCGACCGGGGCCTGGAGCTGTTCAACGGCGGCGGCACCGGCAGCCTGAACATCACCATCGAGGAGCCGTGGCTCACGGAGGTCACCGCCGGCTCGGGATTCCTCTGCCCCCACCTGTTCGACTACTACTCCAACATCCGCTTCGAGCCGGCGTGCTTTTTCGCGCTGCAGGCGGTGCGGTCGTCGGATCCGGGCTACGTCGCTTGCCAGGGTGGTGGCTACATCGCCTCGGGGGAGCCGGGGTGGGACAAACAGCCGGTGCCCCACCACCCACCTGGGAGCGAGCTGGTGGCCACGGAGGGTTGCGGCGAGGTGCAGACGCCGGTCAAGCTAGGTACGGGGGTGACGGTGGAGCCGGGGCAACCGGTGTTCTTCCGCCACGCCAAAGCTGGGGAGCTGGCCGAGCGGTTCGACGAGTACCTGCTGGTGTCCAACGGCGAGATCGTCGAGCGGGTGCCCACCTATCGGGGGGCGGGGCGCTGTTTCATTTGACGGACGGAGGTGGACGATGAGGACGGCGATCTCACGCGGCTGGCTGCTGGGCCTGCTGGGCTGGATACTCGTCGTGGGCGGCTGCCCGGATCCCGGTGCGGACGACGACGACGCGGCCGACGACGACGACACCGCGGCCGACGATGACGACACGGGAGCCGACGACGATGACGACGGCCCCTGCCCGTCCGAGTTCGACGTGATCTGGGGGACCGCCTGGTACGTGGACCCAGCCCTGGGTGACGACGCGACCGGGGACGGCAGCGCTGGCAACCCATGGGCCTCGATCCAGACGGTGGTGGACGAGTTCGTCGACAGCACGGATCAGGACGGCGTCCCCCACCACGAGGACGCGCCGATCCAGGGGGGCGACACCATCATCCTCGTGGGGGCGGAGGGGCACGACCCGGACCTGTCCATCAGCGGGCTCTACAACAGCGATTTGGTCACCATCAAGGCGGATCAGCTCCATCAGCCCGTACTCCAGTCGGTCCATTTCCGCGGCAGCGCCTACTGGCGCATCGACGGCGTGCAGTTCGTCCACGGCGCCGCCGGCACGATGGTGCGCATGGAGGATCACGACACGCAGGGGGAGGCCCACCACAACACCATCGCCAACTGCGCCCTCACCTCGGGCCCACTCCAGACCATCGAGGAGTACGCTACCCAGGCGTCCACCGGCATCTGGCTGCTGCACGAACCGGAGCACGTCACCGTGATCTGCAACGAGATGTCCCGGGTGGGCCAGGCGATGACCATCTCCGGCTCCAACATCGACGTGCTGTACAACACCGTCGAGCTGTTCTCCCGCGATGGCATCGCCACCGGGGGCCACCACAACCGCTTCATCGGCAACGCCATCTACGACGCCCTGGACCTGGGCGATGGCCACCACGACGACTTCTTCCAGAGCCACATGGGCGCGGACCCGGACGTCTCCAGCGATATCGAGATCGCCTACAACGTCTTCATGAACCGCTATGGCCCGGATCAGCCGGCCGATTCCTACAGTGGCACCCAGTGCCTGTCCGCCTTCGAGGAGGGCCCCAAGACCGATATCCGCATCTACAACAACGTGTGCTGGACCCACCACTACCACGGCATCACGTGGTACGAGACCGACGACTCGCTGATCATCAACAACACGGTGGTGGGCGGCTCGGATCTGCCCGGCCTGCCGGCGGGCTCGGAGGAGTGGCCGAACCACACCTGGCTCTCCGTGACCGGCAGCAACACCCTCGTACGCAACAACATCACTACCCACTACGACGGGGACGGGGACCACAACCTGGTGGTGAGCGCCGCCGATATCGACGACGTGTTCGTGGACTACGTCGCGGGGGACCTGCATCTAGCGGCGGGTTCGCCGGCCATCGACGCGGGCAGCACGGATCAGGCCCCGGCGGACGACGTGGAGGGAACGGCGCGGGACGAGTCCCCGGACATCGGGGCCTACGAGTACGAGCAGCCGGGCGACTAGCAGGGATCCAGGGTCGTGGTCTCGACCCTGGCCTCCTCCAGCAGCGCCACCATCCGATCCAGGGCCCGCGTGGTGAACGGCATCCGGCCGGTCAGCTCGACCTCGGTGCCGTCCTTGCGCTTTAGGTACAGCCGCTCGTCCTCGTTCTCGGCATCGATTTCCAGCTGGCGCTCGGCGCGATCCGCCTCCTCCCAGGGGACGGACCAGCGCTCCTTGGCCCGCAGGGATCGGTAGTGCACGCCGCGGCCGTCGAAGCGCAGCCGGACGGTCCAGATCAGCGCCGTGTACCAGCCCACCAGCGGCGTCAGGATGGCCAACGCCAACAGTAGCCCCAGCTGGGGATGGAACAGCCACACCCCCCACCCCGCGATCAGGAACCCGAGGAACACCGCGATTCCGAGCCGCCATAGCAACGAGCTGCGGAACACCGTGGGCTGAATGTCACGTGCTTGGGTCATTTGTTCGGCGCGATGGGCACGTAGGGGGGCGTGACGCCCCATTTGTCCCCCTCCACGCCCCAGAGCTTGGTTTCCTTGTCTTCGTAGATGACGCAGCCCTCGACGGGCTGCCGGGGATCGTCGAAGGGCCAGCCGTGGGCGTCCAGGGGGCAGACCGGCGCCCACTCGACGTGGTGGATGATCGCGTCCCGGTGCCCGTCACCGTTGGTGTCCTCGTAGTGGACAGCGAAGCGTGTCTGGTGGGCGGTCACGACCCCGCCGAGGTGCAGCAGGGATTGATCCAGCTGCCCCGTGAAATCCATCGCGTCGAGCACGGCGATGTGTTGTCTCGTCAACACTCCGTATGCTGCGTGAGGCGGCGTGTTCCAGGTGTAGATCACCTCGAGTTCCGGTTTCCCGTCGTCATCAAAGTCGGCGAGGGAGATGCGATCCAGACGGGGCTCCCAGGTCAGTTTTTGCAACGTGATTTGCCAGGCCCGAGTCACGGCGCCCTGGTCGTCCACCTCGTACCGGCTCAACTCCAGAGTCCTGCATAGGCTGCCGCCCTCGTAGCAGCGGCCGAGATTGTAGGGGTAGCTCCGGCTGAGGCATTCGTCATGGCAGTACAGGTCGCCGCCGTGGGGGCCTGCGCGTTTCTTCTCGCATCCCACCAGGGCCTGGGCGATCCGTTTATCGTTGCGCTCCAAGTCCCCGCGCTGGCGTCTCCACCCCTCCCACCTCTCGACGGGTGAGTAGGTCCACAGCACGATCAGCTGGGCCTGCCCTTCGTGCTCCACAGGGAACCAGGCCAGCATCTCGACCGGCGTCTCCCAGTCGGCGGCGATCAGGCCGAATACCGCCTCGTCGTCCAGATCCGCCAGGACGGCAATCTCGGATTCCTGGGATCCCGCCACCGCCGGTAAGAGCAAGGCGAACAACCCGGTCAATATCCAGCTGTCCGGCCTCTCCATCGTGCCTCCCTCGTGGACCAAGATATCACAGAGGAGGGGCTTCCATTGGCAGTTCGGCGCTGGGATCCGTATCGTGTAGGGGTAGGGGAACGGAGGGTGTGTGAGACCTGGCGTGACCACGCTGCTGGCGATCTGGCTCGGCCTCCTGGGCGCGGTCCCGGCATGGGCCGCGGAGGAGCCGGCCGGGGAGGACGACGAATACCACCTGTTCTCCGGGGGGTTGCTGTTCCACCTGACGCCGCTGCCTATCGAAGGTATCGAGGACGTGGCCATCGGCCCGGCCCTGGGCCTCGGCGGCGGCATGGTGTTCCGCATCGGGCCGTACCTGCGCGTGGGGGGCATGGGTGGGTCCGCCGCGCTGACCTTCGGCGATCACGACAGCGTCTATCGATCCTCGATGGGTGGCCTGACCGTGGCGGGGGCGATCCCGTTGGGGCCGGTGGAGATCAACCTAGGCCTACTCTTCGGGGGGCGGAGTATGACCGTCTTCCACTTCATGGAGGCGTTCGACGACGGCACCTATCGCGTGGACCGCATCCAACGTTCGGGCGTCATCTTGCTGCCGATGGCCGGGGTGACGATCCGCATCAGCCGCAAGGTGGCCATCCCCCTGTTCGTCCAGTACCAGCACCCTGATTTTCTGGACGGGTTCATCGGCCACGCCGTGACGATCCACATCGGCCCGTGGTTCAACACGTACGTGCCGTATCCCCCGCCTGCATCCGGGTTGCGCCCCAGCCCCGGTGGAATGACCGATCCGGAAGCCCTATACAGATGGTAGGATAATCGTCTGTTTCTCAGGGGAGGCGGGAGGACAGGATGCCAGAGGACAAGTGCGGGTCGCGTGCCTTGGGAGGGGACGGTGGAGAGCGCCTGAACTTGTTCCAGCGTTTCATGGAGAATTCCAGCCTGGGTATGGGCTGGACAGACCTAGACGGGACCCTCCTCTACGCGAACGGCGCGTTGGCGCGGATGATCGGGGTCGCCTCTCAAGAAGAGGCCATCGGCGTGAACGTCCAGTCGCTGTATGACGAAGCGACCCGGGAGAATCTCGTCAAGGAGGTCTTCCCCGCCCTGTTGCGAGGCGAATCCTGGTCTGGCGAGGCCCTGATGCGGCCCCAGGACGGCGATCCTGTACCCACCACCAATGCCCTGTTCTTGCTGCACGGCCCGGAAGGGGAGCCGGCCTTCTTCGCCAACATCATCGGCGATCTCTCCGATGCCAAGGCCGCGGGTCGGGAGTTCGTCCGTCGCCGGGAATACCTCGAGGATCAGGTCGCTGTACGGACCGAACGGTTCCGCCTGGCGGCGAACCTGGTGAGCGACCACATCTACGAGTGGGACATCGTCGACGACACCCTGCTGTGGTTCGGGGATATCGACCGGGCGCTGGGCTTCGAACCGGGAGAGATCTCCCAGACCATCGCGGCGTGGATCGGGCGGATCCATCCCGAGGATCTGGAGCGCATGTCGGACGCGGTGGAGCTGCACCGGACTTCGACGGATCCAATCCACTACGAGTACCAGATCCAACGCAAGGACGGGTCCTGGCGTATCTGGGACGACCGGGGCGTCCCGGTCCTCGACGAGGAGGGCAAGCCCCGTAAGTGGATCGGTGTCTGCACCGACATCACCCGGCGCCGGCGCTCCGAGGCACTGCAGGGCAGCCTGCGGGACCTGGCCCTGAATCTCAGCGCCGCCGGCGGCCTAGACGAGGCGCTGACCATCTGCCTGCAGACGGCCATCAGCGTTTCCCAGGCGGATTCCGGGGGGATCTACCTGGCGGACCCATCTTCCCATGCACTGGACCTGGTTGTGGCCTCCGGTTTGAGCGAGGAGTTCGTCGAAGCGGGCGCGTACCATGCCGCGGACTCCCCCCAGGCAGCTGCCGTGCAGGCAGGCAACGCGATCTACGCGTCCACGGAGGAACTCCCACCGTTCCTCGATTCCGTCCAGCAGCAGGAGGGACTGAAGGCCCTGGCGGTGATCCCCATCCTCAACGAGGGCCGCATCATCGCCTGCATCAACGTCGCCTCTCATACTCGCCGGACCGTTCCCCACCGGGTACGCATGGCGCTGGAGATGATGGCATCCCAGATCGGTAGCACGATCGCCAGGGCCTTGGCCCAGGAGCGGATGTACGAACAGCAGGAGATGTTCCGGGCCCTGGCCGAGAATTCCATCGATACGATCATGCGCTTCGATCGGAATCACCGGCATCTGTACATCAACCCCATCGTGGAGTCCCAGACCGGGATCCCCGCTGAGCAGTTCCTGGGCAAGACCCACGCGGAGCTCGGCTTCCCGGTCCATCTGACGACGTTGTGGGAGGAGTCCATCGACCAGGTCTTCCGCACCGGCGATCCCCACCGCGTCGAGTTCGAACTGCCCAGCGGCATCTGGCTGGACTGGCAGCTGGTCCCCGAGTTCGCGGCCGACGGCGGCGTCGCCGCGGTCATCACATCGGCGCGTGACATCACCGAACGCAAGGAAGCGGAGGCGGAGAGGACGCACCTGGAGGAGAAACTCCACCACTCCCAGAAGATGGAGGCCATCGGCCTACTGGCCGGCGGTGTCGCCCACGACTTCAACAACGTGCTGTGCGCCATCCAGGGCAACGCGGAGTTGACGCGGCGGATCCTCTCCGACGGGGATCCCCTGCGGCAGGCGATGGACGAGATCGTCTCGGCATCGGAGCGGGCGGCTGCCTTGACGAGGCAGCTGCTGGCGTTCTCCCGCAAGCAGGTCATCGAGCCCAAGGTCATCAACCTCAGCCAGCTGATCGAGAGCTTGCACAAGATGCTGGTGAGGCTGATCGGCGAGGACATTCTTCTGCGGACCGTCCCCCAGCCGAAGCTAGGGATGGTTTTTGTCGATCCGGGGCAGGTGGAACAGATCGTGCTCAACCTGGCGATCAACGCCCGGGATGCCATGCCCAACGGCGGCGAGCTACACATCGAGACCGCGGATGTCACTCTCGATGACGAGTACTGCGTGAAGCATCCGACCGCCACACCGGGCGACTACGTCACACTCGCGGTGAGCGACACCGGCAGCGGCATGAGCGCCGCCGTACGCGAGCGGGTCTTCGATCCATTCTTCACCACCAAGCAGACGGGGCAGGGGACGGGATTGGGACTGGCCACGGTCTACGGCATCGTCGAACAGCATGGTGGCCGTATCGAGGTCCACTCCGAGCCGGGGGAAGGGTCGTCGTTCGAGGTCTTCTTCCCGCGGGCGACAAGCGACGTCGGGGCCGAGGATCGTGCCGAATTCCACGAACCAGCCACCGGCCAGGAGACGGTTCTCATCGTCGAGGACGAGGAGATGGTGCTCAACTTGGCCGCCCGCCTCCTCGAGAGCTATGGATACGACGTTTTGGCCGCCGGATCCGGCAGCGACGCGCTGGCGGTGGTGGAACAGCACGAGGGCACCATCGACCTGCTGCTCACGGACGTGGTCATGCCCATGATGAACGGCGCCGAGCTGGCCGACGCACTCACCGAGAAGCGGCCCGGCCTCAAGGTGCTATTCACCTCGGGCTACACCCAGGACGTCATCGCCAAACACGGCGTGCTGGGTGAAGGCGTGCACTTCATCGCCAAGCCGTATTCCCTCGACTCCCTCGCGGCCAAGGTGCGCCAGGTGCTGGACACCTGACGGACCAGGCCGTCGGATTCGAGTCATAGTTCCACGCAGACCTCGCACTCTTCGTGGTCGTTGTGGACCTTGCCCTCCTCCTCGTCGCACCAGTAGGCGCCGCCCAGGCAGTCGAAGTAGGTGGTGCAGTCGATGGCCGGGAGGTTGAGGATCTCCGGGCATTCCGAGTCCTCGTCGAAGGGGACCTCCTCGCCGCAGCTGCGGTAGGTGTCGTTGACGGTCTCCACATAGTCCTGGCAAGCGGTCTGATTGGTCCGTGGCTCCTCCTCGCAACCGGTGACTGTCCAGATAAATGCCGTGATCGTTCCCAAAAACATCCAAAAAAACGTGGATCTCACATCGTCTCCGTGCCCCGAAAACATGAATGTCTACAGAGTAGAACTGCGGGCGACAGGTGTGGTGGAGAGTTGGCGGCGTCAGTAGGGCCAGACGCAGATCTCGTCGTACCCGTCGTGCACCATGCCAGCCGGGCATCCGTTGAAGGTGTAGAAGACGCACAGCATGTCCTGGAAATCGCTGGTCGGAGCACAGGTGGGCTGCGACGGATCTCCCGCAAAGACGGGGCAGTCGGCGTCGGAACCACAGTGTAGGGGGGAACAGACGGTCCCTGTGGGTTTGTCCAGGCACCAGGCATCGTTGGGGCCGCCCGGGCAGTCGGAATCATCGTTGGAGGGGCACGGGAGGTAGACCAACGAGCCATCTACGTCGTCGTCGTCGCCGGTGTCATCGTCGCCAGCGTCGTCGTCGCCGGTGTCATCGTCGCCGGTGTCGTCGTCCGCCGCGTCGTCGTCCGCGGCGTCATCGTCGTCTGTAGCATCGTCGTCGTCCGCCGCGTCGTCGTCTGCCGCGTCGTCGTCATCGGCGGCTGGAGCGTCCTTGCAGGCCGGCACGGCCCCAAGTAGCAACAGCGCCAACAGGGTCCCCAGAATGAGTTGAACGTTCTTCATGATTGAGCATCCTTCCAATGTTTTGGCGGTTCATCCGCCGTGATCGATCCGAAACAAACGCCTACTTGTGATTCGCTGGTCTTCGGTGCTTGGTTACAAATCCGGGGACACCGAGCGCTTCTTAGGCGGTTCTTATTGGCAAGGCAGGCGAGCCGGGCGGACCCTGGCGAGGAGGAGTTCGTGAGCCCCCATGATGACCCAAAACCGATCCCCCCGGATCATCCGTGCGTTCGCCACCCTGTGGGTGGGGATCCTCGGATGGAGTGGATGTGCCGAACCCGCGCCGCCGTTGGAGACGGATGACCTGGCCGCCACCGTGTGCCCCGGCGGCGCCACGGTCCTCGGCATCGATGTGTCCTACTACCAGGGGACCATCAACTGGCCCAGCGTGGCCAACGACGGCGTGGAGTTCGCCTTCATCCGCGTCAGTGATGGCCTGACGTACTACGACAGCCAATTCCAAAGTAACTGGGTGGGGGCGGCCAACGCCGGCCTCTACCGAGGCGCCTACCAGTATTTCCGCCCCGCGCAGGATCCGGTCGACCAGGCGAATCTCCTCATCGACGAGATCAACCTGCTGGGGGGATTGCAGGCCGGCGATCTGCCCCCCGTCATCGACGTGGAGACCGACGACAATCTGTCGGCCGCTGCCGTCGTCAACGGGATCCAGCTGTGGCTGGACCAGGTGGAGTCGGCCTTTGGCGTGCCGCCCATCATCTACACCAGCAGCTGGGCCTGGAGCTCCTACGCCGGCAGCTCGACCCAGTTCACGGCCTATCCCATGTGGGCCGCGTCGTGGACCTACGATCCCAACGACTGCCCATACATCCCCGACCCGTGGAGTGACTGGGAGTTCTGGCAGTACAGCGATTCCGGGTCGGTCAACGGTATCTCCGGGGCCGTCGACCTGAACCTCTTCAACGGGGATGGGGTGGATCTGGACGACTATGCGGTGGGGGAGGCCGCCTGCGCCCCGGTGCCCTTCGACGGACGGATCATCGACGAACTGGACGATTGCTTCGAGTCCGGGGGCAATCCGGACTACTGGTACACCGCCAGTGCTGGCTACGACGGCGCGCTTGCCTGGACGCACACCACCGATGACGTGCAGGTGGATGACTACGGCGTGTGGAACCTGGAGTTCGACGTGGCCGGAGCCTATCTGGTCGAGGCGTACACCGATGCCGCCTACGCCGAATCGTTGCAGGCGTCCTACCAGATCCAGCACGCCGGGACGGCCGACATCGCCGTCATTGCACAGAGTGCCGTGGATGGCTGGAACCCCTTGGGAACGTTCGAGTTTGCCGCCGGCGGGGGGCAGTGGATCCGCCTCAACGACAACACCGGTGAGCCGTTCAACGGCGGGGAGACCCAGCTGGTCTTCGACGCGATCCAGCTCACCCCGGAGGGGGATGACGACGACACCGCGGATGACGACGACTCGTCCGATGACGACGCATCCGACGACGACGCGAGCAACGACGAGGACTCATCCGATGACGACACGTCCGTTGACGACGCGGCGGCCCATGATTCGGGAGACCTCGACGATCCCTTCGATAGTCTGGGGTGCCAGTGCGGAAACGGCCGCTCTGGTGTGGCTCCCGCCGGCTTGTGGATGATGCTGGGACTGGCTTTGGCCGTTTGTAGGCGGGGCAGATGGCCCGCGCAGCCTGACCGATAGGACTCTTTTTATCCGTGTTGATCTCGATCCCGCCGCGGTGGGCCGGCTTCCGGGCGGTTCATCCGCTCAGCACCCGTTGCCCGGGTAGGTATCCGGGTCCAGATCGTCGCAGTCCCAGGTGTTGCCCCCAGGCCAGACCCCCGGCTCCCACCAGTTGGGGTACCCGTCCTGATCGAGGTCGAAGAACGAGGCGCCAGGACCACCGAATGCGCCCATGTCACTCGAGCCGCTGTCCGGGTCGCTGATCGTCGGGTTCCCCTGGTCGATGAGTGTGGACGAGGTGGACAGGTGCAGATCCCAGTTTTCGGTGTCGGGGGGTGAGATGTCCAGGAACTGCGGATTCACCGCAATGTTCCCATCCACGCCGGTGGGATCGGGCATGCCGCTGTAGTCGTCGGGGGAGTTCCCCCAGACATCGCAATAGCTGAACGTGGGACCGCCCGAGTAGACGAATACGCCGCCTCCGTCGTCGGCATCGTTCTCGCTGATGATGACGTTGGTCGAATCGATGTTGGTGGTGTTGACGTACATCCCGCCGCCCTCATCGCCAGCCTCGTTGCCGACCATGGTGACGTTGATCAACCGGGCCCAGGACGAGGAATAGGCGTAGAAGCCGCCGCCCTCATCGCCAGCCTCGTTGTTCGCGAGGATCACATTCTTGGCGATCATATCCGAGTCCGACAGGCCGATGCCGCCGCCGTCGTAGTTGGCGACGTTGTCCGCGATGATGACGTTGTCGAGGTACAGCTCGGAGTTGGTCTGTACGCGGATACCACCGCCGCTACCGTAGGCGACGGTCTCGTTGCCCGCCACGATGGCGTTACTCAGGTCCAGTCCGCCAGCGTACATGTAGATGCCGGCCCCATGGGAGTTGGAGGTGTTGTTGAAGATGGAAATGTTGTACAGCTCGTTGTTCAGCCCGTAGACATAGAAGGCGCCGCCCTGGCCATCGCAATGGTTGCCCTCCACCACGACCTGGTCCATCGAGCCGTTGTAGTTGCCGTAAAACATGCCCGCGCCACCGCCGTTGTCGGCGTAGTTGTTGGAGATGGTCACGCGGTCGAAGTTGGGAGCCGCGGTGGAGCCAAGGAAGATCCCGCCCCCGTAATTGGTGGCATCGTTCTCGGTGATGATCACGTTCCTGATCGTCGGTGAGCAGCCGGAGAAGGTGATGCCGCCGCCGTTCATGTTCTCGCCCCACCGGACGGTGAACCCTTCCAGCGTCGACTGGCCGCCGTTGTAGGTCGAGAAGGCGACGACCTGGCTCGTGCCGTCGCCGTTGATCTTGGTCAGGTGTGGGCCAAGCAGCCCCAGCAGGTGGATCTCCTCGTTCATGATGCTGAACCCACCGTCGTAGTTCCCCTGATCTACGCAGATCACGTCGCCCGGGGTGGAGTTGTTGATGGCATCCTCGATGGAGTCGCCCTGGACGACCTGCATGGTGCAGTTGACGCAGTTGTCGTCCGGGGTCCCCGAGCAGTCGTTGTCGAAGTTGTCACAGATTTCGGCAGCACCGGGGCTGTAGAAGGTATCGGTGTCGTCGCAGTCCCCGTCACACACCGAATAGCCGTCGCCGTCGTCGTCGATCTCGTTGGGATCGTCCTGCCCGTTGCAGTCGTTGTGCACGATACCGTCGCAGATCTCCGGGGCGCCGTCGTAGACATCGGGATTGGTTTCGTCGCAGTCTCCCTCGCACTCGGTCTGGCCGTCCCCGTCGAAGTCCACGTCGGTGGGATCGTCGCTCCCGTCGCAGTTGTTGTCGGCGACGCCGTCGCAATCCTCCGGCGCGCCGTCGTAGACGTCGGGGTTGGTCTCGTCGCAGTCCCCTGCGCACTCGGTCATGCCGTCGCCGTCGAAGTCGATGTCGGTGGTGTCGTCCTGGCCGTCACAGTTGTTGTTGGCGATGCCGTCGCA
>CAZDDH010000112.1:0-26721 GCA_964504165.1 uncultured Rickettsiales bacterium | reverse complement strand
CGAGCAGACCGGGCTGCAGTACCTGGGCCAGGCCAAGCGCATCACCATCGACAACGACAACACCACCATCGTCGATGGCGCCGGTGCCACCGCGGGCATCAAGGCCCGCGTCAAGCAGATCGAGGCCCGCGTCGCCGACACGACCAGCGACTACGACCGCGAGAAGCTGCAGGAGCGGCTCGCCAAGCTGGTGGGCGGCGTCGCCGTCGTCTACGTCGGTGCGGCCACCGAGACCGAGATGAAGGAAAAGAAGGCCCGCGTCGAGGACGCCCTCAACGCCACCCGCGCAGCCGTCGAAGAGGGCATCGTGCCTGGCGGTGGTGTGGCTCTGCTGCGCGCCCAGAAGTCCCTCGATGACATGGTCGAGGAGTCGGACGAGCGGTTCGGCATCCAGATCATCAAGCGCGCCATCGAGGAGCCCTGCCGGGTCATCTCCACCAACGCCGGCCACGACGGCTCCATCATCGTCGACAAGATCCGCAACAACGACGAGGGTGCCTTCGGCTTCAACGCCCAGGCGGAGGAGTACGGCAACCTGTTCGAGATGGGCATCATCGACCCCACCAAGGTGGTGCGGTCGGCCCTGCAGAACGCGGCGTCGGTCTCCGGCCTGCTGCTGACCACCGAGGCGATGATCGCCGAGAAGCCCAGCAAGGACGAACCGCCGATGCCTGGCGGTGGTGGCGACATGGGCGGCATGGGCGGCATGGGCGGTATGGGCGGCATGGGCGGTATGGGCGGCATGTACTAGCCTCCCGCATTCCCCTGGAACCCTGAGGGTCCCGGTGCGATTGAGCGCCGGGACCCTTTTTTGTCTACTCGCCGCCAACAGGGCCGGATTTGGTAAAAACGCAGGCATTTCGGTATCCTGGAGCCGTGCCGACAAACGGTGGGGGAGGGTAGGAAGGTGACCGTGAGTTCTCGCACGTGTCCCAAGTGTGGCTTTTCTCAGCCGGATGACAACGCCGAGTGCGCCCAGTGCGGGGTCGTGTTCGAGCGGTACCACCAGCAGCGTGACGCGCTGCTGCGGCGGACCAGTGCGCGTACCGGCGAACCCCCGCGGGCGATCAAGCGCGTCCGGCCGCTGACGATCCTGCTGCTGCTGATCTTCTTCGGCGTGGCGTGGCTGATGATCCGCGACATGGAGGCCTTCCGGGCGCCACCGGCAGCCTGGAGCGGGGACGAAGGTGTTTCTGGCGGGGGCACGATCAACGTCGCCAAGCGGGGGCGCGTCGAGGCCACTCTGTCCGACGATGACACCGAGACGTGGGAAGGGGAGCTGGCCTTCGGGGTGCGCGTCTACCCCGAGGCTGCCTTGACCACGGATGCCGCCGAGGGCGGCGATGCCTCTTGGTCGGCGCAATACCAGTCCGCCGATCCCCTGGACGACGTGCTGGCCTTCTACCGCGAGCAGTTCGGCAATTCCCGCCTGTTCCGCGAGCCGCTGGAGATCCCCGAGGCCCTCCCCAACGCCGCCGCACTGGCCGGAGTGACGCGGCGCTACGCGCGATGGTTTGCCACCACGACGGACGAGAATGAACAGGCGCTCAACGTGGACATCGTCGTGGAATCCCCGTATTTGCAGGCCGACGGCACCTTCCATCCGGACGCGACCATCATCACGATCAGCCGCCAGAACTGAATCCCCTTCAACTTGTCAAGAATGAGCCTCATTCAGTCCGATATCTAGGGTTTTACCCTTGCGTGGGTACCAGTCTGCAAGGTAAAAGCCGGAAACAGGCGAATAATAGTGGGCGAATTCGGGGGAACCCGTCCATAGACATAACGGAGGGTTCCATGTCCCGCTGGTCCTTTTTCTGGATGCTCTTGATGGCCGCATCGCTTATCGCTTTCGGCTGCGCTGGTGAGTACGACACCGGCGACGACGACGACACGTACGCCGAAGACGACGACGACGACGACAACGGCGACGACGACGACAACGGCGATGACGACGACAACGGCGACGACGACGACAACGGCGACGATGACGCCCAGGACGACGACGACGACAACACGGGCATGTACTGCAACGACTACGACCCCATCGATGCGGTGGGCGCCACGTGGACGTACAACTCGTCGTACACCTTCATGATGCAGGACGGCCTGCAGGGGGACTACGGCACCGAGACGGTGTCCACCACTGGGTCCACCTACTACGAGGGTAACGCCGTGTACCGCCGCAGCGGCACGTTCAGCGGCGCTCAGTACACGGTCAACTGGTCCGGCTACAACCAGTGCGAGGCCGGCGGCAACCACGACTACGGCAGCGAGGTCATCGAGGCCCAGGGCCAGATGACGGTCAAGACCTACAACACCCCCGCCGTGCAGTACCTGCCGTTCAACCCCGGCGCTGGCGACAACTGGAGCGCCGCCTACACGCAGCAGGTGGACATGGGCCAGGGTAACGGGTGGGAGCCCTACAACGTCAGCTGGCAGTTCTCCGTCGTGGGCATGCAGTCCGTCAGCGTGCCAGCCGGCTCCTTCAACTGCATCCACGTGCAGGCCAACTACACGTCTGCCGACCCGCTGGGCAGCCACTCCGGTACCCTGGACACCTACTGGGCCGAAGGCGTCGGCCTGGTCAAGTGGGATGAGCAGCGCCCCGGCGCCGAGGGCCAGTACATCCTGCGCGAGTTGGTCAGCTACTCCGGCCTGTATGGCCACCCCCTTCCCCCCCTGCAAACGCCGTCCTGGCCTCATTTGAAGCCGATTCAGTCGGTGCCTGGATCGAATCTGCTATACTCCCGACCCCGGGAATGACCAATGACTCGTAAACACTCGATCGCCGTAGGCGGTTCCTTGCTCTTGTTAGTGGTCTGGGCGGTGCTGGCAATGCCAGCTCAAGCCAAGGCGCCAGGCAAGAAGGATCCGGAAAAACTCGCCCAGAAACTGACCAAGGCTGTGGACGGTCGTAAGTGGGATGACGCCATAGCCAGCGCCCGCAGCGGCATGGCGTTGGTGGAACGCGGCAGCGAATGGGACCAGCTCCACGGCGAGGAGAGCGGCGTGGAGATGCGCCTGCTGTGGGAGAAGACCCTGCGCGGCGCCATCGAGTCCACGTCAGAGCTCGGGGACAAGAAGCGGGATCGGGACATCCAGCGGGTCGCCCTGGAGCTGCTGGGGTTCTACCTGGTGCGCTGGCCTGATCACTCCAAATCGTACGAGATGACCTACCTGCAGGGGGAGCTGGCGTGGGAGGTCAAGAAGTTCCGCGAGGCGGCGGACGCCTACAAGCGTCTGTTCGAGATGAACCCCAACACCGGCCGGCTGATGCACCACGCCGCCGCCGGGTGGGTCGTATCGTTGTGGTTCGACGCGGGTGACAACTGGGAGTTCTTCGACAGCCAGGCGGATCTGGTCAAGGAGGAGCGCAAGGATCTCACCGATCTGATCGCCCGCTGCCAGCCCATCGACATCACCGCCGAAGAGCAGGAACTGATCGACGCCATGGATGCCTTCGTGGCGGCAGCGTACGAGCATCGCAGCGCCCCGGAGCTGCTGTACCGGGTGGTCTACATGCATCACAACCGCTACCAGGCCCGGGACGGGGTGATGCGGTGTGTGGCGTTCCTGCAGGGATTTCCGGACCACGACAAGGCGCACCATGTGGCCCGGATGCTCGTGGATCTCGCCACGTGGTCCGAGAACGAAGATCAGATCAAACTACGAGTCAAAGCCATGGGGCTAAACTGGGACAACATCGTCGAGCAGGGAGCGCGCTCCAAGGGTGATCCACCACCCCCGATGGAGCCGGATCGCGTCGACTTGATGCCGAGGGACTAGGGGCTGCCTCCTGGCGGCCAGGTCAAGGAAAGATGAGTATGAGCAAAGAGCTGGATCTGTTTATTGGCGTCCGCGTTACCGGCAGGCTGCAAGAGAGCCTGGACGCTGCTTCGCTGCCCTTCCGTCGTTATTTCGAGGGCGGTAAGTTCCTCACCGTCATCGACCGCGAAGACGGCCGCTGGCTGGGTAAGGCCATCACCCGCACGGCCACCGACGACCGGCTGGACGACATGAAGCGCCACGTATGGAGTGTCATCCGCAAGATCGATCCGGAGGTGGGAATTACCTTCGACCGGGTCTCCGTCACCCACGTTCCTCCGCCCCCTGAAGTCGAAGAACCGGAACTCGAGGCCCCGCCAGAAGCTGCGGCCGCAGCGGACGCCAAGCCGGACGCCAAAGCGGACGCCAAACCAGACGCCAAACCGGACGCCACGCCGGAAGCCAAACCGGACGCCACGCCGGACGCCACGCCGGAAGCCAAACCGGACGCCAAGCCGGACGCCAAACCGGAATCTGCCGCGACCCCCCCCAAGTAGGCCTCCGGTGAGGCGATGAAGCCCGGCATATCCCGCCTGCTGCCGCTCCCGCTGGGACTGATCGGCGGCGTGGTGGGCGGCATGGTGTGGTGGTTCACGCTGCTGCTCAATCCGGACCTGTGGCACGACCTCGACGAGGGGGAGGCCTACGTCATCCTCGGGACGATGTTCGCGGGCTGGGGGCTGTTCACCGGCTGCATGTTTGCCTTCGTTCCGCCCTTCCGCAGCCTCGATCCGGCCCGGGATGGGGTGTCCTACCGCATGCGCCGGGCCGTCTGGCTGTACGGCCTGCCGACGTTGTTCCTGTGGGGCTCGGCCATCGGGATGGCCGTGTTCATCAACCAGAACCAGCGCCTGGAAGACGAGATGGTGCTGCTGTTCGTCTTCCCGCTGACCGTCGCCGGCGCGGCCTGGGTGACCCAGGAGTGTTGTGACTGGCTGAGGCCCCGCCTCCCTCGCGAGGTGGGGGTCGTGGGGACGGCCCTCGCCATCGTTTTGCTGTCGTTGAGCCTGGGCACGATCCTGATCCTGTGCACCCCGTTCCTGTGGGCGAGCTTGATCATGGGCGAGACCGTCACGGTGATGGACGCGGCGGCGAACGCCCTCCAATCCGATCTGGAGGGCTACAGCATCATGATGCTGGCCCCCGCGGTGCAAGGGAGCTTGCTGGCGGTGATGGTCCCTGCCTGCGAGGCGGTGTGGAAGGTCCCACCGCCTCGTCGCCGGGATCTGGGCACCCGGCCCTACCTGCTGCTGGCCTTCCCCGTGCTGGCGATCTTCGATCTGCTGGCGGTGATGCTGTACGCGTTGTGAGCGGGGCTACTTTTTCTTTTTCTTCTTCTTTTTACGGACCACGCTGGGATCGTCCGGAGGGGTCTTGAGATCGCCGCGCTTCTTGTAGCGCTGGTATCGATGGCGATTGAGCAGCGGGAACATGGACCAGTCCCGAACGTCCATGTCCGGCTGACGGTCCGCGCCGATGATCAGCCATAGCTCGCCGGCCCCCGCCACCTGCTCGAACCGCAGCGGCGGCGTCCCGGCCGTCAGCTCGATGGTCTGGCCGTGGGCCAGGGGCGTGCCGGCCACCGTGACGTCGCCACTCCAGCCCCCATGGAACCATGCGGTGTAGGGACCGGGAACGAGGATCTCCGCCGTGCCATCCGTGCCGGCGGTGGCACGGTAGCCCAGCAGGCGGATGTTGTCCCGGTAGGGCAGGTAGTGCTCGTGCACGTAGCGCCGCTCGTTGCGGGTGAGGTACTTGGTGCGGGTCATGTAGTCGTAGACGAAGACCTGGACCGCCGGATCACGCCACAGGCGGATCAGGCCATCGTCGGGGTACTGGCTGCGATAGGCGTCCCGGCCCCCTTTGGTCATGAAGAATCCGGGCTGGGGATATCCAGGCAGCAGACCGATGCCGTCGAACACCTGCACCTTGTCGTCGAAGGCTTCCACGACATGGGTCATCACGGCCCGCTGATAGCCGTTGTGTACGTGGCGGTAGAGGTCGTAGCGCACCCCTCCCCACACCACGGAACCAGCCACCGCCACCAACACGAGCCCGTGGAGCCAGCGGTGCTGTCGCCCGAGCTTCCACAGGGCCCCCAGGGTGACGGCCGCCATCAGGGTGTGCCACGGCTCCAGGTAGGCCACGTAGTAGTGGAAGAACCCGCGGTGGAAGAAGATCGTGGAGAGCAGCGCCAGATCCAGCAGCGCCAGGCCAGCGAGGCGGGGATGTTGGCGGGGGCGCGTCAATGCCAGCGCCATGCCGGCGAAGCACAGGCCATACAGTAGCGGCGCCTCCATGACCGACCTGGCGAGGCCCTCCACCTTTCCCGACAGCGGCTTGGGGGTGAAGGCGGTGGAGGCGGCGGCGCCCAGGTTCTCGTCGAGGAAGGCCCTGGCGTCGCTGCTGAGGGCCATCAACAGCGCGTAATAGGCCAGCACCAGTGCCAGCCCGATGAGGTTGGTCACGACCAAACCGCGCACCAGCGGCCGTACCTTGCCGGCGGCCCCTACCAGGAGGGTGTGGACGATCACCACGGCCTGGAGCGCCGCCACGAAGTACAGCGACTTCTGGCTGAACAGCAGGATCGCCGCCACCAGTAGCCCGGCCACCCACCAGGCGTGCCGCCATCGATCCCGGCGCAGCAGCAGCCCCAGCAAGACCAGCTGGACGGGCAGCACGAAGGTGTCGGTGCGGATCTCGTAGGCGTGGGCCAGGAAGGTAGGGGACAGGAACAGCAGCGTCACGGCGAGCAGAGCCCCCCAACGGCCGTTGTCCCGTACCGCGATGTGCACGAGCAATACGGCCGAGCAGCCGGCCACGGCCACGGATGCCAGGCGTCCCGCCAGCAAGATCGACTGGGGCGAGGGCATCCACGTCAACGGAAGCAGCAAGAACCACAGCAACCCCGGCCGTCCGGGCACGTCGAAGTCCCCCTGGCCAAAGAGGCATACGTGGCGCATGACGTTGAGTTCGTCACAGTGGTAGGCCGCGGCCAGTGCCAGGGGAAGGAGGCCGACGAACACGGCGGCAAAGACGGCTCCCTTGGCAGCCCTGGACAGGGACCCGTGGGGGGGTGTCGGTTCGGCTCCGTCAGGCATGGCGAGAGGATACCGGAAGTCGGATGGATATGCCCCGGTGGAGGGGCCTCTTGCGTTGTCCGGGCAGCCTCGTGCATGTTAGTGCCCCGTGAATACCGCTGTAGATTCCATCTTTGATTCCTTCGGCATCGACGACGTTGTCCTGGAGCGCGTGCTCGATAGCGCGCTGTCACGGGGCGGGAGCTTCGCCGACGTGTTCTTCGAGCACCGCCTTGGGGCCACCGTGGGCCTGGAGGACGGCCAGGTGAACCGGGCCTCTAGCCGGGTCGCATTGGGGGCCGGGATCCGGGTGGTGGTCGGGGACCAGACCGGGTTCGCATTTTCCGAGGACCTGAGCCTCGAGGCCCTGCTGAAGGCCGCCCGGACCGCCGCTGCAGTGGCAGCTTCGACGGGCGTCTCCGTCCCCGCGCGATACCCCGCCCAACCCATCGCAAACCGGTATCCCGTCGTGGAGCCCTTTGGCGAGGTGGGGATCGACCGCAAGATCCCGATGCTGAATCGGGTGGACGAGCGTTGCCGGGAGTTGGACGGACGGGTGGACCGGGTCACGGTGGTCTACACCGGTTCGGAGCGCCAGGTGCTGCTGGCGACCTCGGCGGGAGAGCGGTATCTGGACCGCCGCCCGCTGACCAAGCTGGCCATCCAGATCGGGGCCGTCGAGGGGGACCACCGGGAGTCCAACGGCGCGTCCGCGTCGGCCCGCGCAGGCCTGGATTGGCACACCGCCACCCGCGTCGAGGCGTTGTGCCAGAGCGCCGTGGAGCGCACGACGGTGTTGTTCGAGTCCGAGCTTCCCCCCGCCGGCGAGATGCCGGTGGTACTCGCCGCGGGGAGCTCGGGGATCTTGCTCCATGAAGCCATCGGGCATGGCATGGAGGCGGATTACTGCCGGCAGGGGGTGAGCATCTTCGCCGACCGCGTCGGTGAACGGGTGGCCGAGCCGTACGTGACCATCGTGGACGACGGCACCCATCCCGGCCGCCGTGGGTCCCTCAACGTCGACGACGAGGGCACGCCGGTCGAGCAGACCGTGCTCGTCGAGGGAGGCATCCTTCGCAGCACCTTGCACGATCGGATCAGTGCCACCTATTACGGCGTCCAGCCCACCGGTAACGGGCGTCGCCAGTCCTACCGGTATCCTCCCCTGCCGCGCATGCGCAACACGTATATGTTGCCCGGGCCCCACACGCGCGGCGAGATCATCGCCTCGGTGGAGCGGGGCATCCTGGCGGAGACATTCACCAACGGGCAGGTGGAGATCGGGGCGGGGGATTTCACCTTCTACATCAAGACCGGTTATCTCATTGAAGGTGGCCGGCTGACCGCCCCCATCAAGGACGCCAACATCATCGGTAATGGCCCGGAGATCCTGGGCCGAGTCGCGATGGTGGCCGATGATCTGGAGCTGGACGACGGCGGATGGACCTGCGGTAAGCAGGGGCAGTCCGTCCCGGTGGGGCTGGGCATGCCCACCGTTCTGGTGTCGGCGATCACCGTCGGTGGCATGGGGGCAGCTCGTACCGGCCCCAGCAACGGGAGAGGACACCGCGATGCCCTGTGAGCTGTGTGGTGAGGACGCCCCGCTGGTGGTGGTGCGCGATATTTACGACCGCATCCCGTTTAGGATCTGCAAGGTGTGCCTGGACGCCCATACCCGCGTCCGTCCGACCGCCCCCGATCCCCGGGCCAAGCAGCCCCAGGTGGGCGGCGAAGACACTCGCCGGCCGCGCCTGCCACCGGAGATCGAGTGCCCCATCTGCCGGGGAAGCGGTGGCCAGGAGTGCGAGGAGTGCGGTGGAACGGGCGGCGACAGTGAGGAGCGGCCCTGCGGCCTGTGTGAAGGCACCGGCAAGTACACCTGCTACACCTGTGACGGCTCGGGGCGCAAGATGCTGGGCCGCTGCAAGACCTGTGAGGGTAGCGGCGATGTGAGCTGCGAGAAGTGCAGCGGTACGGGCACTGAGAAGATCAAGAATCTCTGCCCCCGGTGCCAGGGCACGGGGCATCTATGCCATCGCTGTGGGGGCTGGGGTCAGGTCAAGCTGTATTCGTGATCTAGGGGACGAGCCCGAGGCGGCTCCGGCCCTTGCCGTCATCCTCCCCCTCGGATTTGCGGGCCAGCAGGGGCCGGTTGGTGGCAGCCCCCGGCTGGAAAGTGGCCTCGAGCGTCACGCGATTGATCCAGCGGCCGTCCAGTTCCACGTCGCCAGCCCGGCCCATCTCGTAACCCTGGTCGTGACCGGACCAGCGTAGCCCCAGCCTCAGCTCCGGATTGACGTCGAACTCAAGCGCCGCGATCAGATCCGGCGTCAGGTAGGACCACTCCTCGCAGGCTCCCGAACGCTGGGGAGTGTTGCGGTTCATCTCGCCGCAGGCGGACGGGCCCGGATCCCACTCACCGGCGGACAGGCCCACCCCAAGGGCGACCATCGCCGGGCGCGCTCCGATGGCGACCATCATGTTTCCCGTGCCCGCCACCGTACCGCCGGTGGTACGCCGGGGCTTGTCGTCCGGGAGGGCATCGAAGCCGGGGGTCACGCCGTAACGCACACCACCGCCGAGGCTGAAGCCGACGTGCTGGTGAAACCAGAACCGCTGCTGGACCCCGATCTCACCGCCGTACCCGGCTCCCGGGCTCCAATCTCCGGGCATCAACAGGACACCCTGGCTGATCCGGATGCGGAAATTCTCGGCCACCACGTTGCTGCGCGTCGATGCGCTACGGGTGGCACCGCCGCTGAGGGGGCCGTCACCGGTGAGCTTGGCGCTCTCCGAGGCCGCCGTGGGAGGGGGGATATCTATGGCTGCCCGAGGGGATGTAGGTAAGACCAGCTGGAACTCCGGCGGGTCGTCGGCCAGCCCGTCGTGAGCGATTGGGTCAGGCTCGGGGGCCGCCGTGCGGTCCGCGGCCCGGGTGGGCGCCCGCAGCGTGCCGGTGGCCTCCACGAGTTCCCGGGGTTCGCCGGCCGTCTCCTCGGCGCTGGCCAGCGGCTCCACGACCGTCTCCATCAGGGTCTGGGCCACGAGGCCCGGATCGACAGTGGCCGGGCTCGGGAAGAAGGACAGCTGGCTCGGATGGAGCCACGCCAGCGCGACGGCCGCCGCCAGGGTGATCGCCCTCCATAGACGACGGAAGGGGGTCGGAGCCCGCGGGATGCCGTCTTGGATCTGCAAGACCACCGCGAGCGGTTCATCCAGGCCTGCGGTATCCCTCGGAGCGGTGCTCACCTGGCTGGGGATGGCCTGGAAGATGGCGAGGATCTCGGCACAATGGGGGCAATGGTGGGCGTGATCCAGCAGGTCCAGGGGCCACGGGCCCCCCTCCTGCAATGCAGGCTCTTCGAGGCGTGCCGTGAATTCTTCGCAGCGCATCTCCCAACCAGCCTCCTGGTCCGCCCGGAACCCGCCCCGAATCCTTGCGGGATCGATACCTAAAGGAGGGCCCCTGGGTAGTCAACTTAGCATGCTCTAAGGGATTCTCCAGAAAAGAAAAGGTCAGAGATTCGTGCGCGTAATCGCTGTGTAAGAAAAGGGGATTGCGCTCAGCGGGCGCGCCGGTCGTCCACGACCGTGCGGTTGCGGCCTTCGCGCTTGGCGGCGTACAGGGCTTCATCGGCCCTCTCGAGCCACTTCTCGGCCGGCTCGTGGGGCCGCCACTCGGCCACGCCCAAGCTGGCGGTGATGCGGACCCCGGGATAACAGTCGTCGAAGGTGATCGCGGCGATCTTGTGACGGAGGCGTTCGCAGATCTGGTAGGCCTCCACCAGCGGGGTGCCAGCCATGAACGCGGCGAACTCCTCGCCGCCCATCCGCACCGCCGGATCCCGACGGCGGATGGTGCCCTGGATGGCGTCGGCCGCGCGTTTCAGAGCCACATCCCCCGCTGCGTGACCGAAGCGGTCGTTGACCTGCTTGAAGTGATCCAGGTCGATCATGATCAGCGTGATGGGGATGTCCATCCGTTCCGAGTCGGCGAGCAGGTGCCCCAGCCGGTCTTCGAGGAAGCGCCTCGTCAGCAGGCCGGTGAGGGGATCCTTCTCGCCCCGCAGAGCCCGGTCCAGCAACGATCGCTGGAACTCCAGGTCCGCCTGATCCATCAGGTCGTACCGTACCAGCACATCGGCGATGTGGATCTTGTCTCCGGACTCCAGGTCCATCTCGGTGACCGGCTCGCCGTTGACGAAGGTGCCGTTGGTGCTGTCCAGATCCTGGATGCGCAGCACGGGGCCCGTTTCGCCGTGGAACACGAAGACCTTGCAGTGGCGCCGGGAGATGGAGGTGTCGTCGATGCACCAGTCCACGAGCTTCTTGTCGCGGCCGATGAAAGCCGCCCGCTGATCGACGGGAACCGGGTAGATCACCTGGCCCGTACGCGGCCCCTCGAGGATGGTGAAGGTGGGGGCCCGTTCCGTGGGTTTGTACTTGCCCGGGCCCGACCCGACCTTGGTGGCTTCCTTGTGACGGATCAGCGTCATCTCGCCGTCGAGCGAGTCTTCCGAATTCTTGCTGTAATCCGCTCCGCCCAATCCGTGTCCCCAGTGCATGACCGCGAGCCTGACAGTATAGCAGTCCAGTTTGGCCGCCGCAGACACCTACATGACTATCCTGCCGGACCGTTGTTGAAGAGGAAAGCCAGGGCCATCAACACCACCGTGGCGATGATCACCAACAGGAACAGCATGCGCCGATCCTGGCGCCGCCGGATCAGAGTCTGCTCGGCCGCCTTGGGCGCTGCAGGTTTGCCGCCGCGCTTCGCGGGCTTCTTGGCGGGGGTCTTTTTGACTGCGGTGGCGCGGGTCTCCGCGGCGGCGGCGGCTTGCTCGTAGAACCCCGCCCGTTCCAGCAGGGCGCGGCCCAGTGCGCTGGCCCCTGGCGGCGGCCCATCCGCGCCATTCTCGGCGATGCCCGCCAGCGCGGCGGAGACCTCGGCCATGTCGGCGGGCCGCTCGTCCGGATCGGTGGCCAGGCAGCGCCTCACCAGCGCCTCGAGGGCCTCGTCCGCGCACCGTTTCATGGGCTTGGGGGCTGCCTCCGACTTGCGGTGCAGGACGGCCAGCAGATCCTCGCGTTTCTTGACGCGGAACGGATCGAGGCCTTCGATACATTCGTAGATCAAGACACCCAGGGCGTAGATGTCCGTGCGGACGCCGATATCGTCGCGCTTCCCCGCCAGCTGCTCGGGCGCCATGTACGTGGGTGACCCCAGCACCACCCCCGTGGCGGTCATCCGCGTCCCCGCCTGGTGCGCGATGCCAAAGTCGGTGAGCTTGATGGTGCCGTCGGCTGCGATGAGCACGTTGCCCGGCTTGAGATCCCGGTGCAGGACCCCACGCTCGTGGACGTACTGCAGGGCTTCGGCCAGCAGGTGCCCTAGCGCGGCGGCGAGGGCGGGCTCGAAGCGGCGGACCTTCCTGAGCACGTCGTGCAGCGAGATGCCGTCGACGTACTCCATGACGATGTTGTAGGTGCCGTTGGCGCTGATGAAATCCACGAAGCGCACGATGTTGGGGTGGTGGAACTCGCACACCACGGCGTGTTCCTGCTTGAAGCGTTTGGCCATCTCCCGGTCGGCGCGCAGGTGCGCCAGCAGCTCCTTGACGGCGACCTGATCCCCGTTGGGTGCCTGGGCGCGGTAGACCGTGGACATCCCGCCCTTGCCCAACGGCTTGGCCTCGGCTACGTATTCGCCGATGGCTAAGGTACGTGGCTTGCGGCGTGCCGGAGTTGCACGTTTGGCCGTTCGGTTCGGGTCGTCGGGCATGAATAGCCTTTGAAGCCAGCAAATCGTATCACAGCGGTTGATGGACCCGGAGCCCGGGGTGAATGTACTCTTCCGGGGGGGTGGCGCGAACCAGAGACGAGACGGAGGCGTGGGTTGGCGAGGCTGATGCAGATCATCGGGCTGCTGTTCGGCATAGGCGGCCTCGTCGTCGCCTACATGAGCTTGCGACAGCTCCCCGAGGCGGCCCCCGCCGGCTTCACGCCGGAGATCGTGCATATCGTCGATTTCCAGGACGATCCACCGCGGGCCAGCTACCTGCACGTCCTGGGCGGCCACTATCTGCCCTTTGCCTCGCTGGCTCTCTCCCCCGAGGGGAACAACGGGGCCGAGCCGTCGTTCTTCCTGATCCCGCTGGTGGACGAACGCCACTCCCTGAAACGGGAGATGGAGCGCTTCGCGGCGCCGGCCATCGCGGGGCAGCCGGACGGGGTCCAGGAGTGGGACCAGTACGTCGCCGGTTCCCTGGACTACTCCGAGATCCGGCTGATGGTGCTGAGCACCGACGTCACGGCGTGGCTGGACGAGTCGGCGATTTCGGTGGAGTCCGACTGGGTCGAGGGGGTCGTACGCGACGCCAACAACGCACTCGATCCCGGCATCCTGTCAAACCTCGAGGAGCAGTTCGCGGGGGTCGCTCCGGACAAGCTCGCGATCCTCTACGAGAACGAAGCCCCCCCCGAGGAAGAGCTGCTGCGCCTGGTGACCCTGGTCGGATCCTTGTTTGCGTTGCTGGGGATCGCCACGTTTGTTGCTTCTTTCTTCCTGCGTCGGCGCGGATGGCTGCGGTGACCCGACCCGATGGATAGCCAGCTTCCGATGGTTCTCGCGGCCTCCGGCACGCTGGTGCTGGTGGTGCTGGCCGTCCTGAGCGTCATCGTGTTGCTGCTGGCGCGTAAGCAGATCGCCATCCGCTGGCATCGGATGTTCGCCGAACCGGCAGATGCGGCCCGAGCACAGGGGGATCTGGGTGAGATCCTGGCCCTGGCTGAGGCCCGCGATTTGGCCCGCTCCGAGCCGGAACTGGACCTGCGGATCTATCCGGGCCGGCGGGTGAAGAGCCGGGAGATCGATCTGACCGTCGTGACCCGGAGCGCCGTTTGGATCGTGGAGTGCAAGGCCTGGAAAGGCCGGCTGGCGGCGGGGGCGGACGGCTGGATCTCCTGGTCGGCACCCCGCCGGGGCGCCCCTCAACAGCAGCGCCGCCGGGACCCGGTGCGCCAGGCCCAGGCCCAGAGCGCCACGCTGGGGCGTGCTCTGGAGTCGGCCGATCTGCCCGGAGTGCCCGTCCGCGAGGCCGTTCTGTTCACACATGCGGAGGTGGATCTGGACGCTGTCCGGGACCAGGGATTCGTATTGTACCTCGACGAGCTGGCGGCCTTCTTCACCATCGGCCCGGGGAGCCAGGGGCCCGCGATGGGCGAATCGCAGCGGGTGGCCGTCTGCCGATTCCTCGACGGCTTGCCTGGATGGGACTTCGTGGAGCTGGAAGGTGGGGGACGACGGGGGCGCCTGATCACCGACCACCTGGAGATCCACGGTGAGCAAAGGCGCCAGATCCCCCTGGAAGATATCCGGCAGGCCTCCTTCTCGTTGCAGGGATGGCCGCGGCGGCGGATCGAGGCCGAAATCTTACTGAACGGCGCCGAGGAACCCCTGCGGGGTGTGGCCGTCCACCCCACCACCAAGCTCTGGCTCAAGGAACAGGACGGGAAGGTTCACCCCTATCCGTTATGCGTGGTCAGCGGGTTCGTCAGGGCGTCTCGATGACCACCTCGGGGGGGAATCGCAGGGCCATCACGTAGGCCTCCCAGGTGGTCTGGAAGGCCGCCATGTCTTCCGCCCCCAGCACTCGCTGGAGGGTCTGATAGCCGGTGGGATCTTCGCTGGCGTGCTCCACGAACTCCCGATAGTAGGTCCGTAGCAGGCCCTTCTCCTGCAGGTAGTAGCACAGGTACCGCGCCATGGCGTAATACAGCCAGCTGCCGTCCCCGTAGAACTGATCCGTGGTGGTGTGCGTCAGGGTCTCGAGGGTGGGCACGGAGCCCTCCTCCAGCGCCTCTTGCAGGCCGGCGAGGCGCCAGTTGGTGGCGCCGACGATGTGGCCGTCCCGTTCCCCGCACTGCTCGAACAGCGATCCCATCCCCTCGTTGAACCAGGCTGGGCAGGCGGGGAAGTTGGCCTCCATGTAGGGGTGCACGATCTCGTGGACCAAGGTCCCCCCGCCGGTGGCGATGTTCATGATCAGGGCATTGTGTTCGGTGGAGTAGTACCCGTAGGGCGTGTCCGGGTATTCGCCGAAGAGTTCGGCGGTGTGCGTCTCGTAGCTCGCCGCGTCCTTGAACAGCCAGATCGCCAGGATGACCTCGGGATCCTTCTTGAAGAAGTCCTTTTTGAGCATCGTCGTGGCCCAGTGCACCGTGTGCTCCGTGCGGGAGCGGACCCGGGCCGGGGCCTCATCGCCCAGGACCACGAACGGCGGCTCCACCACGACGTGGAATCCCTCGGGGGCCATCTCCTTGAGCTGGGCCGCGCGGGCGTCGATATCGGTGGCCGGGGTGGTGGAGAGCGCGGATTCGACGGGTGGAGGGGGTACCGCCTGCGGCTCACGAGCCTGGCAGGCGGACGTGGACAGGATGATCAACAGGGCCGAACAGACCCATAGCGGGCGAGCCATCGGAACCTCCATGACCACCATAACGCCCGGGCGGACCGATGGGTTCCCTCCAGCTTCCCCTTGTTACACGCAGGTTACTCGAGCTGCTCGAGGATCACGGGCCGCAGCGGCGCGGCTTCCTTGGGCAGCCCCGCCAGGGCGGCCTCGCGGGCGGCGTCGAGGGCCGCGACGTCGCCACGGGCCTTGTGCAGGCGTCCCCACAGCAGATGGTCTTCCCATTCCTGGTGGCCCTCGTTGGAGGCGCGCACCTGGTGCAGCAGGTCCTCGGCCCGATCCAGGCTCTCCCCCTTGTCCAGGTAACAACGGGCCAGCAACCGGCCGGCCGGGACGGAGAGCTGCTGCATGTGGCACGTGCCGGTGGCGCAATGCTTCTTGATGCCCTGCTCCAGCACCTCGATGGCGCCGTCCGTATCCTCCCGGGTCAGCCGGGACTGGGCCAGCAGGACCGCGGCGTCCACCAGCCGGGGGGAGATGAGCAGGATGCGGCCGAAGGTCTCCTCCACCCGGTCGTGTTCGGCCAGAGCCAGCTCCACGCGCCCGCGTAGGAACAGCAAGCTCAGGTCGTCCCCCAGCTCCTCGATGGCCCGATCCAGCAGCTCCCGGGCCTCCTTGGGGCGCTTGAGGGAGATCAGCGCATCTGCCTCCAGCAGGCCCACCTGGACCAGCCCGGCGTTGTCCAGTGGCTCGAACCCGATCTCCTCGCGGGCGAAGGCCAGGTCGTCCGCCGCCTCGGCGAACGCCTCCAGGGCCAGGTAGGCCCGGCCCCGTTCGAAGCGCAGGACCGGATCTTCCGGATCCTCCTCGATGAGTTCGGTCAGCAGGGTCTTGGCCACGTCGGGCTGCATGTTGTTGAGGGCCAACACAGCGTCGCGGAACTCGATGCCGCGCTCGGCGTAGTCCTCGGCCCAGTCCTCGACCAAGGTGGCCAGCAGGCGTTCCCACTGGATTTCCGGCAGATCGTCCGACTCGGGGATCGCCCCCTCGTCGGAGAACAGGCTCTGGGGCTGGTTCGCGGCGCGCAGGGTGTCCTTCATGAGTTCCATGCGGTGCTCTACCCGTTTGCGCTGGTCGTCCGACGCCGCCAGCCCGAGGGCTGTCTCGAGATGACTCATGGCCGTGTCGGGATCCTCTGCATCGAGGCAGTACTCGGCCTCCTGCAAGTTGAGATCCACCAGGCCGGCGGTGGCCTGCTGCGCTCCTTCTCGTGCGCGCGCCAGGATGTCAGCATCACCGGCGGCCGCTTCCTCCGCCCGCTGGAAGTGGTCGAGAGCTGCGGCGGGCTGCTGGCTGGTGAGGGCGCGCTCACCCTTGGCCAGCTGGCTCGCAGGATCCGCGCCGAACAGACGTTTGAACAGGGACATGGGTACCTCCGGACGGCGGTCAGGGTAGCAGAAGGAGGTCGGGGAACAAGTTCCGTGTCAGAGTTCCTCGAGCATCTGGCGGGCCTGCTTGCGGATGGGGAGGGTATCTGGCGCATCGGAGATCAACTCCAGCGCCAGCTTGAGCTTGATCCGGGCCTCCCGGGGCTGCTCCATGGCGAAGTGGGCGGCGGCCTCCCGCACGCGCTGCTCGGCGGCCAGCTGGCGGGCCTCGCGGGAGATGAGATTCTCCCGGTAATCCCGCCTCGGCTTGACCCGCAGCAAGGTGCGCTCGGCCCGGTCGAGTTCGGCGTTGATCTCCCGGCGCAGCTGGGCCAGGTCGGGGGCCTCGCTATCCGCCCGTGGCACCGCGTCCACCACCCGCCATGCCTTCTCCAGGGCCTTTTGTAAGACCACCGGGTCGTCCCCCCAGTGGCAACCCACGAGGGAGAACAGGTCGCGCTGCAGACGGTTGGCGAGGGCCCTCAGGGTGCGCTCCGCTTCCAGCCGTTCCCGCTCGGCCCCCTGTTGTACGGGCGCCATATCGACAAAACCGACCCCGTACAGCGCCAGCACCAAGCGGATGATCCCCTTGGCGTTGCCGTCTTCGCTGTTGGCGACACTGGCCAGGTTGGCGTCCCGATCGACGAGCTTCTGGAGGATGCGGACGTCGTCTTCGGCGAGGCGGAACAGATCCCGTACTTCCTCGCCGGTGGCGGTGAGGAAGACATGATGCCGTCCGTGGCGCTGGATCAGGTCGCGGGCGCGCTGGTCGGAGATGGACTCGTGCCGTTCGGCCGACCAGCGCAGCAGCGTCTCGATGACCGCGGCGGGGGTGTGGTGGAACAGCCGCTCGACTTCGGGCATGTCGAAGAACTGGAAGTGGCCGCGCACCTCGCGCAGCATCTCCAGCAAGGCCGTGTTGACCATCGACTCCCGCAGCTCGTTGACCACACCCTCGTCCAGCAGCCCTAGCCGCATGATCACCGACATCAACGGCCGGCCGGTCGCCTGGGCCAGGAACTGGCAGCGGTGGGCGACGTCGCCGTCCAGCCACTGTCCCTGGATGGCTCGGTGTTCCAGGTCAGCCAGGGGTGGCGCGGGCCTGCGGACCACGTGGACCGGATATCCGCTGCGGCAGTACAGCCAGCAATGGTCTTCCCCGTCGACCACGACCAGAACGCCGGTCAGCTGGTCCCGCAGCACGGTGAGCAGCACGCCGCTCCAGCTCTCGTCCTCCACGACGCCGTCCAGGCGGGGGATGGCCGGCAGAAGCTGGAGACGCTCGTCCGGTACGGGGATGCCCAGCGTCCGTTGCCCCTTGTCGCTCTTGAGCCAGACGTTGACGGCATCCAGCGCGGGGGTGACGCCAGCGACAAAAGCGGGGATACCCTCGTCTGGATCATCGATGACCATTTCCGGGCCGCTCGGGTCCTCGATGATCATGTCGAGTTCGCTCGAGTCCTCGATGACCATGTCGAGTTCACTCGAGTCCTCGATCTCGACCTGGCCGTCGTCCGGGTCCTCGTCCGGGTCCTCGATCTCGACCTGGCCGTCGTCCGAGTCCTCGATCTCGACCTGACCGTCGTCCGAGTCCTCGATCTCCATGTCCCAGTCGGAGACGCTCAGTGCTTCCTCGTCCGAATCTTCATGCGTGCCGGTTTCCGCGGAGTCGCCATCCTCCAGGGCCGCGACCCAGGGAGTGTCTCTCTCGTCGTCCTCCATGCTGTCGGCCATCGAGTCGAGCTCGAGGCCGTCGCTGTCCTCGGTGTCCATCGAGTCCGCCGAGGACTCGGGGGTCACCATCGAGTCCGCCGAATCGTCGTCGAGCTGGCTGATGATCTGGGACAGGGTCGCGTTGACCGCATCTTCGAACGCGTCGTCTTCCAGGGGAGCGTCGTCTTCGTCCCCCCCCCCTTCGACGAGTTCACTGAGGCGGATGGGCACCAGATCGAGGAACACGGTGGCCCCTTCGGGGGTCACCTCGGCCACTTCACCCTCCACGTTGAAGACCTCACGGGCGAAGCGGGCGTCGATGTGGACGCGCACGCGCAGCCCACTTTTGAGCTCGTCGGACGCCGGTACGGTCAGTACGCCATGGCGCAGGCCGCCACCGAACTCGGCGATGGCGGTCTTGGCGTCGTCGAGGCGCAGGCGAACCGTCGGGTAATCCTCCATCATGCTCTCCCGATCACGGGTTCAAGGGCGGAATTCCAGGCCAAAGAAAAGGTTGAGGGCGTGGTGCGTCGGTTCGACGACGATGTCGTAGTACGTCGTCTCCTCATCCGTGCTCGACAGGGTCAGGGTGTCCTCCTCATGGAAGGACAGGTGATAACGGACATCGAAGGCCAACGCCACTTTGGCGGTAATGAAGAACTCCAGCCCGACACCGCCGTTGAGGCCGCCACCGACCTGCCGGAGCTGGTTGTGCTGGTAGTACCCGACGTCATGCTCGTAGACCATCAGGTCCAGCCCGCCGCCGCCGGTGACGTAGAAGCTGAGGCGCTTGAACAAGGGCCGGAACTTCACGTTGACGGATGGCAGATGCAGCAGGCTGTACATGATCTTCATGTCGTCGATGGCGGCCGGCTCCGGGCTCGGCCACACCTCCGTACTCGACTGATAGCCCACCCGCACCATGATGGAGAGGTTGTTGCCCAGCATGGCGCCAGCTTCCAGATCGACACCCAGGGAGAAATCGGGTTGGACGTCGGAATGGTCCGCCAAGGTGTCGCGTTCCGACTCGCCGAGTTGGAAGAACCAGCCCCCCCGCACCCCGAGCTCGAGGCCCGTGACCTCGGGTGCACGCGCCCGCCGCTTGGGTGTGCCGGATCCCTCTGCGTTTTCGGCAGCCAAGGTCGGGCAGGGCAGGCATATCGCGATCAACAAAAAGACATGGATGAGTCGATGCAAGGCGCTTTCTCCAGCGCAGAGGATATCTTTCTTGGTTTTTTTTGGGAAATAGAAGAAACAAACGTCCCGTCAACGGACGTAGCCATGGGGGTGCTGGGCGTGCCAGCGCCAGGCGTCCTCGACGATCTGATCCAGGTCGCGCTGGGGGGTCCAGCCCAGCAGCTGTTCGGCCCGCTGCCGGGATGCGACCAGCTGGGGAACATCCCCGGCGCGGCGAGGCGCGGACTGGGCAGGGAGGGGGTTGCCCGTGACCCGGCGTGCCCGCTCGATCACCTCCAAGACGGTGGATCCGGTGCCGCTGCCCAGATTGATCATCTGGTCCTCGCCTCCGTCCTGCAGGTAGCGCAGCGCGGCCAGGTGAGCCTGGGCCAGGTCCCACACGTGCACATAGTCCCGCACCGCCGTGCCATCGGTGGTGGGGTAGTCGGTGCCGTAGAGGTCCAGCGGTCGATCCGGGCATGCGGTGAGCAGCAGAGGGATCAGATGACTCTCGGGCTCGTGGTCTTCGCCCATGCTGCCGTCCGGGTGAGCCCCAGCCGCGTTGAAGTAGCGCAAGGCGACCCCGCGGATGGCCCGGTTGCCAGCCATGGCCCGCTCCACCGCGACCTTGCTTTCGCCGTAGGGGTTGCCCGGAGCCAGGGGGTGATCCTCGGGGATGGGCACCTCTCGGGGCAGGCCGTAGACGCAGGCCGATGACGAGAACACCAGGCAGCCCACCCCCGCGTCCACCATGCAATCCAGCAGGTTGAGCGCACCGTTGATGTTGTTATCGTGGTAGCGCTGCGGTTCGCGTACAGACTCCTCGACCTGGGTCAGCGAGGCCATGTGCACCACGCCGTCGAACGACCGCGAGCCGAGCACCGCGGCGAGCTTCTCCCGGTCCGCCAGATCTCCAGCGACGAAGCCCCCCCAGCGGACGGCCTCCCGGTGCCCCGTGATCAGCGAGTCGTAGGTCACGACGTCTGCGCCGGCTTCGCAGAGGGCTCGCACCACGTGGCTGCCCACATACCCGGCACCGCCGGTCACCAGGAACGAACCTCGCATGGATCCTCCGTCCGCCCAAAGGGGGCACATCTTAGCAGGCCAGTTCCACTATGATGCTCATCTCTCGCGTGGTAGTGACACGATCCAACCGGAGGTACAGATGACGGTGAAGATCCTCAGCGGGAAGGAAGTGGCCAAGGCGATCCGCGGCGAGGTCGCCCAGCGGGCAGCGGTGTATCTACAGCGGGTGGGCCGCAAGCCGGGCCTGGCGGTGGTCATCGTCGGCGACGATCCCGCGTCCCAGGTCTACGTGGGGCGCAAGGAGAAGGCCAGCGCGGCGGTGGGGTTCGTCTCGCGGACGATCCGCATGCCCGCGGACAGCACCCAGGGCCAGGTGATGCAGGCGGTGCAGGACCTCAACGAGGATGCCGAGGTGGACGGGTTTTTGGTGCAGTCCCCGTTGCCGCGCCATATGGACGAACGGGCGCTCATCGACGCCATCGATCCGGCCAAGGACGTAGACGGCTTCCACCCCGTCAACGTGGGCCGCATGATGGCCGGCCTGCCGGCGCTGATGCCCTGCACCCCCGCTGGGGTCGTGGAGCTGCTGCGGCGTTGTGACGTACCGGTGAAGGGCACCCACGCCGTGGTGGTGGGCCGCAGCAACATCGTGGGCAAGCCGCTGGCGGCGATGTTGATGCAGAAGCGCGACGGCGCTGACGCCACGGTCACCGTCTGCCATTCGAGCACCGGGGACCTCGCCGCCCATACGCGGCAGGCGGATATCCTGGTGGCGGCGATGGGGCGCCCGCGGGCCATCACCGCGGATATGGTCAAGCCCGGCGCGGTGGTGGTGGACGTCGGAATCCACCGCATCGACGATCCGTCGGCGCCCCGGGGCACTCGCCTGGTGGGGGACGTGGATTTCGATGGTGTGTCCGGGGTTGCGTCGGCCATGACCCCCGTCCCCGGAGGCGTCGGGCCCATGACGGTGGCGATGCTGATGGTCAACACGATGCAGGCGGCAGAGGCCGCCGTGGGTATGACCCAGGGCGAATAATGGCGGCGATGTAACGTCCGTCGAGTTACGGTGTCCCCAGCAAAGCGGTGCCGGATGACACCGAGGAGTAGGTGATGAAGAAAGTTCTGACGACGGCCCTGATGGCCCCCTTGATGGTCCTGCTTCTGGCCGCCTCCCCCCCCGAGGTCGAGGTCACCGAGGAGGAAGAAGCGGTCCTCGCCGAGGGCAAGATGGTGATCCGCTCGGGAGTGGACGGCATCCCGTGGAAGATGCTGGGCATCATCGATGTGGACGCCAAGCCGGCCAAGGTCTGGGAAGAGATCCTGGACTTCGACGCCCGCCTTGCCGAGAACAAGCCCGCCAAGGACTACGAGATGTACCGGGACGAACAGGTGGGCGGGATCCGTGAGATGTCGGCCCGCTGGGACCTCAAGGTACTGGGCCAGGAGATCACCTACTACAACAACTACCACTACGACGCGGCCGCCTCCTTCCTGTGGTTCGATCTCGACGAGGACAAGGAGTCGGATCTGGTCAAGGTGGACGGCAGCTACTACGTGATCCCATCGCCCACCAACGAGGGTGGCTCACGTCTGATCTATCTGGTGGAGACCGACACCGGACGCAAGTTGCCCGAGTCCTTCCGGGTGTTCCTGGGCGGGCACGGCCTCAAGGACATGCTCAAGGCCATCAAGGCGCGGGCGGAATAAGCGGCGGAATTACTGGAAGATCGCTTCGCAGGTCTCGGTCACCGACACCCCCATCGAAATCGTGAACGCGACCTCCAGCGTGGTCGTCACATCCGGGCCAATGCCGGTGGCCTTGATGATCGGCCGCACGTCCCCTTCATTGATGAAGTCGGTCAGATCCACGTCGTCCGCGACCTGGAGCTCCAGCCAGCTGACGTTGGGGGGCACGTTGGGCTCGGACGCGATCAGCACCTGCTCCTGCCCCGACGCGATGAAGAGCTGCAGGCTGTCTAGGAAGTCCAGGTTGTCCGCGCCTTCGACGATGTGGAGCTCGGCGCCGGTGAGGCTGGCCTCACCGATGGCCGCGGCCGTGCCGCCGTATTGCTCCATCTCCGGGGATTCCAGGGGATCGAAGCCTTCGCCCGTATCCAGCACCTCGTCCTCTAACGGCAGCCCGGCCAGCTCACCGGGGATGGTCAGCTCCTGATCCTCGTCGATCTCGACGAGCTCGATGCTGCCGCTGCACGCAAGGGCCAGAGCCGCTGCCAGCATTCCTGTCAGTGCCAGTATCCGGGGGATGGATCGCCTGTTTCGCATTGGGTACCTCCTGCACACCGCGCTTTTACAGAGTAGCACCGGTGTGGCCGGTTCGTTAGTTTCAACCGGGTTACTTCCCGGACGGTGAGGAAATGCCGTGGGAAGGATTAGTGACTCAGTGTTGAGTCACTTTTTCTTTTTCAAAGCCGAACGGCCGTGTTATAGATGCCCCCGTGGCAAACGTAGAATTCAAAGGTGTGGTCAAGCGGTACGGCGACGTGGAGGTGATCCACGGGGCCGATCTGTCCATCGCGGACGGCGAATTCCTGGTGCTGGTGGGCCCGTCAGGGTGCGGCAAATCCACCCTGCTGCGTATGGTTGCCGGCCTGGAATCGGTTACCGAGGGGGAGTTGCGCATCGGCGGCCAGCGGGTCAACGACGTGCATCCGCGGGACCGGGACGTGGCGATGGTCTTCCAGTCCTACGCCCTGTACCCCCACATGACCGTGCGCGACAACATGAGCTTCGGCCTGCGGGTGCGCAAGATGCCCGCCGCGGAGATCGACCAGCGGGTGGCCGAGGCGGCGGAGTTGATGGAGCTGGGGCCGTTGCTGGAGCGGCTGCCCAAGCAGCTGTCCGGCGGCCAGCGCCAGCGGGTGGCGATGGGGCGGGCCATCGTGCGCCGGCCCCAGGTGTTCCTGTTCGACGAGCCCCTGTCCAACCTGGACGCCGCTTTGCGGGCCCGCATGCGCGTGGAGCTCAAGAAGCTGCACGCCGAGCTGGGCACGACCATGATCTACGTCACCCACGACCAGGTGGAGGCGATGACCCTGGCGGACCGCATCGCGGTGACCCACGAAGGATTGCTGCAGCAGGTGGGGACACCGGCCGAGCTGTACGACACCCCGGCGAACGTCTTTGTGGCGGGATTCATCGGCGCGCCGCAGATGAACTTCCTGCCGGGGCAGGCGGCGGACGGGCAGGTCAGCGGCAAGGGCTTCGCACTGAAGACCGACCGCGGCACGGCATCCGGTGAGGTCACCGTCGGCATCCGGCCCCATGATCTGTCGCTGGCGGACGAGGAGCAGGCGTCCGTGCTCAAGGCCGCCGTGGACGTCATCGAGCCGCTGGGCTGGGAGAGCCACCTGCATTGCACCGTGGGCGGTGAGAAGGTGCTGGCCCAGGTGGAGGCCGCCGAGGCCCGGTCGATCCGGCCGGGGGACGCCATCCGGCTGATGGTGGGCCCGGACGTCATCCACCTGTTCGACCGCAAGACCGAGCTGGCGCTGTGAGAACGCCCCTGACCATCGCCTGGATCGGCGTGACGCTGGCGGCCTGGGCCTTCCTGGCCACGCCGGCGGCCGCCGAGGAGCTGGTGCTGTGGCACGCGTATACCGGCGCCGAGCGGGAGGCGCTGGAGCAGGCCGTCGAGCGCTACAACACCCGCAACCCGGGCGCCCCCATCGTGCCGACGGCGCTCCCGTACGGCTGCTACACCAACAAGCTGCGCTCCGCCATCCCGCGGGGCAACGGGCCGGACCTGTTCATCAGCGGCCACGACCAGATCGGCGGCTGGGTGGACGCGGGGCTGCTGCATCCGATGGAGCCGGATCCACAGCTGTTGCCCCAGGCCTTGCAGGCGGTGCAGTACGGCGAGCAGTCCTGGGGATGCCCGCTGGCGTGCAAGGTGGCGGCGCTGTACTACAACCCCCAGCTCATCGACGCGCCGCCGGCCACCCGCGACGAGATGATGGCCCTGGCGCGGCAGCACACCACTGGCGAGACGTTCGGCCTGGCCTACGAGGCGTCCAACTTCTACTACAACGCCGGCTGGTTCCTGGGGGCGGGTGGGGAGTTCTTCGGGGACGAGGGGGCCATCACGCTGGACACCCCGGCGATGGTGGAGATGCTGTCCTTTGCCCGCGACGTCGTCTACACGGAGCGGGTCTGCCCGGAGGAAGCCACCTCGGTGCTGGTGGCCCAGCTGTTCAACGAGGGCCGGGCGGCCATGGTCATCAACGGGCCGTGGTTCCTCAGCCAGCTGGATCAGGACACGCCGCGGGCCGTGGCGCCGCTCCCCGCGCCGGCCAAGCCGCTGCTCACCGTCGAGACCCTGTTCATCCCGGCCACGGCGTCGGATCCCGGGGCGTCCCTGGCGGCCGCCGCCGCGCTGGCCGGCCCGGACTACGACGACCTGCGCGTCGAGGTGGGGCAGCAGGTGCTGGCCCGTCCGGCGGACTACCGCGACCCGGTGCTGGCCGCCTTCGCCGCGGGGGTCGCCGAGGCGGTGGCCACGCCGTCGAGGCCGCAGATGAGCCTGATGTGGGAGCCGTCCCAGATCGCCATCCGCAAGGTGCTGCGGGGCGCCGCCACCCCCGAGGAGGCCGCGGAGTTCGCCCAGCGCCGCGCCGAGATCCTCAACCGGCCCCTCCCGCCCCAGGCGTCGCCGTGGCCCACCCTGGTCGTGCTGGGGCTGCTGTGCCTGGCCGGCGCGGTGTGGGCCGTGCGCCGCACCCGGGGCAAGAAGGTGGGCGCCCAGATGTGGCAAGCCCGCTCGGCGTATGCCTACCTGGCGCCGGCGGTTGTCGCCATGCTGCTGCTGGTGGTGCTGCCCTTCGTCACCGGATCGGCGTTGTCGCTGTTCGCCCACCGGGCAGGGGAGTACCGCTTCGTGGGGCTGGCCAACTTCTGGTCGATCCTCACGTCCCAGGACTACGCCATCACCGATCCGCTGAGCTTCTGGTTCACCTTGGGGGTGACCACCCTGTGGACGGCGCTGAACGTCTTCTTCCACGTCTCCATCGGCATGGCCCTGGCCCTGCTGCTGCGCGACCCGTGGATGAAGCTGCGGGGGATCTACCGGGTGCTGCTGATCGTACCGTGGGCCGTGCCCAACTACATCACGGCGCTGATCTGGAAGGGCATGTTCAACAAGCAGTTCGGCGCCATCAACGGGCTGCTGGAGCTGCTGGGGCTGGAGCCGGTGGCCTGGTTCTCGGGGTTCTGGACCGCCCTGGCCGCGAATGTCTGTACCAATACCTGGCTGGGCTTCCCGTTCATGATGGTGGTCACTTTGGGGGCGCTGCAGTCTATCCCCCGGGATCTGGAGGAGGCCGCCGAGGTGGACGGGGCATCGAGGTGGCAGCGGTTCCGCCACGTGACCCTGCCCCTGCTGCGGCCGGCGTTGCTGCCAGCGGTGGTGCTGGGCACGGTGTGGACCTTCAACATGTTCAACATCATCTACCTCGTCAGCGGCGGTGAGCCGGACGGGGCCACCGAGATCCTCATCTCCGAGGCCTACCGCTGGGCCTTCACCCGCGAGGCCCAGTACGGGTACGCGGCGGCCTATGCGGTGATGATCTTCGGGGTGCTGGTGATGTACACGCAGGTGACCGATCGCCTGACTCGGCGTTACAAGGAGGTATGAATGAAGACCCCCTCCTTGCTCCACCGCGTCCTCGTGCACTGTGTGCTGATCCTCGTCACCCTGGCGACGCTGTACCCCATCCTGTGGGTCATCAAGATGGCGCTGTCGCCGTCCCAGGCGTTCTCCCTGTCCCCCAACCCCATCCCGTGGCCCATCACGCTGGACAACTTCGTGGACGTGCTCACCACCACGGACATGGCCGGCCACTGGCTGTTCGGCCGCCAGCTGCTCAACTCGGTGGTGGTCTCGGCGGCGACGATGGCGGTGGGCATCTTCCTGGCCTGCACGGCGGGGTATGCGTTCTCGCGCTTCACCTTCCCGGGCCGGGAGATGGGCATGAAGGGGTTCCTGATCACCCAGATGTTCCCCGGCGTGGTGATGGCCATCCCCCTGTACATCCTGCTGGA
>CAZDDH010000111.1:0-26939 GCA_964504165.1 uncultured Rickettsiales bacterium | reverse complement strand
CCGGATCCGTGTAGGTGTCGTGGTTGCCGCACAGGTCGTGGAAGAAGGTGGTGTCCACGCCGTAGCTATCCACCACGCCGCGGTACTCGTCCCACTCGGACTGGTACTGTACGTTGGGGACCAGGTAACCGTCGGTGGCGTCCACGATATCGCCGGTGAGGACGACGAACTCGGGGGCCATCAGCAGCGACACCTCGTCCAGGACGGTGTGCAGGTTGTCCGTGTCCTGGGTCCCGCCGTCCCAGTCCTGCCCTACGTGGCTGTCGGTGATCTGGAGGAACCAGAACAGCTCGTCCGGGTCGTCCAGATAGCGGGCATCCAGCGGATCGTTGGCCCCCGCCACACCGGGGAGCCACACCAGCGCCAGAGCGGCCGCGCTGCCTGCGAGAGCCCATCTCTTCCAAGGTCGTCCGCTCATGCCTGCTCTTTCTCCCGTTCCGATAGGTGGTTCAGGTGTTCCTGGAGTTCCGGGGGAAGGGGGGCCTCGAAGCGGCGCCCGTCCGGCAGCGAGATCTGCATCGCGTGGAGCCACAGCCGGCCCGGGAAGGCGGGCACGGTGCGGAACGGCTTGGGGCGGTACCGGGTGTCCCCGATGACGCAGTGCCCGAGCCCCTGCAGGTGGCGCCGGATCTGGTGCTTACGGCCCGTCTCTGGCCGTACCTCGAGGTAGGAAAACTTGCCGAGCCACTCCAGCAGCCGGTAGCGGGTCGTGGCCTCCAGGGAACGCCTGCGGCGCGCATCCCTGAGGGGCCGCCGGACCGTTCCCTTACGCCGCGTCCGGCCGTACACGAGGGCGCGGTACCGCTTGCTGACCTCCCCGCGGGCCAGCCAGCCACCGATCTCGGTGCGCTGCTGGGCATCCGTTGAGCACAGCACCAGCCCCGAGGTGCCCAGGTCCAGGCGATGGACCGGCGCGAGCTCTGCCGGCGCGCCCACGGCCTGCTGGGCCCAGCCGATCAGGTCCGGGGCGTCGCTGTCCGGCAGGGCGTGCACGGTATAACCGGATGGTTTGTCGAACACCCACAGATCCCCGTCCTGTTCCAGGAGCCGGGGGGTCACGCTGTTTGCATCGGTGGACATGCGCCCTAGGATAGCACCATGAACCCCACCAAACCCGAGGTGAGTACGTACACCCACGAACCCCTCGACGAGGAGGTCACCTCCATCGCCGGGCACTACGAACTCAAACGCGAGGTGCGCCTGGCACACCGCGGGGGTGAGGTGCTGTACGTGCTGGGGCACGCCCTGTTCGACACCAGCTGCTGCGGTGCCGGCGGCTGTGGGTACGCCATCGTGCCGGGGGTCCTGCTGGGCTGGCACAGCGGCGAGGATGAGCGGGGCCGCCCGCAGAGCGAGGTGCGGCCGGTCACCGACCCGGAAGCCCAGGCGGAGATCCGTGACGTCATCCTCCGCCGCGAGGGGTCGATCCAGGTCCGGTTCTTGTAGTCGGAGCCGGGCCGGGGGTCAGTTCACGTCGCCGTTGCTTTCCCGCAGCACGTTCCACGCCTTGACCACGCCGCGGGCGGCATCCTCCACGGTGAAGCTGCCCATGTTGATCACCAGATCGTAGTTCTCCGGATCCTGGTCGTCCGCGCCAAAGTAATGCCGCACGTAGTCCCGCCGGTGGGTCTGCCGCCGGAGGATCCGGTTGCGGGCCACGTGGGTGGACACGTTGTGGATGCGGGCCATGTTCTCCACGCGCATCTCCATCGGCGCGATGATCCGCACCCGCAGGCAATCGCTGGGCGGCAGGATGTGGTTGGCACCCCGGCCCACGATCAGGCCACCGTCGTTCTCCGCGATCTCCTCCATCACCTCCTTGAGGTGCGTCATGTACTGGTCCGGCTTGAGGGCCAAACGTCGCATCGTGTTGGCGGCCCAGAGCTGGCGGTTGTTCGCCAGGATATCGCTCCACAGCTCCCACACGGAATGGCCCTTCTCGTCCCGGTGGTGGACCATCTTCTTGTCGATCTGTGCCGCGTCCGCCACCTTCTGGATCAGGTCGCGGTCATACATCGGGATATCGAGCTTCTGGGCAACGCGCGTGGCTACGAATTTGCCCCGGCTCCCCGGCTGACGCGACAGGGTAATGATCTTCAGATCCGGACTCTTCTTGGTTGCGCCGATCTCGTCCAGGTCCTCCCACCTCTTCAGGTGCCGTTCCAGCACCTCCCTCATCGATCGCCTGGATACCTTCATTTCACCTCCCTCTCGGTGTTTACGGAACAGGGGCTATTCCCCTCGTTTATAAGCGTATCAAATCTGTTTTTGCGGCCCAACGACTCATTTCGGTACGGACAAAACATGACCGGGAATTGACAGGGGAGGTTCAGGAGGGCGAGTCGGTGGCAGCCGGTGGCTCTGGCGTACCCACGGAGCGAGCTTCCCGCCGGGCTCGGTACAGATGGATCCCGTCCCGGATCAGGAATCGAAGGATCAGCGCCAGGAACAGAATCCCGACCGCCAGGTTGGCCGCGTAGTAGGAGTGCCAGGTGTCCACACCCCCGAGCTCCTCGTAGAGGTAGACCCCGGCGACCCATCCGAACAGGAACAGGGAGGACAGCAGGTTGGCGATACGCCGCCGATCCACAGCGGCCCAGGTGAACGCCAGGATCCACACGCTCGCGTAGTACCTGGAGATCACCATCAGCGCGAAGATGGGGACCAGCCCCAGCAGCATGCCATTGTGGTCCCGGCGGCGGACCATGGCCAGCAGCGCCAGCCCCACCAGGGCGCCGCTGATGGCCCGGAAGGCCGGTGTGTTGCGCTCCATGACCTTGATCCGCCGCCCAGTTGTGATGGACGCCTTCCCCGTCTTGTAGTCGTGGATGAACAGCCGCTTGAGCCCGATGCGCTTGGAGAACAGGGGCTGATGATAGGCGTGCACGGTGATCTTCTCGCGCCACTCCTGCCAGGCCTCGAAACCGCGGCCGGTGGTGCTGCCAAGCCCCACCATCAGCGCGCAGGTGAGGGCAAGCGTCAGCAGGAATGCTGTGTGGCGGCGGGAGAAGCGCCGGCGGGTGATCAGCTCGCGCAGCCACACGATGGCCGGGTGGATGGCCAGCAGCCCCGGGAAGCCGCGCATCATCGCCACGTACCCCAGCACCGCCGCCGCCCAGATGGCGTAGCCCTTGCGGTAGAGGGCCACCGCCAACACGGTCAACACCAGCCAGTCGTAGTGCAGGTAGCTGCCCACCAGCAAGTTGGTGTTGCCGAAATAGACGTTGAGCCACAGGGTGGCCGCCAGCGCCGGGCGGGCGCCGAAGGCCCACCACATGACGGCCACCAGCAGCAGGTACAGCAACAGCTCGATGGAGCACAGCCGCACCAGTGTCCGGGTGTTGGAGATGTCGACGGCGTTGAGCAGCGGCCGGTGCACGATCAGCCACGCGGGGGACGGGTTGTAGCCCAGATCCCGGATCGTCTTGCACCAGCCGTCCGCCCGGCGATGGCGCTGGATGCGGGAGAGATCCTGCTTGAACTCCGCCCAGCGCTCCGGCCCGAACCGCTGGCGTAGCTTGTCCCGCTCCGCCCGCTGGAGGGCCCGGTCCCGGTGGAGCTCCTTGTGCGTGTGGAGATCCCGCGTCATCTTGCAATCGGCGAATACCCGGCTGGCTTCCGAGTCCGCCAGCAGGGCGGCGTTGTACAGGTCGAAGTACCCCAGCTCGTCGAAGTACTTGGTCCCCAGCACGTAGTGGAACACGTTCCAGGCGTGGATCTTCTGTTCGACCAGCAGCCGCCGGGTCTTACGGCTGTTCTCCACGGTGGCGCCGCAGACGGCCAGCATGCCCATCAGAGCCGTGGCCACCAGCGCCGAACGCTTGCGCTGGCGCCGGTCCGCCAGCGCGCCGATGACGAGCACCACCATCGCCGCGATGCACAGGCCGATCTTGACCCCGGTGATGGGGGTATCCAGCAGCCCGCGCCCACCCACGATCCCGGCGGTGACCGCGCCGAAGCTCAGCAAGGCGATCCAGGGCCAGCGGAAACGGGCGCCGCTAGGGGTAGATGTCTCCGCTGTCGTTGTCCGCATAGGTGATGTTCGCGATCGTGGGGTTGCCATTTTGGATATAGATACCCCACCGCGAGGAGTGCTGCATCGTGCTGTAGGTGATGGAACCGTCGCAGCCGTTGATCCACAGGTTGCCGTACCCGTTGGCGCCGCCGTACTCCACGGTGGTGTACAGCAGCGTCACGTTGGCTTCGTCGCAGTTGCTGCCGAGGTACAGCCCCATCCAGTCGCCGTTGGCCGGGTAGGGGCTGCCGGCGGTGAAGGTGATGGGGTTGCCCCCCGAGCCGGTGGCCACCAGCGAGCCGTAGCTGCCGTAGCCGATGTACATGCCCGTGTTGTAGTCGAACATCACCGTGGTGCCGCCCTCCACGGTCAGCGCCGGGTGGGTGCCGTCCTGGACGTAGACGTTGCCGGTGAGGAAGAACGGCACGTCCAGGTGCTGCCAGGTGCTGTCCTGGGTCACGTAGTCGGACAGCATGCGGACCCGGTCATCGGTGTTCCCGGTGAACGACGAGCTGTCGTCCAGCTCCCGGGCGTAGTGAGCCGGCAGGGTCATGGCGTAGGCGCCATTGCCGGTGGATGTGTTGCCGGTGAAGCCGGGGGTAGCCGAGTCGTCCAGGCCCGCGACAGAGGTGAAGTAGAGGCCGTCGTCCTCGTTGCCCGAGAAGGTGGAGTCGGTGATGGCCGGGAAGGACGATCCCTCGGCGTACAGGCCGTCGTTGGTGTTGTCGGCCACGACGCAGTCGGTGATCAGAGGGCTGGAGCCGTTGAGCCACAGGCCGCCGTAGCCGTTGCCGCCGGCGTACTCCAGGGTCAAGCCGGTGAGCTCCGAGCCCTCGTCGTTGCTGCCGATGTACAGGCCGTACCAGTCGCCGGCCGCCGGGCTGCCGGCCCACGACGTGAAGGTGACGCCGCTGCCCGTGCCATCGACGAGCAGGGTCCCGTAGGTCCCGTAGCCCACGTACAACCCCGTGTTGTAGTCGAAGGCCAGGGTGACGCCGTCCTCGATGGTGACCGTCGGGCGGCCGTTGTCCTGGATGTAGATCGTGCCCAGCGCCAGGTAGGGCGCATCCAGCGCCTGCCAGCTCTGGTCATCGGTGACGTAGTCGCTGCTCAGCCTCACGACGTCTTCGCCGTTGCCGGTGAAGGTCGAGCTGCTGTCCAGCTCGCCGGTGAAGTTGGCCGCCAGGGTGATGGGGAAATCCCCGTTGCCTGTGAGCGTGTTGCCGGTGAAGGTCGGTGAGGCCGTGGTATCCAACCCGCTGGTGGAGCTCAGGTAGATGCCGTCCTCGGCGTTGTCGGCGAAGGTGGAGTTGCGGATGGTGGGGAAGGCCGTGCTGTCGGCGTAGAATCCGTGGGTGCTGGAGTCCAGCACCGAGACCCCGTCCAGCAACGGCGACGACCCGTGGACCCACAGGGCTCCGTAACCGAATCCGCCGGCGTAGCTGACGCCGAGTTCCGTCAGCTCCGATCCCTCGTCGAAGCTGCCGATGTACAGCCCGTACCAGTCCCCCGGAGCCGGGCTCGGCGCGGCGGAGGTGAAGGCCACCCCGCTGCCCCCGCCGTTCACCTGCAGCGTGCCGTAGTTGGTGTAGCCGACGTAGAGCGCCGTGGAGTAGTCGAACTGGATCTCGGCGCCGTCCTCGATGGTCAGCAGCGGCCGTGCGTTGTCCTGCAGGTAGATCGTCCCGACGACGAGGTACGGCACGTCTTGTGCTTGCCAGGTCTGATCCTGGGTCACATACCCGCCGCCGAGCTTGACGGCATCCTCGCCGTTGCCCAGGAACGTGGAGCTGGCGTCCAGTTCCCCCGCGTAGTTGGCCGCCAAGCTCATGGCGTACCCGCCGTTGCCGGTGAGGGTGTTGCCCGTGAAGGTGGGAGCCGCGCTGTCGTCCAGGCCACAGTTGGTGCCCAGATAGATGCCGTCGTCCGCGTTGTCGATGAACTGGGAGTTGGTGATCTCGGGGTAGCTGTTGCCGTCGGCGTACAGGCCGTGGACCGAGGATTCACGGATGGTGCAGTCGTCCAGCGTGGGGGACGAGGAGGTGAGCCACAAGGATCCGAGTCCCTGGAAGCCGGCGTATTCCACCGTGAGCCCGGTCAGTGTCGATCCGGTGTCGTAGGCTCCGATGTGGACCCCTGACCAGTCTCCCGGAGCCGGGGTTGCGTTGCTACTGGTGAAGAGCACGCCGAGGTTGTTGCCGTTCACTATCAGGCTTCCGCCGTCGTTGGCGCCCACGGTCAGCCTTGAATTATCGCTCGTAAAGAATACTTCCACACCATCCTCGATGGTCAAGACGGGGTTGTTGGGGCCTTCGACGCTGAGCGCGCAACTCACAGTGTGAGGGATGCCCGGGAGCCAGGTTTCGTCGGCGGTGATGGGGAGGCAGTGGTCGATGGCACAGCCTTCGTCGATATCGTTGTCGCAGTTGTTGTCGAACCCGTCGCAGAGTTCGGTGGCGCCGGGATAGACATCGGCAAGGCTGTCGTTGCAGTCGTCATCCGTGGCCGCATAGCCCGATGGCTGGTTGCAGCTCAGCACGTTGGTTTGGTTGTTGTGTACGCCATACCCGTCGCCGTCGCCGTCGTAGTACCAGACAGGTTCGTCCTCCGCGCCGGCCTCGTCCACGGCGCCGTCGCAGTTGTTGTCGATGCCATCGCAGTACTCTAGAGACCCCGGGTTGGCAGCCGCCTCCGCGTCGTCGCAGTCGCCGCCAACCGACACGAAGCCCGAGGGTTGATTGCAGGTTATCTCGGTGACCGCATCGTCACCGAACGAATCGCCATCCAAATCCTGGTACCACGTGGGCGCATTTACCGCGTCCGCCTCATCCGTGTCCCCATCACAGTCGTTGTCCGCGCCGTCACATTCTTCGTCCGCGTCGGGATTGATTTCACTGTCCGTGTCATCGCAGTCATCGGCATTGTCCACGAAGCCTTCGGTGGGTTCGCATGCCTCTTCGGTGTTTTCCGAGTCGCCGTAGCCGTCTTCGTCCGTGTCCGCATACCAGATGGACGGATCGATGGGGTCATCCAGGTCGATGCTCCCATCGCAGTTGTTGTCCACTCCATCGCAGATCTCGTCCGCTCCAGGATGAATCGTGTCATCGTCGTCGTTGCAGTCTGCATTATCTGTTGTGACGTCGGCTAAATAGCCACTCGGCTGCTCACAGGCCAGCACCGTGTCGTCCAAGTTGCCGAACCCATCCCCGTCCGCGTCGGCGTACCACGTCGTGGCCCCCCCGGCCTCCCCCTCGTCGATCTCGCCGTTGCAGTTGTTGTCGATCTCGTCACAGACCTCGACGACGCTGGGATTCACGTTGGCGTCGTTGTCGTCGCAGTCGCTGTACTCGTTGTAGCCGTCGCCGTCCGCGTCCGCCGGCCCCTCGGGTCCCGTCGGGCAGCCGGCCGCGAGGGCGAGGGCCGCGGACGAGAAGAGGATGGCGAGATGCGGACGGATCCCGGTCGATCTGGGCGCGGTCATTGGATTCTCCATGTCTGGTTTCGCGGGGATGAGCGCGGGCGTCGGTTGCCCCCCGCACGCATTTCCCGTGTGACCCCGTTCGGCGGATATGGTATCGGGGCATCGCGAAGGGGGTCAACCGAAGAGAGACCCCTGTACAATTGGACAAAAAGAGATCATCAATACCCATGGATGAAACGACTAAGCAACGCATCCGGGCGGCCGCCGCTCGGGAGCGAGATCCCTTCTATCTCTACGACAGATCGGTCATCCGTGACCGGTGCCGGCGATTCGTGGAGATCCCCTACGAACCCAAGCTGATCTGCTTCGCCTCGATGGCCAACGCCCATCCCGAATTCTTGCAGGTCGTGCGGGAAGCGGGGCTGGGCATCTTCGTCAACTCCGCCGGCCATATGGATCTGGCCCGCCAGGTGGGCTTCACCGCCGGCCAGATGGTCTTCACGGCGTCGGCGATGGATCCGGAGTTGATGCAGCAGGTGCAGGCATCGGGGGCCCGGCTCAACCTGGACTCCTGCGGCCAGCTGGCCCAGTGGCGCGGCCTGTTCCCCGACCAGCCGGTGGGGATCCGCTGCAACATCGGCTCCCGGGTGACCCCCCAGCAGACGCACGGTGGGTACTTCCTGGGCCCGGAGAGCCGCCTGGGATTCAGTATCCGGGAGATCGAGAGCCTGTCCGGTGACCGGGACATCTCCGGCCTGCACCTCTATCTGGGGACGGACATCCACGACCTGGGGTACTTCTACGAGTGTTACAAGCAGATCGTCAGGCTGGCGCGGCGCTTCCCGGCGCTGGAGTACCTGGATTTCGGCGGCGGCTTCGGGGCCCCCAACGAGAGCGGCGACCATTTCGATTTCGAACCGTGGCAGCTGTTCGTTCAGGGTCTGATGGACAATGTCTCCAGCGACGCGGGCCGGCCCATCCGGCTGATCCTGGAGCCCGGCCGCATCATCGGCGCCGACGCCGCCCACTTCGTGTGCCGGGTGACGGACGTCAAGTGGCGGCAGGGCCGCCAGCTGGTGGGCGTCAACGGCTCCACGGCCCAGTTCTCCCGCCCCCTGCTCTACCCCGACGAGGCCCGCCACCCCGTGACCTTGCTGCCGAACGAGGAGCGGGATTCGACGGGGTTGGTCGCCACGTCGGTCTACGGCTGCTCCACCTACTCGCGGGACTTCCTGGCCCGGGACGTCCAGCTCCCCGAGGCCCAGGTCGGTGATCTGGTGGCCCTGGGGCTGGCCGGCTCGTACTGTGCCTCGTCCCGCACCGATTTCCTGGGCTTCCCGCCGGCGGCGGAGATCTTCGAATGATCCAGCTGGAACGGGTGGAGGGCCGCCTGGGGATGCGGGCCTTCTACCGCATCGGCGCCCGGGTCTACCGCGGCAACCCCCACCACCGCTCCACCGAGGACGAGGTGATGCGCATGCTGCTGGAGGGGCCCACCGCCTTCCATCAGCACGCCCGGGTGATGCCCCTGCTGATGCGCTCCGGCCGCAAGGTGGTGGGGCGCTTCGCCCTGATCCACGACCGCAAGCTCCCCGACTACGTGCAGGTGGCCTTCTTCGAGGCGCTGCCCGGGCTGTCCGGTGTGGCAGAAGCCATCGTGCTCAAGGCCCGCAGCGAGTTCCCCACCAGCCGGCGGCTGGTGGTGGGCCTCAACGGCCACCTCAACTACGGCTGCGGCTTCCTGGTGTCCGGGTTCAGCGAGCCGCCCCTGTTCGGGCTGCCCTACACGCCGCCGTACTACCTGGACTACTTCGCCGGCCTGCGCCGCCGGCCCATGGTCTCCTACCGCTTCGAGTCCCGGCACTTCTTCGAGCTGCGGCGCAAGCTGCTGCCGCTGTACGACCCGGGCGAGCTGACCATCCGCACCATGGACCGGGAGCAGTTCTCCCGGGACGTGGACATCTACACCGACCTCAACAACGCCTGCTTCCAGGACCACCCCTACTGGGCCGACCGTACGGCGTCAGAGGACTACGAGCTGTTCCACCCGTTCCGCTTCCTGCTGCGCGACGAGCACTACATCGTCGCGGAGGAGCGGGGCCGTCCGGTGGGCTTCTTGCTGTGGTACCCGGATTTTAACCAGCTCACCCACCGGGACGGCGAGCTGGGGCTGCACCACTTCCTCAAGTACAAGCTGCGCGATCCCATCGACACCGCCCGCCTCACCGAGATCGCCGTGCGGCCGGACTGCCGCAGCAAGCGGGTGGACCTGGCGCTGATCCTGGAGATGATCCGGGGGGTCGAGGCGGGGGGCTACCGGTACACCGAGGGGGGCTTCATCTTCGAGGAGAACCGGGGCAGCATCGCCCTGACGTTGCGCTACATCCGCCGGGCGCTGGGCCACAAGCCCGAGCCGACCCGCCGCTACTGCGTGTTCGAAGGGCACCTGCACGGTGACGCGGGGGGCGGCGAGGTGGCGGCGGCGGCGCGGCCCCAGCCCAGCGTCATCCGGTTCAAGGAATCGGCCAGCGAGCTGCACGAGGGGTGGGACCGGCTGGCGGACAGCGTCTTCCAGCGGCGGGCCTTCCTGCGCCTGCTGGAACAGCACAACCCGTGCAAGCAGCGCTACTACGAGCTGACCCGCGGCGACGAGCTGCTGGCCGGCGCCATCGTCTACACCATCCGGCTGGACCTGTTCACCTACAGCGGCCTGCCCAGCCCGGTGAAGATGCACGTCGTGGGGGTGCCCTGCTCCCAGTCCTCGCCGGGATTGATGGGGGATCCGGAGTCGGCGCGCAAGCTGGCCAGCCACGTGCTGCAAGAGGAGTCCGGGCTGCTCATCGGCCTCAACCTCGACGCCCCGCTGGACCTGCCCCAGGTGGTCAGCGGCCAGACCCTGCCGGCCATCGTGCTACGGCGGCGCTTCGAGCACTGGGACGCCTACCGGGCGTCGCTGCGGTCCTCGTACCGCCGGCGGCTGCGCAAGCTGGAGCAGGCCTGGCAGGGGGTGGTCTCCGAGCGGGGATCGTGCGCCCGCTTCGATAGCGAGATGTACGACCAGTACCTGCAGGTCGTCGAGCACAGCGACGCCAAGCTCGAGACGCTGCCCGCGTCCTTGTTCCAGGAGTTGCCGCCGGCGTTCACCCTCACCACTCACCGGCAACGCGGCGTTCTGGTGGCCTGGCACATCACCCTGTCGGACGGGGAGCGCTCCCACTTCTTCATGGTGGGTATGGACTACGCCCGCCACAAGGAGCTGGACACCCACGGCAACGTGGTGATGGCGGTGCTGCGGGAGGCCATCGACGACGGCGCTTCGGTCATCGACCTGGGGCAGACGGCTGAGATCTCCAAGACCCGGGCCGGCGGCGTACCCGAGGCCAAGTACCTGTTCGGCTACAACCGCCACCGGTCGGTGCGGGCCCTGCTGGACCGCTTCCGCAACCTCATCGAGTACAACGAAGCGATCCCCGAGGCCCACGTGTTCAAGAAGGGCCCATGAGCGAGCCGCTGCGCATCCTGGCCTACAAGCCCAGGCCCGAGCCCCAGACCATCCGCATGGAGCGGCTGATCACCTGCGAACCGCTGGAGCTGGAGTACCTGTACACCGTGCTGCCCGGGCATCGCGTGACCCTGCTGGACGGGATGACCGACCCCCGGGACCCGCTGCGGGTGGCCCGCGAGATGGGCGCCCAGGTGGTGCTGATCACAGCCTTCATCACCAATGTGGACCGGGTTGCGCTGCTGACGGGCCAGCTGGCCGGCCTGGAGCAGCCGCCGTGGGTCTTCGTGGGCGGCCCGCACGCCGAGGTAGTGCCCGAGCACTTCTACGGGCCGGGCGTGGACGGCGTCTTCTTCGCCGACCAGCTGACGGCGCTGACGGCGGTGGTGGCGCGGGTGGCCGCGGGCCAGCCCTTCGGCGACGTGCCCGGCGGGGCCTACCGCACGAGCGGCGGCGAGTACCAGCGTGTGGAGGCGCCCCCTACCCCGCCGGCGGCCCTGCCCACCCCGCAGCGGGTGCTGCTGGAGAGCCAGCCAGAGCGCTACTTCTACCTGTACTACGAACGCTGCGCCTCGGTGAAGACCGCCTTCGGCTGCAACGAGCGGTGCAACTTCTGCTTCTGTACCCGCATGCACGGCGGCCGCTACGGCCCCCGGCCGATGGACCGGGTGATGGACGAGATCGCCGCCCTGCCGGTGCGCAACGTGTTCATCCTCGACGACAACTTCCTCACCACGGCGGCGCGGGTGGCCGAGTTCTGCGACGCCGTGGAGCAGCGTGGGCTGGACAAGGAGTTCATCGCCTACGGCGTGGCCAGCTTCGTCGCCGCCCACCCGGAGCTGATGGCCCGGCTGCGGGCCGTGGGGCTCACCGGCATCATCGTGGGCTTCGAATCCATCGAGGAAGCCGAGCTGTCCTCCATGCACAAGACGTCGTGCACCGAGGACAACGAGCGCACCGTGGACATCTGCCGGGATCTGGACATCGAGCTGTTCGCCCTGTTCATCGTCCAGCCCAGCTGGCGCCCCGCCGATTTCCGCCGCCTGGCCCGCTACGTGCGGGAGCGGGCCATCGCCTTCGCCACCTTCGCCACCGCCACCGCCTTCCCCGCCACCGAGCTGGCCCCGGCGCCGGTGCTACCAGGCCCGGGGGACGGCGGCTGGTGGCGCTACGACCTGCTGCGGCTGCACGAGGAGCCCGCGCACATGACGCGGATGGGCTTCTACCTACGGCTGCTGTGGCTGTACATGGTGCCCAGCTTCAGCGCCGAGTCCCGGCGCCGTCAGCTGCGTCGCTACGGGGCCTGGGGGCTGTTCAAGGCGGGGGTCCGCAGCTGGATCGTGGGGATCGAGTACCTGGTCAAATTGTGGCTGTGGCGCTAAACCGTACCTTCACGTAGGTGCCAGTCGGCGCGAGGATGGGGAACCGATGAGCAGAGCCGAACAGACCATTTGGGATTTCTGGGCCGATCGCTACGAAGGCCTGTGGGCCCAGCACTTCTCCCTCAAGCCGTCGCGAGAACTGGTGCACGCCCACCTGGAAGAGGTGTGCCCGGCCGAGCCCCGCATCCTGGACCTGGGCTGCGGCGTGGGCCAGTTCATCTCCGAGCTGTCCGAGCGGCGGCCGGGGGCCGAGCTGCTAGGCTTCGACGCCGCCGAATCGATGATCCGGCGGGCTCGGGCCGACTATGCGGGCCCCAACGTGACGTACGAGGTGGGCACCGTGTGGGACGTGCCGCGGGGGGACGGCTACGACGTCATCACCAGCATGCACGCCTTCCCCTACTTCCCCGACAAGTACGGAGCCCTGGTGCGCATCCGGGAACTGCTGCGGCCGGGGGGGCGGGTGATGCTGATCCAGGCCAACACCGAGGACTGGTACGACCGGGGCTTCCTCAAGTTCGTCAAGCTGACCACCACCCGCGCCGAGTACCTGGGGGCGGCGGCGCTGCACGAGCTGATGGGCCGAGCCGGGCTGCAACCGGGGGTGGTGCGCCCCATCGATCGCTGGCGGTTCATCCCGTCGATCCAGCTGGTAGAAGGGATCAAGGCATGAGGATCCTGCTCGTCCGACCCCGGCCCGATCCGGAGACCATCGGGCTACAGCACGTGATGCTGGTGGAGCCGCTGGAGCTGGAGACCCTGGCCGCCGCGGCACCGAGGCGGGACAGCTGCGTCATCGCCGACCTGATCATCGAGACGGAGCCGCTGGAGCACTTCTTGCGCCGGCACCGGCCCCAGGTGCTGTGCGTGACGGGCTACATCACCAATGTGCCGGCCATGCTGGACTACTGCCGGCGGGCCAAGGCCTACGACCCCAGCATCGTCACCGTGGTGGGCGGCGTGCATTGCGAGGTCTGCCCTGAAGACCTGGACCATCCCGCGGTGGACCACCGGGTGGTGCGCAACGGGGTCATCGCCTTCCCGGCGCTGCTGGATCTCATCCGGGGTTCTCGTGGAGCCGGGGATCATCCGGCGTTGGCTGGGGTTTTCGGCCCCGGCGAGGGCGTGGACAAGGAGCGGCTGCCACCCTTCGACTGGTCCTACCCGATCCCGGACCGCAGCCTGACGCAAAAACACCGCCACCGGTACTTCTACATCTTCCACGACCATGTGGCCCTGCTGAAGACCGCCTTTGGCTGCCCCTACCAGTGCAACTTTTGCTTCTGCCGCCTCATCACGGACGGGGCCTTCAAGCAGCGCCCGCTAGAGGACGTCATCGAGGAATTGGCCGGCATCGAGGAACGAGACATCTACATCGTCGACGACGATTTCATGGTATCGCGCAACCGGGTGCGGGCCTTCATCGATGCTGTACGCGCGCGGGAGCTCGACAAGCGCTATCTGCTCTATGCCCGCTCCGATTTCATCGCCAACAACCCGGACCTGGTGGAAGAGTTCAAGGAGGTGGGGCTGGCCACGGTCATCGTCGGCTTCGAGTCCTTCGACGACGCCGAGCTAGATCGGTACGACAAGGGCACGGACACGGCCACCAATGCGGCGGCCATGACCCTGCTCAACCGGCTCCGCATCGACTGTTACGCCACCATCATCCTGGACCCGGCCTGGGGATCGCAGGAGTTCGCCGCCCTGGACCGCAAGCTCAAGGAGCTGAAGATCCACTACGTGAACCTGCAGCCGCTGACCCCGCTGCCCGCCACCGCCACCAGCATCTCCGACGATCAGCTGGTCATCCCGCGGGAGGATTACGTACGCTGGGACCTGGCCCACGTCACCGTGCAGCCCAGCAAGCTGTCCGTCGCCGAGTACTACCAGCACATGATCGACGGCTATTCCAAGGTGCTGTACCAGCCGCGGGTGCTGCTGGGGTACCTCAAGTACCCGCCGGCCTCCCTGTGGCGCATGATCTCCGGCAACTCCAAGGTCTTCCGCCAGTACGTGGGCAAGATGAAGGAGGCGCGACGCCTTGGGCAGTAGACGCCAGCGACGGTTCCGCCTGCTGCTGATCCAGCCGACCCAGTACGGCCCGGACGGCGCGCTGTGTAAGCAGCGCAAGATCTACCTGCCCGGCCTGGTCTTCCCCCACCTGGCGGCGATGACGCCGGACCACTGGGACGTGGAGGTGGCGCTGGAGGTGGTGGACGACATCGACTACGACGCCGGCTGGGATCTGGTGGGCATCGGCACGATGGGGTACGCCATCTTCCGCGGTGTGGAGATCGCCGATGAGTTCCGCAAGCGGGGCGTGAAGGTGTTCATGGGGGGTTACATGGCCTCGCTGGTGGCCCAGCGGGCGCTGGACCACGTGGACTCGGTGGTGGTGGGGGACGCGGAGCGCTCCTACCCCCAGCTGCTGCGGGATTTCGAGGAGACGGGGGAACTCGAGCCCATCTACGACGCGCCGGTGGAGGATCTGGACGACCTGCCCCTCCCCCGCTACGAGCTGCTCACCGCCAAGCCCATCGGATCGATGCTGCCGGTGCAGGCGGGCCGTGGGTGCCCACACCTGTGTACGTTTTGCTCCATCGCCTGCATCTACAAGGGCCGCTACATCGCCCGGCCGGTGGAGCAGGTGATGCGGGACATCCACCGGGTCAAGGAGCTGGGTTTCAAGCAGTTCTACCTGCTGGACGACAACATCACCTCCAACCCGGGCTTCCTCGAGGAGCTGTGTGACCGCATCACGCCGCTGAAGATGACCTGGTCCAGCCAGTGCTCGCTCCAGCTGGCCCGCAACGCCCGGCTACTGGAAAAGGTGGCCCGCAGCGGCTGCACCATCCTCAGCTTCGGCGTGGAGAGCATCACCCAGGACGGCCTGGACAAGCTGGGCAAGAACTGGGTCAAGGTGGACGAGCACGAGGAGCTGCTGGGGCGCATCCAGCGGGCGGGCATCATGCCCAGCACGGAGATGATCCTGGGCACGGACAGCGACACCGAGGAGTCCATCCGGGCCACGGCCGATTTTGTCGAGCGGACCCGCATCCCCATCCCGCGGTTCTACATCCTCACGCCCATGCCCGGCACCGAGCTGTACGACGAGCTGTTACGGGATGGGAGGCTGGTCACCGAGGACCACTCCCGCTACAGCGGCTCCGAGGCGGTGCACCGGCCCGCGCTCATGGAGCCACAGCGGCTCACCGAGATGTACTGGTGGCTGTACGAGCGGCTGTTCACCAGGCGCAGCATCATGCGGCGCACCCTGCTCAACCCGTGGTTCACCCGGCGGCCGGGCCTGATGGCGTTCTCGCTGGCGGTCAACCTGCATTACCGGCGGTACGTGTACAAGCGCGTCCCGCCCAACATCTTCTAGGACAGGGCCCGGCATGTTGTTCCGCAACTACAGCGCGGATATCCGGTTCTTCAGGCTGATGTTGCCGCCGTTGCTGCGCGTGGCGCTGCGGGCGTTCCTGTACATGGCCTGGCCCACCCGCCTGGCCCTGCTGCGCATCAACCTGCGGCGCTGGCTGGTGTGGCTGCCGTTCAAGATCCGCGAATGGCGCGACGGCCTGGCCATGCCCGTGACCCTGCAGGTCGTCGATGACGTGTCCTGCAAGGCCGCCTGTTCCAACTGCTTTTTCACTACCTTCCAGGACCGCAAACAGCGCCTCTCCATCGAGGAAATGGACGGCCTGTTGGACCAGGCGCTGGCGATGAACATCACCAATGTCTATCTGGTGGGGGCCGACCCGTTCTACCGGGACGACATCGACGAATTCCTGGCCCTGTTGTCCCGCCACCCCTACCAGCTGTTCATGCTGTTCACCGAGGGCAAACGCATCACCGAAGCCCAGCTGGACCGCATACGCGCCGCGGGCAACATCATCCCCACCCTCAACATCGACGGCCTGGAGGAAGCCAGCGACCGGCGCAAGGGGGACGGCACCTTCGAGGTGGTGGACACGCTGCTGGAGCGGATGTCCCAGCGGCATATGATCTTCGGCGCCACAGCGATGGTCTCCACCGCCAACGTCGAAGAGGTCACCAGCGAGCCGTTCGTGCGCTACCTCGACGGCCACGGGGCCTACTTCCTGGCGTACATCCCGTACACCCCTGTGGATCTTCGTTTGGAGCGGGAGCTGGTGCTGGACGGCACGGACCGCGACGCCCTCTTCGACCGCGCGGCGGAGCTCAACCGCGCCGTCCGCCGGATGGTGGTCTTCGACATGCTGGGCATCGAGCAGCAGCTCACCTCCTGTCCCGCCGCCGTGTACACGGTCACCGTCTATCACGACGGAACGGTCACGCCCTGCCTGGCCGTCCCCGCCGGCAGCAAGGGGGCCAACATCCGCCAGCGGCCCCTGCGCTCGATCTTCGTGGAGGATCCCCTCTACCGCACCATCCGCGAACGCCACGCCGAGGTGCGGCGCAGCAATCGCGCCACGGGGCGCCGCGACAAGGTCCATTGCCTGTTCTATACGGACCGCGATCTGCTGCGCTGTTACTTCGAAGAACACGCCGACGAGGTCAAGGTGCTGGCGCCCCACGCCGTGGAGTTCCTGGCGGACGGCGGCGTGGACGAGGAGGCCGGATGACGACCCGCGTCCTGCACGGCCCGGCCCGTTGGTGGTTCGGCATCAAGCTGTTCGTGCGGGTGGCCCTGGCCGGGGTCCGGCGCTTCGGGCCCCTGGGCCTGGTGCGCCAGCTGCGGGCCTACCTCAAGGACAACCGCAACCTCATGGCCGGCTCCGCCGACCGGTACGTGGAGCGGGACGGCGAGATCTTCGCCGCGTCGGCCATCCCCGCCCTCTCGTCGCTCCGCTTCGTCACCTACCTGCTGGACGAGATCGAGACGTTCAACGCCGGGCGCCCCTCGCCGATGATCTTCGCCATCCTCGCCATCACCTCCCGCTGCCCCTATCGGTGCAAGCATTGCTACGCGCTGGGGGAACTCCACGACGAGGAACTCATCGATATCGACGCCATCGAGCGGTGCATCCGGGGGCTGGCCAGCCGGGGTGTGGGCAACATCTTCCTGTCCGGCGGCGAGCCCATGTACCGCGCCGAAGAACTACCTGGCTTGCTGGAGCGCACATCCGGCGTCGTGGACGCCTTTTGGCTGGTGACCACCGGCTGGCACGTGGAGCACAAAACCCTCGAGCCGCTGCTACCCCACGGCCTCAGAGGCGTGGTCATTTCCCTGGATTCCCGCCGGGAGAAGGAGGTCGTGCGCGCCAAGGGCCACCGGGACGCCTACCAGAACGCCCTGGTGGGCATCCGCGCCGCCCACGACCTGGGCCTGCTGGTGAGCGTGGACTGCATGATCACCCCCGAGCTGCTGGAGCGCTCCGAGTTCACCGCTTACATGGATTTCCTCGCCGGCGTGGGCGTGCGCTTCGTCAACTTCTTCCCCCCCCATGCCATCGGCGGGGTGGAGAAGTTCCACCTACCCACCCTCAGTAACGACCAGCTGCTGACCCTGGAAGCGCTCATCGACGAGTTCAACAACGGCCCCGAGCACATCAAGCACCCCATCGCCTACTCGGCGGTCATCTGGGAGCGCCGCCGGGGCTGCTCGGGCGGCCAGCAGTTCCTCTACACGGACCCGGAGGGCAACGTGCGGCCCTGCCCCTTCCTCAAGGTCCCGGCGGGCAACATCCACGACACCTCCATCGAGCAGATCTACGACGAGATGCGCCGGGTCGGTGAGCAAGGTGGGTGCTACGCGCAGTACGAAGGGCTGGAGACGGGCCAGCGGACCGACCGGGACGCCTGATCACCAGGGCCAGCCATTCATCCTGACGTAGAACAGGAACGCGAAGATCCCGGAGACCCCCACGAACGCCCCGGCGATGGCAGCCAGCACCAACCAGTCCTTGAGGGCCATCCGGCCGTGGACGTGGCTGGTGACGTCGTACTCCACCTGCACCAGCTCCTCGCCGCACTCGGGGCAGAACACCACGTTGGGATAGGGCGTCGAGCACATGGGGCACTGCCAGGCGAGGGCCTGATCCTCGTCTTGCATGGAACCCCGGCGCCGGTCCGAGATCCGCGCCGTACGCCGCTGCCGCCGCCGCGACAGCCCGTCTTCCAACGGCCCGGCGCCCTGTTCGGATCCGCCGTATAGACCTCTGGTCACTGTGGCCTCCTGGGGCAAGGGTAAGGGCAAGGGGGGGGAGGGCGCTAGGAATCAGTCGAGTCGTTCCAGGAGCATCGGGATTCTCTCAGCCATGTAAGACCCAGCGAGCATGTTGCCCTCGGTAGACCGAAGCTGCAGGTGCCAGACCTTGTCCCCCTCCGGGGTGACCTCGAAGATGCGGGACTCCGTGTCCCAGCTGAGCATGGATCCGGCCGCGACTAGGGTGTTGCCGTTGGGCAGGCGGTCCGCGTCCCCCCAGCCGTAGTTGAACCAGTAGTCCTCGATGTCGGCCCCCGGATACTCCCAGATGATCTCGGCGGTCATCGCCTCCTCGTCGATGGCGTACTGGATGGCCCGCGACGAGTTGTACGGCTCCACGCTGCCCCCCGCGTTGTCATAGAACAGGAACGTCCCGTCCGGCTGCAACTCCGGCGCGTGGGCGTTGCGGAACCACGGTTCATCGTGTTCGGTGAGCATCTCGAAATCACCCTCTTCGCCGAGGGTCCACAGGATCTCCCCGCTCCCCTTGTCGATCTTGTACAGCGCGTTGAGCACGTAGCTGTTGGCGTACAGCACGCCCCCATCCTCATCCGGCTCCACCATGTTGATGTGGATATGCTCCTCCACCGCCTCTTCGATGTGATCCCGGGCCGCCCAGCGCCACACCGCCTCCGACTCCAGATCCCACTCCTCGATGGCATCGCCGACCACGGTAGCCCCGTTGTCGTACGTCAGCGTCAGGTAATTCCCGCTGGCCAGCTTCTGCATCGTGTGATGGGTCGCGTCCTGGGCGAAGAACTCTTCCGGCTGGGGCCTCCCCTCCCACACGATCCGCCCGGACAGCTCCATCTCCACTGGCGACACCCCGGGAGGCAGCTCCCCCCCCAGCAACACGTGCCCGTTGTCCAGCAGCGACACCTCCAGGCCAGCAAAAGCCACCGCCTCGGAGAGCCGGTGGTACCACACCGGCCGTCCCTCCATATCGAGTATCACCGCCGTGGGCGGGCAGAGCATCTCGTCGTGGCCCAGGTTGGTCAGAGTCCAGCCAGGCTCCACACGCTGCGGGTCGTACTGGCTGACCTCGAACACCACGGCATGGAACGGCGGTACGCCGGTGGTGAAGGTATGGCCACTGGATTCCAGCACCTCCCCCTCCTCGGACATCGACGACGCGGCCATGGTGTACTCCGTCTCCGCGAACATGCCGAACACGAAGACCTCGTGCTCGGTGACCAGCTCCTCGTCGCCGACCGCATATTCGGGCACGCCCGCCTCGCCAAATTCCACGCGGGACGTCGCCGGCTGGCTCGTCGTCCACCGTACCCAGCAGGAAAGAACGTTGTCCTCGTGCGCCTCGACACGGACGTTGTCCATCGTGAAATCCACGTCCCCGTCGTCGTCCGCCTCGCCGCAGCCCACCGCCGCCATTGCGACGAAGACCGCTGTCATCAGAGCACTCTGGCGCACGTTTCACTCCTTCGTTCGCCCCTGGACTGGGGCTACAGGCCTGGACCCGACCCCCCTGGCGAACTTAAGATCTCACCAAACTGAAGGCCGGCTCATCGGCGTCCGAATTGTAGACGCCAAATTTCCCGTATGCTAGGGAGCCGGACACGGATGGTATCCCTATGAAACTTGTCCTGCTTCACCCCCCCAAGTTCAATCAGGTCTGGGCCGGCGTGCCCGACGTCTTCAACGACAAGAAGGCGTACGTCTGGCCGCCGATGGGGATCATGTACCTCACGTCCTACCTGCGGCAGAATTCCAGCCACGATGTGACCTACCTGGACGCGGTGCCCTACGACTGGTCCTACGAGCAGACCGTACGTGAGGTCCTCAAGCACGATCCGGACGTGGTGGGGGTCACCGCCACCACCCACAACGTGCTCAACGCCGCGATGATGTTCCGCCTCCTCGAGCAGGCGGCCCCGGATGTGGTCCGGATCTTCGGCGGGCCGCACATCGCAGCGTTCCCAGACGAGGCCCTGGCCTGGCCCGAGGTGGACTACGCGTTCCAGGGTGATGCGGAGAAGCCGCTGAAGGAGTTCCTCGACGCGCTGGAGGAGGGTGAATCGCCCCGCGACATCCCCGGGCTCCACTGGCGAGAGGACGGCGAGCACAAGCGGTGCCACCCGTACGAGCCCATCGACGACCTGGATTTCTTCCCCTTCCCGGACCGCCACTCGGTGCCCCACAACCTGTATTACACGCCGTCCAACATCAAGAAGTACTCCACGACCATCTTCGGCAGCCGTGGGTGCCCCAACCATTGCGTGTTCTGCACGGTCCCCCACCGGTTCCGGGCCCGGTCGCCGGAGAACATCGTCGACGAGATGGCGTACTGCAAGGACGTCCTGGGGGTGGAGGATTTCCACTTCTGCGACGACCTGTTCAACTACTCGGAGGAGCGCGTCATCGCCATCTCCGAGGAGATCCTGCGCCGCAACCTGGATGTCCTGTGGGGCTTCAAGGCCAGCTGCAAGGCGGTCTCGCCCGAGATGTTACGCATCGCCCGGCGGGCGGGCTGCTACCGCATGCACTGGGGCGTGGAGACGGGCACGGACGAGGGGCTCAAGGCCCTCAACAAGACCCTGACCACCGACCGCATCATCGAGGTCTTCAACTGGTCGCGGGCCGCCAACATCCGCAACATCGCCTACATGATGGTGGCCTGCCCCCACGAACAGACACGGGACCAGATCTTCGACACGGCCCGCTTCGTTCGCAAGCTCAAGCCCGACTACGTGGTCTACGCGCTGTTCACGCCTTACGCCGACGCGCCCATCTTCCAGGAGGGCATCGACCTGGGGCTGTGGAAGGGTGACGAATGGCTCAACTTCATCCGTGATCCCCAGCTCGGCTACGAGCTGCCCACGGTGTGGACCCAGTACTTCACCGAGCCGGAGCTGTTCCAGATCTTCAAGGAGCTGCACCGCCAGTTCTACATGAACCCCCTGGTCATCGCCCGCACCCTGATGACGGTCAACAATCCCACTCACCTGCTGCGCATCCTCCGCGGTGGGCTCCAGATCCTCAAGCTCGAGACCATCCGCTCCGGTTCGAGGAGGCTCTGAGTTTGCCGGACAAGGCGCCCAGCCTGCTCGACTGCTTCGCCGAGATCCGCAACCCGGACATCTACAAGAATTTCCTGATCCACCTGTTCGTGATGATCCCGGCGGCGGGCGTCATCTCGGTGATGGGCGTCGCCATCGATCGCTTCATCGGCTTCGTGCCCTACCTCCCGTCCCCCTGGCACTGGGTCCTCGCCGGGGTGTTCCTGGCCACCGGCGTGATCATCGTCGTGTACAGCTACGGGTACCTGGCGATCCTCGGTGAAGGGAGCCCGGGCACCCACATCGACGAGGGCACCAAGCGCATGGTGGTCACCGGCCCCTACACGGTCATCCGCCATCCGTCGGTGGTGGGCAAGCTGGCGGGGGTCCTGGGCCTGGGCATCGCCACCCGCTCGGTGACCTTCACCTTCGTCATCATCCCGCTGCTGCTGGTCTATTCGCTGATCACCAATCGCTACCTACAGGAACGGTACTGCGAGTCCAAGTTCGGCGACGTATACCGGCGATACCGGGCCATCGTGCCGATGCTCCTGCCCCGGCCGGCGGGGATCAAACGCTGGTTCCGCGGTGAACCGGCCATGGCGCTGGGCCAGGAGACGCAGCGCTACGAACCGGTGGGCCGTGATCCGTCGGCGGACACAAGGCCCGTCCGGGAGCTACCGATGTACCTGGCCATGCTCGGGGGCATCATCGCCGTGGCCGCCGCCGCCATGCTGCTGATCAAGCACCTGTTCGCGGGGGGCTGAGAGAGCCTTGAGCGACGGACAACAACCGGAAGATTTCTGGGCCTTCATCCGGCAGCAGGCCCTGTGGATCGTCATCCCGATCCTCGTGATCCTGGCGATCCTGTTCCTGATCCTCGTGATCCTCGAATCGGACTCGATCCTCCCGTTCGATTACGGCGTGTTCTAGCCCGCACTTCTTACCAGGATCCCTGACACGTTGTGTGTCTTGGTATACGATCGCACCAATTTGCTGGAGGAGGACCCCGCAATGATGCGTAACGTCGTAGTCCTGATCACCTTCGCCCTGCTCCTCGGCGGCTGCCCGCCTCCGCCGGACACCCACGAACCGGCCGACAAGGGGCAACACGACAAAGGCCAGCACGACAAGGGCCAGGGGGATCCGGCCCTGGCGGACAAGGGCCAAGGGGAGGCCAAGCCCAATGTCGGTAGCCCGCCCCCCCCGGGGCCACTCCAGGCACCTCCCGGCCAGACGCAGCCGCTGCCGCCGCCGCCGGACGGTTCGCCCAACAAGATCGACTCCGATCTCTTCGCAGTCGGTGTGGGCGCCGACGCGAGCCAGAATCTGAAGCCTTTCCCGGAAGACGCGACCGGACGGCAGGTGGAATTCATTGCCGGTAAAGAGGGTAACGTGACGATCTCGGGCAAGGTCGCGTATGGGGGCGACAAGCGCGGCAAGGTGGTCATCGACTTCCTCCAGCATCAAGAAGGGGCCATGCTCCCCACGCTCAAGCACACCATCAGCCTCGACCAGCCGGGCACATTCACCGCTTCCGCACCCAAGAACCTGGGCAAGGTCCAGATCATCTCCTACATCGACACCGACCAGAACGGCCCGTCCACCGGGGAGCCGATGGGATACACGGATGTGAAGATCGAGACCAAGGACATCACCGGCCTCGACATCACCATCGGCGACGCCGACTCCGTGGACAAGCCCAACGACATGCCAACCAAATAGGCATCCACGATCGACTCTCGATGAAACGATCCCTGCGACGAGCCACCCCTTACCTGGCCTTGCTGGGCATCAATCTCCTGTTCATCGGTTCCACCTTCCTCCCCATCGATCCCGGGAACGCCTGGTACAAGGGGCCGCTCATCGACCCAGTCTCGCCCTACTCGCCGCAGACCGGCTTCCGCATCCTGGGCTACTGCCTGGCGGCCATGCTCGATCTGACCGTGCTGTACGCCTTCTTGGCCTATCGCCTGCTGCTCCAGCTCCCGGCCAAGCAGAGGCGCAAGGCGGTCGCCGCCGCGACCGTGGCCGTACTCGTCGGCGCGTTCGCCACCGTCGAGTTCGGCCTGCGCACCTACCTGACCACCGCCGAACAGACGATGTTCGTCCCGGACGCGGACTACAACTGGACCCTGGCACCCAACCTGAGATCGTTCCACAACCTCCCGGGCCAGGAGCACCTGAGCACCAACAGTGTCGGCTGGCGGGCGGTGGAGATCCCCCGCCACAAGGATGACGACGAACTCCGGGTGATGACGTTGGGAGACTCTTCGGGCTACGGGCTGGGCGTCGAGGACGACGAGACCTGGTCGGCCCTGCTGGAATACCAGCTCAACGTGGAGCTCGGCGGCAAACGCACGACCGTGTTCAACACCGCTTGCCCCGGACACACGACCCATCAGGGGGTCAAGATCCTCCAGCGCTACCTGCGGCGGGTCGAGCCGGACCTGGTCATCGTCGGGTACAACAACGATCCGGCTCCCGAGTTCTACACGGACGCCGAACGGGACAAGCGGGGCGCCCTGGCCCGGAGCCTCAGGCGGCTGGCCTACCGCAGCAGCTTCTACCTGATCGTGCGTCAGGTGCTCATCGGCTTCATCCGCGGCCACTTCCTCACCTGGACCGAGGATCTGGATGGGACCGGCAACGTGGTCACCGAGCGTCCTCAGACCCAGCGGGTGCTCATCGATGACTACGCCACCAACCTCCAGGCCATGAACCAGCTGGTCACCGACGCAGGCGGCCAGCTGGTCCTGATCCGCATGCCGGTCAACTTCGGCGTCCCGCAGCTGGCGGACAAGTTCTACAACCCACAGTACGTTGAAGTGCTCCGCAGCGAATCCCAGGCGATGGGCGTCCCCGTGGTCGATGTCCACCAGCACTGGGTGGAGCGCAATATCCAGGATTTCCTGCCGGGCCACGTGTTCCACCCCAACGCGCCGGGGCACGCCCGCATCAGCGAACTGGTCATGGATCAACTCCAGGCAATGGGCTGGCACGGGATGTCAGTGCCGCAGCAGCCGCTCCAGCGGCCGGGACCGCAGCACCCGGTGCAGACACCTGCTGCCGGGGGGCACTGATATGTCCGGCCCACGTGGAGAGCGGCGTGATGCAGCCTGGTGGCTGGCGGCCATCGTCCTGCTGGTGATCCTGCTGGTCCTGGGCGCGGCCCGGACCCGGCGTGCATCCCAGGACAGCCGGACGGCTATCCTGATGCCCATGCTGGTGCTGTCAGGGCAACAGCTGGAGGCGGATCTGGCCCGCAGCGGCGTCCTGCTACCGGACGACCCCGACGCTGGCACTCCCGACCGCTTTGGCGCGGATGTCGCGGAGCGACTGGGACGGACCGGCTATCTGGGCCCGACCCTCAGCCCCGATGATCTGGTGCGGGGTCTGAGCGCCATGGAGACCTCAGGAGAGGCCCCCCTGTCCACCGAGCAGCGGTCCCGCATCGATCCCCTGCTGGATGAACTGGCCAACCAGCGGCAGCAGCTGGACGAGAGCCAGGGACGGCTGCACCAGCTGGCCACCGAGCTGGCTTGCGTCAAGCTGCGTCTCGCGGCGAGCCTCTCCCCCGAAGCGGTCCAGCAGCTGTCCGCCAGCGCGCCGGGGCCACCAGGGCCGCCAGGGGCGCCGGGACCGCCCGCACCCAAGGGGGGGCAGCGATGAAGCGATTCCTGCCGCCGCTGACCGTGGGGCTGCTGTGCGTGGCCGTCACCGTACAGCTGGTCCAGGCCTTGATCCAGCCGCCGCGGGTGACCAGCATGCCGCTGTTCGTCCCGGCCTCGTTCGGTACGTCGACGGAGGCCGTCACCACCTGCAACCAACCGGTTCCTCAGGCCACACCGGCCGCCAGCCAGCTGGCGGCCACCATGCCCCTCGATCCGTTCCTGGATGGCATGTCCAGGCAACCCTCCGCCGGCGGGGACCTGGACCGGGCGTTCCAGATCCGCGATGAGATCCTGGACCTGCGCAACCAGCGGCACGAGTGGAACACCGGGACGATGGAGCGGTCAGTTCAGATCCTCCAGGAGCTGGATGACGAGCAGATGCGTTGGATCCTCGACAACCGAGATCGGGTCCGCAAGGAGCAGCTGGGCGGGAAGCGATAACGCGCCTACGGATCCTCGGTATTCTCGGCCCCCTCGATGGCCTTCCCAGACTCCTCGATGCCCGGCTGTGCGAGGGCACCATGGTCGAGATGAGCAGCCAACAAACGGGCCGTACGCCGATGCCCCTCGGCGTTGAGGTGACCATCGATGGCGAAGTGCAACGGCTCGCCGCCAGCGGCCAGATGCTGGGCAAAGGGCGGTAGGAGGTCTAGGCAATCGAGCTGCTGGCGGGCGCAGATGGCTTCCAGGCGCTCGTTGGGCTCGGCCCGGTCCCACGACAGGTCAGCCATGCCCGGGTACCCGTCCACGGCCCTCTCCCACAGGTCATCCTGGAGCTGGAGCCGGTCCGGGACCACCACCAAAACGAAGCCGGCGCCTCCGGCTCGGGCTGACTCCGCGCTGGCCCCGAGCAACGCCTCGGTCACGGACCAGGCGTCGTCCCACACCGGCGTCCCGTTCTCGGCGAACACGTAGTAGTCGATGGGAACGCCGGCACCGTCGTCCAGATGCCTCCGGGCGGCCTGGGCCCGCAGGACCAGGCGCAGCAGGTGGGATCGCCGGGCCAGGGCCACCAGCAGCCCGCCGTCGTCCGCCTCCTGGGGCTGCTCGGGGGGTGGGGTGAACCGCTGGAGCTGCCCCTCGCCGGTGAGGGTGAAGAACGGCTTGTTCTTCTTGACCTCCAGATCCGGCGAGTTGTTGTACACGTCGTTCGTCACGGTGAAGACGAGCACCACCAGATCTGGGGCATAGGCGAGCCCCTCGTCCTTCAGGCGCAGGTACTCGGCAGCCGTGCCCGAGCCGGCCACGCCCAGGTTGATGACCTCCACGGGGCGATCCGGTGCCAGCTCCGCCTCCAGCAGCCGGCAGAGATTCTCCTCGGTGGTGACCTGGACCGCCTCGACGAAGCTATCCCCCAACACCACGATGCGGAACGTCCCTTCCGGCTTGGCGCGCGAGTGCTCCACGTCGTGATAACCGGCCGAGTTGGTCCGCACGATCACGTCGAACTCCTCGGTGACGGTCCGGCTGGAATCGTCCGGGTTCAGCCGCAGCCCCAGGCGCGGGGTCTCCTTGCGAGCGGGCCCCAGCGGCTGGGGAGCCGCCAGGCGGACGCCGATCTCGGCCAGACCCAGGCCGATGAGGGTCCCCGCCAGCAAGAGTCCGACCTTGGCGATGGTTTGCTTGCGCATGCGATGATCCGGGATCCATCCGTCGTGAATAGATACTGTAGCGCAACACGCTGCTAGATCCTATGTAGGTCTGGGCCACCTGATAGCCTCCTTCAAGCCAAAAAACG
>CAZDDH010000110.1:0-27083 GCA_964504165.1 uncultured Rickettsiales bacterium | reverse complement strand
GGTCCTCGGCGTTGGTGCTGGAGCGGAACCGCATGCGGGTGTTGGGGAACGCGGTATCGGCGGCGTGCAGTTCGATCATCCTGGCCTCGACCAGCGCGAGGGTGGCCGGGTCCACGACCCCTTCGGTGACGATGGTCTCCCGCAGCGCCGCGAGGGCCTCCTCGCGGTAGGTCGGGTTGCTGTTGAACTCGTCCTCTGCGAGCAAGGCGTTCACCACGTCGTAGTAGCCGTTTTGAACCATGAACTGGTCGTAGTAGTAGAAGGGGATGCCGAAGGCCTGGGGCACCTGGATGCTCGTGATGTTGTACAGCGTCCCGTAGTTGGAGGTCTTGCCGCCGTAGGCCACCACGTCCGTGGGGTCGAGGGTCGCCACGTCGGCGAGGTCGGTCACACCCAGATCCATCTCGGGGACTATCACCGGATCCGGTGCGTTCTCTGCCCACCACTCATCCGCTTCCTCCTGGGTACACTCCTCGATGATCCACTCGAAGGCGTCCACCTTGAACCGCACCCAGCCGTCCGCCAGGGCACGCAGGTCTTCATTGTCGTAGGCGCCGCGCAAAGCCATGTTGGGCGTGCCGCGGTTCTGGGAAAGTACGTTGACGTGGGACAGGGGCGTCTGCAGCTCGGCGGTGACCAACCCCGCCACCACAGAGATGTCGTTGGGCACCGAGTCGAGGATGACCACATCCCGGGGGCCGACATACTCGTTCATCAGCTCCTCGGCGGTGAAAAACCGCAACTGGCCGTAGCTCTCACCGAGGTTGAGGGGCTGGTAGGTGATGCCCTCGAACAGCTCCTCGGTGGTGATGACCGGGATCCATTCGGGCAGGCTTTCAGCCATCGCCTCGACGTTGGTAGAGGTGGGGTGGAAGTACAGATCCTCGCCGAAGAAGGAGGCGTTCATGATCTTCTCGAAGGAGGTCTCCACCATCTCCGGGGAGGCCGCGTCATAGGGAGCGATCTCGTACACCCATTTGTTGGGTTCCTCGTAGAGGGTGACGGCGCCCAGCAGGAAACGCCGCGTGGGGCTGTAGTACTCGATACCGTTGAAGGTCCCCATGTCGCCCACCGGCGGCAGGCCGTTGCCGTTGAGGTGTTCGAAGCAGAACTCGTAGTGCATGGGGTAGGTATTGCTGTTGGTGAAGTAGAGATGGTTTTCGTCCGCCTGATCGACGACGGTCTTGGCCGACACGGCGCCGGGGATGCTGGCGTCCAGTGGCCGGGAACCGATGATCTCGAAGTCGGGATCGGCGCAGCCCACCATCTCGAGGTAGGGGTTGTCCTCGACCGTCGCCCCTTCCTCCAGCACACACTCCCACACGACATCGTCGTCATCGTCGTCCGCCTGATCGTCATCGTCGTCGTCATCACCCGTGCAGCCGGGGGCACACAGGAGCATGGCAGACGCAGCCAGGAGGGCCAGCCAGCGGTAGGCCCGGCCAGAATCCAAGATGGAACTCAACGGTATGGAGGTCATCACGTACCTACTTCCCCTAATTTTCACGGTGGTCTCCGACCACTCTGCACAAAGTCTTAGCACCTTCCATGCAGGCGTACCAGGGTCGTGTACGCCCGCGTACTCAAGTGGGCAGACCAAGCGAAGAGGGATCGGTGGCCTATTTATTTTTGGGTCAGGGCTCGGCGGGTGGCTGCCGCGGTTCCGGTTGGTAACGGCCATCGGCGATGGCAGCGGCCGTCTGGAACAGCAGCCGGGCGGTCGCTGCGAGGAGCTCCGGGGCCAGCGTGGCCGGCGTATCCGTCGGTTGATGCAGATTCCGGTACCCGCCGTCGTTGGCGAAGTACAAGGTGGGGATGCCGGCATCGAAGAACGGCTGGGCGTCCGCGCCCCCACCGTACCAGGTGTCCTCGTGGACGACCTTCGCCCCGGCGGCGTCCAGATCGACGGCAAGCTGCCGCAGCTGTGGGTGAGCACCTCCGCCCCCCAGCTTGAGCTGGGTGCCGTCCCCCACGCAGTCGGCGTTGAGCATGGCCAGGGCACCATCCAGCGGTAGGGACGGATCGGCGACGTACGCCATGGAACCGACCAGCCCCTGCTCTTCACCGCCGAACAGGATGAAGACCACCGTCCGCCGGGGCCGTATTCCGCCGGCGTTGAAGGCCTCGGCCGCCGCCAGCACAGCTGCTACCCCCGAGGCGTTGTCGTTGGCCCCGGGGAACATCAGGTCCCCGTGGGTCCCGATGTGGTCCAGGTGAGCCCCGAGGATCACGTGCTCGTCCGCGTGCTTGCCGCTCCCGGGCAGGATGCCGATGACGTTCACCGCATCCACGGCCGGTTGGTATTCGGTGGTCACCTGCAACGCCGCCGCTGCATTCAACTCCCGGGACCGGGGTTTTTGCTCCTTGTCGATGGCTTGCTGGAGCTGGAGCATCGTCTCGCCATCGGCAAACAGCTGCCCGGCCCGTTCACGCGAGACGTGGAGCTGGGGAAAGGACTCCAGCTGTTCCCCCGGGCCGTGCTTGACGCTCCCATAGGGCGGGAGTGTCCACTCCTCCTCGGGGCGGGAGACCAGGATCATGGCGGTGGCGCCATGGGCAGCGGCCGTATGGGCCAGCGGACGCGGTTCGTGGGCCTTTCCCCACCCCTCCTCGTCCAGGGTCCAGGGGGGCGCCTGCTTGAAGACCAGCGCCACCTTGCCCGACACATCGATCCCCGCATAGTCGTCGTAGCCGGACTCGGGACGCGAGATGCCGTATCCGCAAAACACGAGGGGGGCGCTCACCTCCCCCGATCCCGAGAAGCCCCGGGCGGTGAACTCCACCCCGTGTTCCAGCGGCGACGGCGGCCCATCGCCGATCTGCAGGCTCAGCTCGGGCGCCCGTTCAAAATGGTTCGCCTCCATCTCGTAGTGCTGCAGGTACCCCTCCCCGCCTCCGGGCTGCAGCCCAGCAGCCTCGAACCGTTCGGCCATGGCCAGCGCCGCTTTTTCGAAGCCGGCATCACCGGGTGAGCGCCCGGCAAACTCCGGCGCAGCCAGCAGGGCCACCGTCGCCAGCACGTCGTCCGGCTGGATCAGCTCCTCGACCCGTTCCCGGGGGAGCGAACCGCCGTTGGAGGACCGGCAACCGGGGAACACTACAGCCGCCACGGCGGCGATCTGCAGCAACCTCGACAGGCCCGTCAATGGGGTTCCCACCACGTGTGGCATGGCTACTCCTACGACCGGATTGCAACCAGCCGTCACGAAAGGGTACCTTGTTTGCCTCATAGGATATGTGACAACCCTTTCCCCCCCCGGGTGAACACGATGGCAAACAAAGAGATCAAGAACATCCTGGTGACTGGATCCGTCGGACAGATTGGTTCGGAGCTGACCCTGGCCTTGCGGGAACGTTACGGCGCCGAGCACGTCGTCGCCTGCGGCCGCAAATCTGCCCCCACCGCTGCCCTCAAGGAGTCGGGCCCCTTCGAGTGGGTCGACGTCACCGATCCCGAGAAGATGAAGGCGGTGTGCAAGGAATACAACATCGACACCATCGTCAACATGGCGGCGATCCTGTCCGCCGTGGGCGAGAAGAACCCCCAGACGGCTTGGTACGTCAACGTCACCGGGTTCATCAACGTGCTGGAGCTGGCCATCGAGCTGGACCTCAACCGGGTCATCTGCCCCAGCTCCATCGCCGTGTTCGGCGCCGGCTGCCCGCGGGTCAACACACCCCAGGAGACGGTGCTCAAGCCCACGACGATGTACGGCGTCACCAAGGTCACCGGCGAACTGCTGTGTGACTACTATTTTGCCCGCTTCGGCGTCGATGCCCGTGGCCTGCGCTACCCCGGCATCATCTCCGCCGAGACGCTGCCCGGCGGCGGCACCACCGACTACGCCGTGGACATCTACTACAAGGCCATCGAGGAGGGCCGCTACACCTGCTTCGTCAAGGAGGATACGCGCCTGCCGATGATGTACATGCCCGACTGCATCAAGGGCACCATCGATCTGATGGAAGCGGACGTGGACAGCCTGGACCACCACGGCGATTTCAACATGGGCGCGATGAGCTTCTCCGTGGCCGAGCTGGCCGACTCCATCCGCAAGCACATCCCCAACTTCGAGGTGAGCTACGAGCCCGACTTCCGCCAGGCCATCGCCGACTCCTGGCCCCAGTCAGTGGATGACTCCGCCGCCCGCAAGGAGTGGGACTGGGCCCCCAGCTACGATCTGGACGCCATGACCGCGGACATGCTCGAGAAGCTGGGCAAGCGCCACGCCGAAGGCAAGCTGTACCAGTAGTCCCCGCTCACTCAGCGTTTTCCCCACATGGTATCGCCCACACCACCCGCGTCGTTGATCGACCGTCTGAACCGCATGGCTGGCGGCGATTTTGCCGACGACGCCATCGATCGGGCACGCCGCGGGACCAAGCTCCGCGTCACGGTAGCCTGTGTGGCGTTCTCCCTGCTGCTGCTGGAGCTGCTGCTGGCGCGGATGTACCCCTTCTTCCTAGGGGACATCAGCGCCTTCATCGCCATCCCGGTGGCCATGTTCGGGCTCAGCCTGGGGGCCCTGGCCCTGCACCTCAAGCCCGGCGACGCCAGCCCCCGCTGGCTGCCGGCGCTGGTCCCGGCGCTGCTGGTGACGGCCACCCTCTGTTTCACCGCCTTCTTCCTGTTGTTCAACCACGTGTTCAACATCACCCACCATTGGTGGCAGCACCCGGGCCAGGACGCCCTCAAGACGACTGTGTTGTCGCTGGTGTTCGTGCCCGTGTTCGCCCTGGGTGGTGTGATCCTCTCCATCGCCTTCACCGCCGGTGCCCGCCAGGTGGGGCGGCTCTATGCCTTGGACCTGATCGGTTCGGCCGGGGCCTGCCTGGTGGCACCGCTGGCGCTGCAGCTGATGGATCTGCCGCTGGTGATCTGCCTGCTGCTGGGCGTTCTGGCCGGCTGCACCACCTACCTTTTGTCCGCCGCCCGCAAGCCCCTGCTGGGGCTGCTGGTACCGCTGTTCGCGGCGGCCATCCCGTTGAGCGCCACCCAGCTGATCTTCACGGAGAGACCGGATCCCGAGGCCCTCGCTACAACCTACGCCAAGGGCCGGACGGTCACGGAGGTACGCCACCGCTGGAACGCCATCTCCCGCGTGGCCGTGGTGCAGCTCACCAACGAAAAGGGGAAGAACGACTACCGCATCATCCATGACGACGGCATCTCCAATGTCTTTGTCCGCAAGTACCGCCCCAAGAACCTGGAGAACCCCCGGGAGTCGTCCGTCACCCAGCGTATCCCCTTCATCATGGACAACACGCCGTCGTCGGCGCTGGTGATGTTCGCCGGGTGCGGCAAGGACATGATCCTGCTGGACGAGTTCGCCCGGGGCCAGATGGACATCACCGGCGTGGAGATCAACCCGCTGGTGGTGCGCCACGTGAGCCGCCCCAAACGTGACCCCTGGAACCTGCAGCCCTTTTACAACCGGCCCAACATCGACCTGCGGTTCGCCGAGGGGCGCAGCTTCCTCAACCGCGACGACAGCAGCTACGACCTGATCTTCCTGGGGACCAACGGTGCCCAGCACGCCACCCGTACGGGGCACTCACGCAAGTTCCTGGACACGCAGGAGGCGCTGGGCTCCTACCTGGACCACCTCAACGAGGGCGGCGTGATCGTGTTCAACACCCAGTCGTTCCTCAACAAGCACGAGATCTTCAAGCGGTTGTTCGAGGAGCGCGGGTACCCTCCCCTGGAGGAGTGTCTGATGATCCTGGGGCGCAAGCCCTACAAGCCGTGGCGCGTCCACCGGGGCGTCTCCGCGGTGGTCAAGCCCTCCGGGTTCACGGAGGCCGAGGTGCAGGCCATCTCGGAGATGTGGACCCAGGTGCCCAAGCGGCCGGTCTACTACGCCCCGGGGTACCGGCCCCACGACGACCTCAACGCCCTCGTCGAGGACCCCATCGACCTGGATGTCGTGGTCCCCGTGGACAACCGGCCCTATGACCGGATGGTGGATTTCGAGGCCTTCACCCTGACCCCCACCGCCGACCAGCTCAAGAAGGTCCCCTACTCCCTCAGCTGGATCAAGATCTTCACGGCGCTGCTGTTCGCGACGCTGGCCGGGCTGACCATCGTGGCGTTCTACCTGCGCGGACGCGGCCCGGCCGGGGGGCCCAGGCGCCTCCCCCCCTGGCTGGCGGGTTACTTCCTGCTCACGGGGATCGCCTACATGTTCGCCCAGATCGGGTTGATGTCGAAGCTGGAGCTGTTCCTGGGCAACCCCCTGTACTCCATCGCCGTCGTGCTGGCCGGATACCTGCTCTCCAACGGGGCTGGCTCGGCCTGGGTCGGCCGGCGGCAGGCTCGGGGACAGGCCACGCCGGTGTGGCTCCCTGCCCTGGCCTCGGCCCTGGCCGTTCCCCTGCTGTTGTTGGTCGTCGATGGGGTGTTGCTGCACCTGCTGGGCTGGCCGCTGATCGTCAAGCTGGTCATCGCGCTGGCGACCCTGTTCCCGCTGGGCTTCACCCTGGGGATGTTCTACCCCATCGGCGTGGCGATGACCGTACGGCGCTGTCACGCCCAGCTGGTGCCGATGACCTTTGGCCTGGCGACCCTGAGTTCGGTGTTGGGTAGTACCTGGGCCATCGTCGCGGTGATCAACCAGGGCTTCCGGTCCATCATCCTGCAGGCGGCGGCGATTTATGTGGTACTGGCGTTGATCGCGGTGGCGGCAGCTGCGTTAGCGAGAGATGACGAGCCAGGAGCGCATCCCGATGCGGGCGCCTGATCCGGTGTAGGGATTGCCGTTGTAGAACCCCTCGTAATCGAAGGTGTTTTCCGCCCCCAGGGTGACCTGGTCGGTGATGTCGATGGTCTCCAGCAACACCTCCTTGCCCGGGCACCACCCGCCGCGGCCGTACCACCAGGTGCCGTACTGGTTGGGCACCGTGCCCTCGGCGGCCTGGAACATGCAGTCGTAGGTCTGGTCGCCCAGGTCCAGGCTGCGGACGTTCTCGGTGCCGTTGACATAGAAGTGGTGGGTCGTGACGCAGAACTCGGCGCAGTTGCCCGGCGAGGCCATGCCGTGCCCGCTGATGGAGGAGGCGATCTCGACCTTGACCGCGTCGGCCGGGACCTCGATGGCCATCTCCTCGTAGTTGTCGTTGTAGGTCTCGTTGAACGTGCCGCCGCCATACAGGTAGGTGACCTCCTGGGGCCGGGACTCCTTGCCCTGGTTGTACAGCCGGAAATCCATGCTCAGCACGTAGGTCTGGGAGCTCTGGAAGGCGAACCGGCGGGTCCCGCCACCGTCCAGCAACGGCAGCAGGCTGCTGACGTCGTGCACCCAGCGGCCTTCCCGGTGGTAGGTCGTGATCCAGTGGCCGATCTCCGTGCCGCAGCTGTCCGGATCCGCCTCGTCGCACAGGTACAGGTAGACATCGTAGTCCCACGGGGGGCAGGTGCCGTACTCGCCGTCCCCGTCGCAGCCCATGTAGAGGTCGAACTCCATGGTATCGAAGGTGGCCATGGTGGCTGCGTCCGGCAGTTCCGCTTCCACGAAGCCCGTGCCGGAGACGACCTGCTCGACGTAGACCGGGACCACGGTGGCGTCCTGGGCCGCCAGGTCCTCTTCCCGCTGCCACTCGAAGTTGTAGTAGATAGCCTCGTTGGACACCATCGAGATGTTGGGTTCGAACCAGCCATAGGCGTCGTTGTAGCGGTTCGGGTCGGCGTAGCTGCCGATGTAGCGGATGCGCTGGGAGGCGTCGATGCCGATACCCCAGCCCGGATCCTTGAGGACGTCGCCCAGCCAGTTCTCGAACTCCCGCGGCACCTTCTCGACGAAGTGCATCCGCTCCTCCCACCACAGACGGTCCGCCTCGTCCATGCCGTCGAGCACGCCTTCGACGGTCTCCTCCATGTCGCTCAGATCCGGCTCCACGTCCGTGGACAGCCGGGGCGAGACCACGAAGAACAGCTGGGTGTTGGCGGGCATCCGCTCGAACAGATCGTCCACATCGCGTGCCCACAGTTCGGTGGGCCAGCCCTCGGCCTGCTCGGGCGAGCTGAGGATGAACAGGTAGGTATCGCAGCCGTTCCAGTTGTCCTTGAAGTTGTAGTCGCCGTCCCGGGTCGGGATGGTGAAATCGGCGGCGAGGGCGTACAGGGCCGTGTCCTCGCTGGCGTCCTGGAACGGACGCGGCGCCAGGCCGGTCTCCGGGCACTCCTGGGCTTCGCTATCGTCGTCGTCGGCGGCGGAGTCGTCGTCCGCGCCGTCGTCGTCGTCATCGTCGTCGCCGATGGGGCAGCCGGTCAGGAAGAGCATTGTGATGGCAGTCAGTGTCAGCAGCCGGTACAGGTCCATGGATCCTCCTCGCGGCCCGCCCTCCCAAGGCCGGCGCATTGTACCACCCCGTACCGGCAGCCCAGCAACATAATGAAGGACACTCATGTCTGCCGGACTTGACCCGGATCCGGGCGGGGACCACGATCGGTTCCCTGGAGGGCGCGGGAATGGGAGTTGCGATGGAGCATCGAATCGGCGCATCGGCCATCTCGGTTGCAGCCGTTGCTGCACTGTTATTGGCCTTCATGACGGCAAGTTCCACGGGCTGCAAGACCCCCGAGGAAGAGGTCATCACCGGCATCGACAACCTGCCCGGTGGGAACCCCCTTGTCCCCCAGGTCGCCCTCTATCCCTTCCCCTCCGATTTCTACCTGGTGGACGACGCCACCACCGCCACCGGCCGGCGCATCTCCCTACCCCCGGAGGGCATGCCCACGGACCTGACCGCCGAGCGGTTCGAGCACATCGACGGGTTCTCCCGGGTGGGCGCGCTGTTGACCTTCCTCGATGGCGGAGTCGATCCCGCTTCCTTACCCGATCTGAACGATCCATCCGCCGCCATGGACGACGACTCGGCCGTGTGGTTGATCGAGGAGGGCAGCTGGGAGCGGCGGCCGGCCCTCGTCGAGATGGACGCCAGCGCTAACGGTGCCAGCGACCAGGCCCTGATCATCCGGCCCGTGGATACGCTGGCGGCCGATACGGGCCACGTGGTGTTGATCCGCGATCACCTGCTGTCGGCGGATGGCGCGTCCCACCCCACCCCCACCGAGGCCTTCCGCGCGCTGCGGGACGGCATCCCCACCGACTGCGACGAGGTCGAGTCCCAGCGGGACGATTTCGAGCGGGTACTCCAGGCCATCGACGAGCAGGGCCTGGCCCCGGAGACCGTGGTGGCGGGCTGGAGCTTCCACACCCGTTCGGCGGAGCAGCTCCATGCGCCCCTGCTGGGCATGCAGGACATCGCCGCCACCGCCGCGGTGGACGACTGGCAGATCGACAGCGACCAGGTGGAGGACGACAACCGGGTGATCCGCGGCACCTTCAGCGCCCCCGATTTCCTTGGCGCGGACGAGTGGGTGGCGCTGGACGAGGGCGGCGCCCCGGTGGTCCACGGCGAGCGGGAGGTGCCGTTCCAGATCACCATTCCCGACACCATCGGCGACGAGACCCGCCCGGTGGTGGCCTTTGGCCACGGCTTCTTCTCCTCGCCGGAAGAGCCCACCTGGAGTTCCCTCAACCGGGGCATGCACACCTGGCGCATGTCCGCCGTGACCACCGAATTCATCGGCTTCAACGAGGACGACTTCTCTGCATCGCTGGCCATCCTCGCCGGTGACCTGGACAGCCTGTGGATCATCGTCTCCCAGCAGATGCAGAGCCATGTCCATTTCACCATGCTGTCGCGCCTGGTCACCGAGGAGCTGGCCACCGAGATCGTCTCCGACGACGGGACAGCCGTACTGGACGGCGATCTGGTGCACTACATGGGGATCTCCAACGGCGGCACGCAGGGATTCGTACTGATGACCGCCTCGCCGGTGTTCACCCGCGGCGCGCTGGTGGTCCCGGGCGGCGGTTGGACACACATGCTGCAGCGGGCGGCCCAGTGGAACGACATGGGGCAGATCCTGGCCATCAAGTACACCGACCCCCTGGAGCTCCAGCTGATGATGTCCCTGCTCCAGCTCCATTTCGACAGCATCGACGCCGCCAACTGGGTCCAACATCTGGTCCATGATCGCCTCCCCGGGCGGCCTGACGTTCAGGTCACCCTCCACGAGGCTGTGGGGGATTGCCAGGTGGCCAACTTCCTCACCGAGTGGATGGCCCGGACGGCCCAGATCCCGCTGATCACGCCGTCTCCCTACGAGGTATGGGGCCTGGACACCCTCTCCGCCGAACCGCCGGACGGTGCGGACAGTAACTCCGCGCTGATCATCTACGACGAGGGCTACCCGCCCCTCCCCGAGGGGAACATTCCCCCCGAGGAAAACGGTGCCCACGGCTCTGTGCGGGAGCTGGACGTGTACGTGGAGCAGGTGGGGACCTTCCTGGAGACCGGCACCATCGTCCAGGTGTGTGACGGGGCCTGCGACCCGGACTGAGAGGCGGGTATCAACACGATGGCAGACCGCGGCCGCGCTTGACGCCATCTGGACAGCCTGTACCCTACCGATGACAGGCGGTGAACAGGGAGAATCATAGATGGGCAAGGACGCTCGACTGAACATCCGGATTCCCCAGCACGTGGCCGAGGCCGTGGACCGCTTCGAGGACCAGCTGGACATCGACAAGCTCTGTACGGATGCTCTGATCCGCCGGTGCCGGGAGCTCCGCGATGCCCAGCGGGACGACAGCGGGATGCGGACGGCCATCGCGCGCATGCGCGCCCAGCGCGCCGACATCAAATCTCAGGCCAAATCCGCGGGGTTCCGCGATGGCCGTGAATTCCTGTTGCAGGGCGCCAGTTATGACATGGCGCTGGAGCTGCAAGAGCTGTACAACCGCCAGCTGAAGGCGCCCATGGACGGGCTATTCAGTGCCCTGACCGCCGTCCTCGCAGGCGCTCATCAACCCCCGCCGTTTTCGGGTGACCTGGAGGAGACCGAGTGGTCCCAGGGATTCTTGGAAGGCGCGATGGATAGCTGGCTCCGTATCCGAGCCGAGGTGGAATCCTGATTCCTCCACGACGGGACCCCATGGACACCGACTCCCCTGGCACCACGAAGGACGAAGTCCGGCCGGATCCGTCCGTGCGCGGTCTGGGCGGCCGTAGGGACACGAGCGAGAGCCACCCCAAACCCTACGAAGGCAGCTGCCTCAGACCGCTGGGCCTTTGTGAGCTAGGGGGGTGCTGCGACCTGTGCATCCACAATCCCGACGAGCAATGAGCCGCGTATCGAGGGTGCCGCGCACGGGCCGTCGTCCATGCTGACGTTCTCCCCGCCGAGCATCGTGGCCCTGGTCATTGCCGCCATCGGGCTCGCCATGACGGCCAACCTGTTCTTCCTGCGTGGCCTCGGCGGCGATATCCGGGTCAACCGGCCCTTTGCCCTGTTCTGCCTGACCTTCAGCGCCTATGCGGTGCTGGCCGGCCTCCGGCACTACATCCAGGATTTCACCCACGTCCGGCAGCTCATCCAGCTCGAGGCGCTGCTGGCCAGCTGTTCGCTCCCGCTGGCGCTGCTTTTCATCCGCGAACTGACCGGTAAACGGTCGTGGCTCGATCGATGGCTGGGTGGTGTGCTGATCCTCGCGGTGCTGATGTGCCTGCTGTCCATGCCCACCGAGCTGTTGTTCACCAAACAGCCCGTGTCCCATGAGATCTGGTTCTTCGGGCAGACCGTGATCTCACGGGATGTGGTGCCCGGGCCGTTGATGCCGCTGTTCATCGCCGTCGTGGCGCTGGCGCTGGCCTGGGCCGCATGGCGACTCTTCGACGTCGTCAGCCACGGCATGAACATCGCCATCCCCTTGCTCGCCGGGACGGTGGTGCTGATGCTGAGCGGCGTCAACGATCTGCTCGTGATGGGCGGCATCATCCCCGGTACCTTCTGTGTCGGGTATGGCTTCCTGACGCTGGCCACCACCGGCTCGATCAGCATGGTCCTCCGGTCCAGGGCCCGCGCCAGGGAGATGCTGCGCGCGACCCATGAACTCAACCGGTTGCGCAAGGTCGAAGACCGGCTGGCCCAGTCCGAGCGCCTCGCCGTGCTGGGCCGCACCCTCTCCGGTGTGTCCCACAAGCTCAACAACCCATTGACCACCGTCGTGACCGTAGCAGAGGGCCTCCCCATCGACGCGTTCTCCACCGCCGATCACAGCCGCGTCGAACTCATGCGGCGGGAAGCGGTGCGCGCCGGAAATCTGGTGAAGGGGCTGCTGGACATCGCCCACGGCGAGAGCCAGGAGCGCCGCCCGATGGATATGCGCAACCTGGTGGTCCAGCTCCTGGAGCTGCGCACGGACGTCCAGCTGGAGGCCGGCCTGGACATGGTATGGCGCCCCGGGGACGAGGCGGCCGTCGTCTTCGGAGATCCGGATCAGCTGTTCCAGTTGCTGTTCAACCTGGTGGTCAACGCCGAGCAAGCACTGACCGGCCGCACCGGCACGGGCAAACCGTTCCGCCCCGACGGGCGTATCTGCATCACCTCCCGCGTGGAGGGCCCCGTCATCAAGCTGACCATCGAAGACAACGGGCCGGGCATTCCCGACGGGGTCCTTCCCCACATCTTCGATCCGTTCTTCACCACCAAGCAGCGCCGCAAGGGCACGGGGCTCGGCCTGTTCCTGGCCGCCACCGTCGTCGAACGCCATGGCGGGACCCTGGCCGCCAGGAACCTGGAGCCCAGCGGCGCATGCGTCACGATCACCCTCCCCCTGTCGGACAAGGAAGAGGATCCGGACACGGAACCGTTCTTCCCGTCCTTGCTCGAGACGTCGCTGCCGCCACTGGGTTCGGATGCGCCTGCCGTTGGAACGGACCAATCCCAGCGTCACAGCTTCACCGATGACGACCAGCCGGAGCCGCTCCAGAACCTGCAAATCCTCATCATCGACGACGAGCCGGGCGTGCTCGTCTCCCTCAGTGCCGCCCTGGAGTCGGTGGGAGCGACCGTGGGAGTCGCCCAGGGCAGCGCAGAAGCCATCGAGCTCGTCACGCAACAGTGGGACGTCATCTTGTGCGACGTGCTGATGCCGGAGATGAATGGGCTGGAGCTGTTCGAGTGGTATCAGCAGACCGAACCCCACCTGTGTGACCGGTTCGTCTTCATGACCGGCGACATCTTCGCCAAGGAAGCCCGGGCGCTGGCCAAGCGGCGCAACATCCAGCTACTGCAGAAGCCATTCAGGACCAGGACGCTGGTGGAAGTGATCCTGCAGGTGGGCCAGGCGCCCAAACCGCCCGAGGGGGTGGATGCGATTCGCCCTGGGTTCTGACTCGAGTTTCTGATGGGATCTGGAGGTCGGGCCGGGGGAGGGTCGGAAGCGGTCGGTCGTCTGTCTAGCTGCCCGTCATGTAGGTGACCGTCAGGTCGAAGTTGCTGCTGGTGTCGTATCCGTGGATGGACACGTAGATCTGGCCGGGGCCGTCCACCGTGCACTCCTCATCCGTGCCGCTCTCGTAGGGACGGCAGTCGTAGCTCTCGGTGGTGGGCTGGGAGCCGACCTTGACGTACAGGTCCGCGTCGCCGCTGCCGGCCATCACCGCGTGGAGGGCACCCTCGACGGTGTCGTAGGGGCCGAAGTGCTTCCACTCGCCCTGGGCCACGGTGCCGGTCTGTGAATCGACGGCCTCTTCCGGGCCGCCGCCGTTGCCGCTGTTGCCGGTGCTGCTGTCGTCCCACACGATGGTCAGCTCGTAGTCGCTGGTGGTGGCGTAGCCGTTGACCGCGATGTAGACGTCGCCGGGGCCGTCCACGGAGCACTCTTCGCTGCTGCCGCTGGCGTAGGGGCGGCAGTCGTAGTCCGACGAGGTGGGCTGGGTGCCGACCTTGACGTACAGGTCGGCATCGCCGGTACCGGTCATCTCGACGACCAGCTGGCCGCCCTCGGCCACGGCGTAGGGGCCGTGGTGCTTCCACTCGCCCTGCGCCACGGTGCCGCTGACGGTGTCCTCGCCGGAGGGCTGGTCGTCGTCGTCGTCGTCACCGGCGGGCTGGTTGGTGGCGGTGGACATGTCCAGCAGCATCTTGACCTTGTCCATGGTGATCTTGCCGCCAGCCATCGAGGACCCGCCGTGTGAGATGGGCAGCCACAGGAAGTCGGGGTGGTTCTTCTTGGAGGCGCCGACCCACTCGCCGCCGGTGATGCGGCCCTCGCCGTCCAGCTCGAGCACGTACTCGTAGTGGTCGGTGCGGGTGTAGCTGTTGATGCTGCCGGAGAGGTTGCCGTCCACGTTGGAGTTGGCCTCGGTGATGTACTTGGAGTCCAACTTGACGTGGCGGAAGCTGACGGCGTCGTTGTTGAAGATGTAGTCCTCGGCCGCGTTGCCGCCGTAGGTGATGTCCAGCGTGAAGCTGGAGGTGTCGGCGTAGCCGTTGACCGAGACGTAGACCTGCTGCGCGGAGCCGCTGGCGCTCACATCGCAGGTCTCGGTGCTGTTGCCGGCGTAGGGGCGGCACTCGTAGCTGGAGCTGGTGGGCTGGGCGCCGAAGGCCACGTACAGGTCAGCGTCCCCTTCGCCGGTCATGGCCGCCTTGAGGCCCGCGCCATCCTCGATATCGTAGGGGCCGAAGTGCTTCCACTCGCTCTTGGCGACCTCGCCCTCCTGGTGATCCTCTTCCACGTCTGTGGCCTCGACGCCCACCAGCTCGTTGGCCTCCAGTGCGGTGATTTCCTCGAGCTTGGTGACCTTGAACCCGCGCATCGGCTGGTTCCAGACCTCGTCGTCGAAGGTGCGGTCCTCGACGAAGGACTCGCCGCGGATGCCCAGGTAGTTGGTGGCGATGACATGGAAGGTGCCGGGGTTGGTGTCGCGGCAGTCACCCTGGGGGCGGTCGTAGGGGTCGTACTCGATCTCGTCCTGGCTGTCGTCGTCGTTGCAGCGGCTGGAGAGGAACTTCACGTGGGTGGAGGTGTACATGAGCGTGGAGAGGGCCTTGAGGTCGTTGACCTTGAAGGTCACGCCGTTGTGCTCGACCTCGTTCTCCGGCTCGTCCTCCATGATGGCGGCCGGCGCCCAGCCGTGGCAGAGGCCCCACCAGGTGGGGATGCAGTAGCCTTCGGTGGCGCCTTCGCGGATGGAGCAGGACTCGCCGATGTCCGAGTTGCACTGGCTGTCTTCCGTGCACGCGGTGCGGTGGTCCTGGCCGTCAATGCCGTGGTGCTTGGAGACGGCGTCCTCGATGCCGGTGATGCCGAACGCCTCGCCGAACTTGGCGGCGGCGGACTGGCTGCCCGCGCCGTCCCACAGCACGTTGATGCTGTCCTCGGATGTGGGCCAGTAGGAGCCGGTCCACGGGATGGGCTCGGCCTCCCCCTCCATGGGCAGCTCGGAGAGCTTGTATTCCAGATCATCCGCGAAGCGCGAGGGATCGTCGTTGGGGTTCCAGTGTTCCCGGGCGGTCTTGTCGTCTTCCAGGCCCCAGGTGTCGCAGCCGGAGGCGGTGATCATCGAGGCGATTACCATCATCGTGAGGGTCGTGAGCTTCTTCATGACGGTTTCCTTTGTGTGTGCCACAGTTGTTGTCGTCGGGTGGGGATGTTGCAACTGGCGGGCCAGATGACAGCAGACGCTATGTATTTTCTGGAATTTATTTTTTTCCCTGTCTTTTCTTTTGGTTACGGCGTTTGTGACGGGAGAGGTAGTCCCTGAACAAGTGTGCCACCCTCGTGCAAAGGTGTGCCATGAGATGTGCCATATGTGTGCCACTGGATTTTTTATTGCATCGACAGGGTCGCTGGCGGCTCTTACCCCATAGACGCCGAGTTGAACGGCGGCCAAACCAACCCGGAGTGACGACCATGGAGATCATTGGACTCAGCGACCCTGCAAAAGAGCAGCTCAACAAGATGATGAAGATGGGCGACGAGCGCGCCCGCATCCGCCTGGCCATCGAAGGCTTTGGGTGAGGCGGGCCCCGCATGGGAATAGCTCTGGATGAGCTACAGGAAGGCGACGAGGAGATCGAGGTCGATGGCATCCCCTTCGTGATCGGTGAGCACGAGAGCCAGAGCCTCAAGATGTACAACGGAGTCCGCGTGGAATACCACAAGACCTGGCTCAGCGGCATGTTCCACGTGGCGCCGAGTTGGGGCGGGTGCTAGAGCATCCATGCCCTACTCCGCCGGTGTGGGCTCGGGCTCCACCTCGAACTCCCGCCGCGAGCCGATGTAGCGCCACGCGTAGCGGGCGCCGATCGCGGCGAACCCGGCCAACGACAGCAAGATGGGCAGCCCCAGCCCCGTGCCGAACAGTCCAGCGGACAACATCAGCAGCAGGGCGCCGGCGGCGCAGGTGCCCAGGCCCGGCCACACCCGCGGGTAACGCCGGACGACCACGAAGGCCCCCAGCCAGATGGCGACGGTACCGAGCACGCTGATCAAGCGCGCGAACAGCGCCCCCCCCGCCGACGAATACGGCAGCGCGAAGGCCGCGTGATCATCGGAGCGGTTGGCGTACAGCTTGGTGAATCGGTAGCGTACCCCCGAGGTAGGGACCTCGATGCGCAGGGGACCCGTCGGGGTCGCCCCGGCCTGGCCGGCGGTGGCGGTGGCGCGCATCTCCGCCGCGGTGGCGACCACGGCGCCTTCCACCATGTCCATGTTGCTGCGGGCGGAGCCGAAGGCCACGTCAGCGGGCAAGAATACGTCCCAGATCGTGTGGGTGACGACCATGTCCGGCCTCGGCAGTCGGCCCCGGAGGCGGCCCAGCGCGCCGATGTCGCTGACCTCGGTGGCGTAGATAATCTCCACGGGGAAACCGGTGGAGGAGTTGATGATCTTGATCAGCACCTCCCGGGCGTTGCGGACGTCCGCGTCCTCCCCCGCGTCACCGATGAGCGCCGGCTTCTCGGCCTTGCCGTCCACGAACACGGACCACACCTCCGAGTCCCGGGGCAACTCCACCTTGAGGAACTGCTTCCTGCAGTTGCGCACCGTGTAGTGGGCGGTGGTCACCGCCAGGCCGTCTCGGGTGTACAGGGTGCGGTACTCGGCGGTGTCGATGGTGGCCTCCTGGACATCGATCTCCCGGTGACGGGTGATGCTCAGCCCCAGGGAGAACGGCGCGTCGGTGCGCACGTACTTGTAGGCCAGCAAGATGGGGTTGGTGGTGCGCAGGATCAGCTGCTGGGGCAGCTCGGCCGGATCCAGCGAGGACAGCTGATCCGTCTGGGACGCCTGCACCTCCACGGCGCTGAGGGCCTCCACGCCGATGCGTCCCTGCTCCACCTCCACCCCTTGCACGGTGAGCGAGGGCACAGTGACGTCCGTCTCGCCGGCTCCCATGATGTACTCGTAGGCCACCTCCAGCCGGAACTGGCCCTCCATCTCCTGGGTGAACTGCACGTCGATGACCTGTTCGTCCGCCCCATCGATGACCTTGTAAGTCCGCAGCGAGGGGCCGCTCAGGCTCAGCACGTTGACCCCGGCGGGCAGGCCCAGGGCCAGCTCCATGATCCCGCCGGATTTGACGTTCACGTCCACGCTGGCGGCGCCGTTCATGGTCACGTCGCTGAGGCTGATGAGGGTGTCCACCTGGGCGTCGAACTTGCCCTCACGCCGCTCGGGGATGGCCGGCTGCACCGTCAGCGTCGGGCTGGCCTCCACGTACTTGTAGGTGTGGGCGATGGTCATCTCCACCGCCTCGCGCACGAAGGCTGGCAGCTGGTTCTCGCCCACGCGGGTGATCTCCTCCTCCGCCACCGGCTTGAGGGTCAGCTCCTTGCTGGCCAGCAGGGCCACCATGCCCCGCTGGCGGTTGACGTCGATGGCGCGCACCACCGGCACGGTGACCTCCTCGGTGGCCTGGTCGCCGGTAGCGAGCTTCTTCTCGTACAGCACGTCGAAGACGAACTCGCCGTCCACCTGGCGATCCAGGAAGACATTCAGCCGGTAGGGCCGGCCTGCGGCGGCGGCGGTGGTCGTCCACTCGGCCACACCGCCGCTGTCCGAACGCACGTCGTTGACCACCGCCCCGGACGGCACCTCCACGTGGAGCTGGTTGGTCTCGCCGCGGGTCACCTGGTAGACCAGCATCGCCCGGCCGTAGAGCACCCCCTCCTCGGCGTGCACGGTGTGGTAGACGTCGGCCTTGGCCCGCAACTCCTCCTCGGAGGCTTCCGGGACCGCCTCGGACCACGACAGGCGCACCTTGTCGGTGAGGGGCACGTGGGCCGTGGCCACGGTGTGGGGGCCGGCGGTGCGGTGGGTCACGCCGGCCGAAGGGGTGACCGAGACCTCCTTCTTGCCCGGCAGGGTCAGCTCGAAGCTGGAGACGGGGATGCGCGGGAACTGCAGGTCCATGCCGGGCAGGCCGTCCGCCTCCGCGACGGGGACCTCGAATCCCAGCTTGATCGTGTGCCGCCCCCTCCCCTTCACCAGGGTCTGGAATCCGCTGTCGTCGGCCAGGATGGTCCCGGGGCGTCCATCCACCGCCACGTCGCTGAGAGTCACGCTGGCCGGCAACAGCTGCAGGTGCACGGTCTCGTCGCTGAACAGCTCGACGCCGATCTCCCCCTCCCAGACCACGGCCTGCCCCTTCAGCCGGCCGCGGTAGGCCGCCCGGCTGACGGCGTGCCCCTGCTCGCTGGGGAACCGCCACGACAGGTGGATACCCGCCGACTGGGGCACCGTGGCTTCCACGTTCGTCGTGCCTTGTGCGGCGACGGCCTCGACGCCGGCCGCCGGGATCACCGCCACGTCGTAGCCGTTGCCCGGCAGCGAAGCGGAGAAGGTCGTGGATGCCGCGGCCGGGATAGGCAAGGCCAGGGCCATCCCACTCTCGGATGGGGAGGCATCCACCGAATAGCTCAGCCCAATCTTGTACACGCCGGGCTTATTGGTGCTCCAGCACAGCCCGGCAGGTGACGACACCAGCTGCATAGGCTTGCTGTCCACGGTGGCGTACTCCAGTGCCGTTCCGGCGCTCAGCAGCGGCACCAGCACCCACTCCTCGGCGAACACCTCTACGATCAGCTCGGCGCTCACATCCGCCACAGCGCGCCCCTTGTCCCCCGACACCTTGGCCAACACACTGGATTGACCCAGGGAGAACGGCGCGGGCGCCGGTGCCGGTGGGATCTCCCCCTCCCGCGCACCATCCATCAACTCGTTGTAGGCCTCCAGGGGGATCTGGACGTTCCCATCGGTGGTCTCTCCCTTGGCCAGGGACGGCGGGGCCAGCAGCAGCGTGGTGAATAGTAGGGCAGCGGCAGTCCTCATCGGAGGGCTCCTTCCTTGGGCGGGCGCGGGTGAACCTTGGCCAGCCCCGCCAGCTGCAGGGAGGCCGAGAGGTGTTTCAATCGGGGTGAGCGGGCGCCGAAGGTGCCCTCGAACAGCTGGCCGTATTCGCCCAGCATGCGGACGTCGTCGCGGATGTCGGGATCGGGGCCGAAGCCGTCCACCTCGCTGCTGATCGCCGTCAACAGGCGGTGGCGTTCGTCCAGCTTGGCAGTGGCCCCGTGGATGTCACCGGACGCCGCCAACTCCCCTGCCTCCCACAGCGCCCTGGACAGCTCGTAGGCGAGCAGGTTCTTGGTGACATTGCGCTCCAGTGGCCCGGCGGCGCGCGCCCCGCGGTCCAGCTGCAGCGAAGAGCGGGCCACGCCGTTGCGCAGGTAAACCAGATCCTTGTAGCGTACGGTGGCCTCGGCTACCGGCCCGGGGCCAGGTACCACCAAATCCAACAAGATCACGTGGGAATCGCCGGCGCGGAACGCGGGGATGACGATCTGGATCCCATCCTCGTCCTCCCCCCGGTCCGACTCGATGCCCATCTGCTTGGCCAGGGTGCGGTCGATGCTCTGTTCCGCCTCGCGCACCTGCTGGCTGCGCCGTTCACCCAGGCGGTAGGACCCCAGGACGTCCACCAGTTCGACGCCGGGGGCCAGCCGGATGCGCAGGCGGAGTGCCCGGGCCACGGTGCGGCTGGAGGCGAGCAGCTCGTCGCGGACGATCGTGCTGGCCCGATCGGGATCCTGGAGCCAGCGGGATCGTCCCTGGCCCGCCAGCGCGAGCTCCTGCGCCCGGCCTTGGGAGACCGCGTGTCCCACACCGACCACGCTCGTCGGGACGCCGCTCACCGCCAGCTGATGCACCCGGTCGTCCAGCGTCCCAGGCCCCAGATATGCGGCGGCCGTCACCAGCACCACCAGGCTGCTGCCGGGGATGGAATCGTCACCTCCCCGCGCGAGTTCCGCTGCCGCCCCAAGTGCAGCCTGGAGGCCGAGGGTGGGGCCTCCGAACTCGTGGCCATCCTCGGCCAGCTGTTGCATCGTGACCAGCACCCGTCCCCGCCGGAATTCGGCGGGCTCCAACAGGGTGCCGCCGGGCCGGCCGGCTACCGTCAACGTGAACCGGTCGGCGAGGTCCCGCTGGGACTCCAACTCCTCGAGGAGTTCGCCTACCAGGGCCGCCTCTACGCCGGTCAGCTCCTGCCGCAGATCCAACACCACCGCGACCTTCATCGCCGGACGCTGCCCCCCCTGCAACGGCACCCCCTGGAGCCCCACCTGCACGGTCATACGCCGCGGTTCCGTGGTGGAGCGTTCGCTAGCGTGCAGGTACAGCGCCATGGCCGCCGACTCCGGTGGGTCGAAGGGCTGGGTCGTGCGGCGAGCCAGGTCCTCCAGGCCCATGGCCAGGGCCGCCGGGCCCAGACGGCTGCGTTCGTATCGCCGGACGCGGACATCGAGCTGGCGGATCCTCGGGTCACCGGGGATGTAGGTGTTGGCCCAGTAGCCGGTGGGCGGCTGGTAGGTCAGGTCATCGAGGGTACGGGTCCGGGCGTAGAAGGCCAGCAAGGCGGGATCATGGGTAGATGGGTCGCCGGCGGCGGGGGGGATGGTATGGGCTTCGGGGTCACCGGGCGGGGGCGTGGCGTTTTTGGGGGCCTCTTGGGCGATCGTACCGTCGGTGAATCCGGCGGGTGGATCGAGCCAGGGCTCGGGGAATCCGCTCGCGGGACCGGAAGACGGTTTCCCCGAACCCCCACGATTCGACGGCTCCTGCCGGGAGCTACGCGGAGTAATTTTGCCCTGGCCGATGGTGACCCGGCCTTCGGTTCCACCCTGTCGTCCCTCAAATCCATTCCTGGAGCTGTACCCGCCACCACCCCTACTCCCACCACGGGTGCCTATGCCACCGATATGCTCTCCGGTTCCGTGGCCTCCCAGCCCCGAGCCACGGCTGCTGAGGCCGCCGCTGCCCCACTGATTGCCGCTCTGGGCTCCGATGACGCCGCCGATAAAAGAAGACGAACCCACGCCGATGCCGCCGTCTCCGAACATACCGGCGGCGTTCTGATCGCTCGTTGTCCCTCCACTGCTGCCGTACAACGGGATCAGACCCTGTTCCATCAGATCTTGCTTCAACTGCTCGCGACGCTGCCTGTCCCCCTTGGCCCGCTTCAGCTGGGCGTACGACCGCCCCTCCTGCCCACCGGCCCGCCCCTTGTCGAAGGCACCGAACTCGATGACTGCATCGCCGTCAGGGCCCCTGCCATCCAGATGGGTGCCAGGGGCGACCGCCGATTCGTCCGCTTCGACGTACACGACGTCGGCAAACCGGTCCGGGATGCTGATCACCTCGTACGTGGGGTCATACGGCATGCTGGCCACCACGGCCCCCAGCACCGCCGCCCCCGCTCCCAAAACGGTGATCAAACCCAGAAGTGTCTTGTCGCTCCCGTCGACTGTCCACCTGCGCATATCATCCTTCCAGCCGAAGAACATACTTTTTTGTATGCTCTTGACTAGAACAACATACTTCTAGGTATTTTTCCACTCTCTCCGGCTATTTCTGCTTCGAAGGGCTCCCCATTTCTGCCCGGCTGACTGGCTTGGCGTTTGCACGTCCCAGGCGGCGTAAATGGCCCGTCAATCCGGGCAATGTCCGGTTTCACTGGGGCACAGTGAAGTGGGAAAGAAAAACATGCGCCGGATCACGACCATCCCCTTGTTGATGGTGGGATTGTTTGCCCTGTCGACGACGGGCTGCGCCACGCATGTCTACCTCGAGTCGGCACTGGCGCCCACCCCGGGACCCGGCAACGTCACGGCGGAGACGGTGCCCAGGGGCCAGATGGAGTTGGGAATCGGCGGTGAGCCACTGGCGACGGTGATCACCCAACACGAGCGGCCCCAGGAGGACGTACCAGCGCTGTGGATGCCCGCCAGCACCATCCGCAGCGATATGACCTTCGGACTGACGAGTTGGATGGACCTGGGCCTACGCCTCAGCGTCGGACCGGGGCAGTTCGCCAAACCGAACCGCTCGTGGATCGTGCCGATCGATGAACATCGTGCGGTGGTGGGCATCGCCTCCAAAATCTCGTTCCGCGCTGGGAACCCCCGTACATTGGCGTTCCGTGGTGCCTTGGAGTTTGGGTTCTACTCCATGCCGACCGTGCTCTACGAATGCGTCGAATGTGTCTATGAGGAGTGGGATGATGAGAACGACGATGGGCACAGAGACGCCAACGAGGTCGAAGAGCACGTCCGCCTCCCGACTGCCGATGACACCTTCCATCGCGTGAGTTCGGACAACGTCAATCTCCCGTTTCTGCTGGTCTCACTGGCCGCGTCCAAGCGTGTGGGGCCGGCCGGATTCATCGCCGGCTGCTCCATCCGCTCAAGGTATGAAAACGAGGGATTGCGGATCACGACGTCCGTCGACGAATCGTTGTACTGGGATAGTGAGCATCCTTACGTAGTGCCCTACTTCGGTGTCGATCTGTACCCCGCGGATTTCGTGCTTCTGCAGCTTCAGGTGTTCGCCCCCATCGACACCGCCTACCGAGGCAGCGACTGGTTCATGCCAGGGGTATCCGGGAGCGTGAGGATACGATTCCCCCTTCGATCAAAACGCCGAGAGGAATTCTTGAATCTCGTCTATGGCCGGGAACCACTAGTTCACCACACCCACCGCCAAACCCACTGAGAAGAACCGGTTCAGTGGCACTCGAACTTCTCAATTCCCCGCCGTTTTTCCTCGACGACCCGCCGGATCTCCTCTGTGCTCAGTTCCAGCAAATCGCACAGGTCATTCATCGATTCGGTGGGCCATGCGGCGGAGAACCGTGTATTGAATTCCACTAGGTGCCGCCCCTCCTCCATCGTCAGCGCGCCGTGCCGCAACATGGCTGCTATCTCCGGGAGCGCGGGGGTCTCCCCGTGGATCTGGTGGAACAGATACGCCGATGCATCGTGGATCTTGCAGTCATCGTGTGACAACAGGGCGTCCTTCTTGGGCCGCCGATAGCCCAATTTCGCCTCGGCCACCTGCTTGAGGTGTTCTTCGTCATACGGTTCAAAGGCGAACAGCCCGAGGAATTCCGGTGCGAAATCCGGGGTCAGCTGGTTTGGGTCGAGGAAGAACTCACTCCGGACACGCTCGCGGAGAACGGGATCTCCGAACAGAGCCTCCAGCCAAGCCCCCACCCGTTCATCCAGCTGTTCCAAGAACTGTATGAGCTTCTGGATGGACGGCGGCTCGATGTTAAGCTGTGTGGTTTCCGTGAAGATATCATCATTCCCTGCATAGAAATTACGGAACATCTGATAGGGCGAACGGCCGTGGATGAAAAACGGGATCCGCCGCTCCAGGCAGATCTTGAGCACCACGCAATACCCGCCGATGGCGCATGCGATACAGGGGTCGCCGAACGTCCGAAACGCGGCCTGATAGAATGCACGGTGGACTCTCTGATCGGGGCGATAGAATTCGTGCTGGACACCCAGCTTTTCGACGGCGCGTTGGATATTCGCCGCGGCCGATTCCTTCAGGCATCCGTTGTCGAAGGTGAGCGCCAGGACGTTCAGGCCAAAATCGGAAACCGTACGGTTCAGGACGTAGACGCTGTCCTTGCCCCCACTGAGGCCGACAATCGCATCGAATACGTGTTTTCCCCGGACGGCATCGAGGCGCTGTGCCAGAGCCACACGGTTGCTCTCGTAGTCGCTGATAGCTGCGCCATGTTCATCCCAATGAGAGCAATAATTACATCCACCGTCCCCGGTGATTTCTGTGTGGAATCTTCCGTCTGGAAGCAAACAGCGAGAACATCGTTTCATCGGGGTCTCCAATGTTAATTGGGCAAGGTTAGTACGTCGCTGACCGGCCTCCGAAGAGATCGCGCCCGCGGGGGGGCCGCCCTGGCTACCCGAAATAGCATCACGGCATCCCGAGCCTGGGATATGTCAAAGACCTTCTGGAAACGCGCCTGGAGATCCGTGAGCGTTCGAATGCCGATGGGCGTCAATCCCGTACCGTTCCCGTGGCTCAGGCGGGCAAACAGAAAAATCAGCGGGGTGATCGGTTGGAATGCCAGGTCCATTGCCGTGGCCGTCAGCCAGACCCGTTGCATAGCACGACCACCACGGAAGAATCCATCCGGCCCAGCACGTTCGACGGTCATCAATCCCACAGCCGAGGCGGCATCGACGGTGTCCTTCATGGGTCTCTCCAAGACTTTTCCGCCCCCGATAGATCCCAGGAATCGCATAGCCGGCCATGAGGACACCAGTTTCATTGCTGCTAGATCGGCTGCGGTCAATTCTAGAGTGGCAACATCGATTCCATCCCTTGTCCGCTCAACCTCACCCGCCGTCCAACGTACCTCCTCGAACATTTCCTGGTGTGTGGTCCGCGTCAGCAGACGGAACCGTTCGCCCGCACCAAGGATGGCCCCAAGTTCGTCTAGTTCAAAAGGATCGGTGCAGAGCTGCAATCGTGTTTGCCTGCTCGATGCGGCCTGCACGAGCGCGTCCAGGGCTTTCTCATTCAGCGATTGACGGGGGCCCAGATTCCGGTTGGTTATTCTTCTAGGAACCTGTGGGAGTAAAGGATCGATGGTTCTGGGTTGGCCACAACGTTCGAAGGTCAACTCGAACATGGTGGAGCCGATGCGTTGCCCGGGAAACAGCCTAATATCGGGTTCGATCCCCATGCCTCCGGCAGCTAGCAAGATGTTTTCCAGTGCCGCTCCGAAGGTCAAATAGCTCGCCGTGTTTTCAAAATCAAGCAGGCACTTTGAACGCGCCACATCGTGCTGTGCAAGCAGTTTCCCGCGATGAAACTCGAACGTCCAGGGCTGGCAATTACCGCCTGACGGAGCCAACACGCCGTGCTCCACCATGGCGATGACCTCATCTGCCTTTATATCATCGGAACCACGCATGTCGGTTTGAAGCTTCACGGATGTGAGCGCCTCCGGAGCTATTGGCTCGTCTAGTGGCGATGCATTCGGTTCCAAGATGGTCTCTACGGGGATTCTCTTGTCGCAGACGATTCCCTCCACGTCGACCATGAATCGGCCCGATTTCGTGAACGAGTTCAGCAATATCCTCCGGGCAACATCCGGAACGATGCCGGATCCGAGGGCTGTGCCTGATGCCAACTGGGGCCAGCCGGACAGAGACTGTTTAATTTCGGGCAAGGACGCTCTCATCCGTGTAGAAATGGTCTTTTCCCCCACAATCCTAAGTCCATATGGGGTCTTCTCACGTACATTCAGTCCCCGGAGCGTTTCCGCCTCTACATCTCCGATAAGCCCATGAAACACTGGCCTGTTCGGCTCCAGATCAAAACGTTCCACGTCGAGGAGACCGCGATCACTGGTGTACATGACAACGGGCGTTCCTTGCTCTCGGGCGTGTTCACGCAGGAGCACCTTGATGAACAGATCATCACACTCCTCGACTAGAAGGTCGACGGGACACTCACCCCCAAGAAAGCTGTTCAAGTTCTCCCCGCCAAGGCGCTCCCTGAATATCTTGATATCCAGATACGGATCGATCTCGAACATCCGTCTCGCGGTGAGGAGGGCCTTGTTGATACCTAACTCATGCACGCCTGCACGCAGCCGGTTCAGGTTCGTCAAACCCAGTTCATCGAAGTCGGCCAGGTAGAAGGTGCCACCGACTCCCTCGAGCGCCATCGTTATTGCAATCGACCTTCCTGCAGACATCCCGACGATTCCGATACAGAATTCACCCAACTGCCGTTGTTCATCTTCTGTGATCTTGTACCGATTCCGATCCGTACGTAGCCTACGGAATTCATGTTGAGGTAATACATGAACCATCTGTCCTGACCACGGATAAAACACCCACCGGCCGTAGTACTCTGGGTTTGTATCACCCAGATGTTCCCTAATTCGTTCCGAAATCTCTGCCGGCATCAGAAATGAACCAGGCTCAAGGACCTCGACAAGTTCGGCCAGTTGATCATGCAATGGGTCGTTGAAAATCAGGGCCTTCTCCCTGCGAATGATCTCACCGAGTGCAAAACGCTGTTCTTCGTCGTTTAGATCGTAGATAACCGGCTGCCAGGCCTCGTTTTTTTTATCCGAAGTCTCAGGAATCATGGACCGCAAATTCATCTGAGCCTCCGCTCGAATCGGGATCCTCGTGGTCTGGCTGCTGGATTGGCAGACGAATGATGAATTCCATCCCTTCTCTCAGGTCATCGGCGAACTCGATTGTACCGTGGTGCATTTCGATAACCTGGCGCGAAATGGCCAGGCCAAGCCCGGTCCCCGAACCCGGTGGCTTGGTCGTGAAAAAAGGAGAAAAGATCTTCTTCTGATCCGCGGGCTCGACGCCCGGACCATCATCACGAATCCGGATGATGGCGGTTTCCCCAGCCCGTTCCACATGGATCCAGATATTGCCACCCTCAGGGCCGATGGCGTCGATGGCGTTGCATAGAACATTCATGATCACTTGCGACACCAGCTCTGGATAACAGACGACCTCGTTATTCCAGTCATATTGTCGGTGAACCTTGATATTTTTCTTGACGCGGTTCCTCAGTACGGAAAGTACTGCGTCGATCCCGTCACATATCTGTGTTGCACGGAGCCCAAGCACACCATCACGGCCTCTCGTCAAGGACAGCACGCCCTGCACGATGTCGTTGATGCGTTGCCCCGACTCTTCCACAGCAGCAAGTAATGCCCCGATATCTGGTGTATGGCCGTTCGACTCGCCATCGTCATTGGAGGCATGTATATTCCGCCGCAGCACGGGCACCGCGTTGACCACGACGTTGGCCGGGTTGAGTAGTCCTCAACGTTGCAGACCGTCACACATAAAGCATGATCGCCAGTGTGCT
>CAZDDH010000109.1:0-27150 GCA_964504165.1 uncultured Rickettsiales bacterium | reverse complement strand
ACGAGTGGTGACCACAACATGTAGGGGGTGGAGGCGCTAACCGTCTACCCCCCTCCTGGAAAAGGCAGGATACAACGTGCTGGTCGCCGCGAACGGCGGGGAGGCGTTCATCCTGTGCGAACAGGCTACCGGCCCGATCGATCTCCTGCTGACGGACGTCGTGATGCCGCAGATGAGTGGGCGAGAGCTCGCCGAACGACTCTCGGGAATGCGCCCGGAAATGAGGGTCCTGTACATGTCCGGCTATACAGACGATGCCATCGTGCACCACGGCATTCTGGACCCCGGCATTCGCTTCATTGGCAAGCCATTCTCCGCGGTCGCGCTGACGGGGAAGGTCCGCGAGGTCCTGGACGAGGTCGAGGCCCCCGACGCACCCTAGCCCGCATCGGATATAGTCATTTGCGGTTGCGAGCCCCGTGAGACATCAAGCGATCGTGAGGGACCAGATGACCGAGAGGCCAACGAGACGAGGACTGGTAGCGGCGCTGGCGACGATACCGCTGGCCGGGGTGCTAGGTGTGGTCTTCCTGGTGCTGCGCGGGGCCCAGACGATGCCGATGGCCGACTCCCTGGCCTGGGTCGACAACGTGACCCGGCCGGCCTATCAAACGGCCCAGCTGGGCATGATCGTCGCCTTCGTGCTGCCGCTGGCTGGCTTCTGGGCGCTGTACGAAGCGTTGGCCCGGCTCGGCCACGTTCGCACGGCCCTGTGGGGCATGTGGCTGTGCATCGCCGGGACCGCGCTGGCCCTGCCCGCCCTGGGCGTGATGGCGTTCTTGATGCCGGTGGCCGGCCACTGGGACAAGATGGGCGACGCAGCCATGCCCGAGCTGGTCAACGAGGTGATCTTCGGGCCCCTGCTCCTCGTCAGCCTGGCCTCCGCGCTGGCCTACCTGCTGGGGCCGGTGCTGTTCTCCGTGGCGATGTGGAGGTCCGGGCTCTCCAAGCTGGCGGCCCCGTTGTTCGGGCTGCACGGGCTGCTGCTGGTGGTCGGCTTCGGGCTCTATCCGGCGTTGATCACCGGGTGGGTCTTGCTTGGCCTCAGCGGCCTGATGCTGATGCTGGGGGTGCTCCGGGGACGACCAGGTCAGGGGCAGGCGTAGGAAGGATCGGCTAGATCGGGATCCGTTGCGGTGTACGGGAACGCATCCACCGCGTCCCGGGCGCGCTCGAAGACCAGGCCCTCGGCGGCGAGCAGGTCCATCAACGCAGCGTACTGGGGCAGCCCCTCGTCGAAGACGTCCTTGGCGTGGGTGACGAAGGCCACGGTCCAGGGGCCGCCGGGGGCCGTTGCGTGGTCAGCCAGCGCTGCGGGTAGCTCGTCGATCTGCACGTCCTGGTGAACCTGAGCGTTGGTGTAGGTGCGCATCCGTATCTGCCACACCCAGTGGCCGTCGAAGTCGGCGGTGCAGGGCTGGCTCACAAGATCGCTGGGGCTGGCCCCGTCTACGTATGGCTCGGGTCCACCGGAGACGACGTTGCGGATCAAGATGGGGAACTCCTCGGTGGTCGCGCTGATCACCTGGCCCGCGCCGCCGGCCGGGATGCCATCGACCAGTGCCATGAGGTCCTCGGTGGTCCCCAGGTAGTACGGATCCGGGCCGGACGGGCCGCCACCGTCCGCGAAGTAGGTCTCATCGACGCCGTCCAGGTCCCGGTCAGCCTGCCAGGTCTCCAGATCGGTGAAGCCGTCCCAGGCGGCCGGGGCATCGAAGGGGTGGTGGTGCATGGCGATCTCGTGGCCGTGGGCCTCGAAGGCGCGGATCAACGAAAGGCAATCGCCATACTCGGTGCCCAGGTACTCGTACGGATCGTCGCCGTCCCCATCATCGGGCACGGGACAGACGGGCTGCTGGACGAAGGACGCCCACTGGCCGGTGAACATCAGCGTGAGCTTGTGGCCCCCGCCGTCGGCCAGCTCGACGAGATCGACCAGCGTGGGTAGGTAGGCCATGGGGCGCTCGGGGTTGATCAGCCCGCTGTTGGGATCCACGGACGGGTTACCGGGATCCAGGTGCACGACCATCACGGCGTGGGCGATGCCCGCGTCGACGTCATCGGCGCTGTCGTCGTCCGCGGCGTCGTCATCGTCCCCCGCCGAGTCGTCGTCGGTGGCGTCGTCGTCGCTGGCGTCGTCGTCCGCGGCCCCGTCGTCGTCCATGGACTGGTCGCAGGCCCAGGCGTTCACACACGCGATCACGATCAGCCACAGCCATCTTCGTCGGCCCATGATGCCTCCGCATGAGGCATCGGACAGGGGCGAGGATTCATTAGCTCGCCTGGGGCATTGCTCCCGGTGAAAAGCGGATGTGTGAAAGGATGGGCCAGCCGATGGCTCTCGGGCTGCCCCACGACGGGAGCTGTTCGACCCAGTGGAGGGACAGCATGACCACCTACTTCGAACTCCTGAGCCGCGAATCCGCCGGTTTCTGCGACATGCACGACCTCACCGAAGAGGTGGAGGCCTGTGTCCGTGAATCGGGGATCAGCGAGGGCCTGATGGTCGCCTCGGTGCCGGGCAGCACGGCGTCGCTGACGACCATCGAGTTCGAGTCCGGGGCGCTGGCCGATCTGGCCGACGCCATCCAGCGCCTGGCCCCCGAGGGGATCGACTACGCCCACGACGCCCGCTGGGGGGATGGCAACGGCTTCTCCCACGTACGCGCCGCGCTGATGGGCCCGTCGTTGTGCCTGCCGGTCCACGAGGGCCGGCTGGTCCACGGCACCTGGCAGCAGGTGTTGCTGGTGGATTTCGACAACGGCCCGCGTACCCGGCGCATCGCCGTCCAGGTGATGGGGGAGTAGTGCAGGCGAACGGCTAGCGATCCGTCAGGCCGATCCATCGGTTGATGGCGCAGGACGCCGCGCTACCAAGCTGCGATACCAGCGTGGGCCCCGCCCGAAGGCCGCCACGTCCTCCATGGCCTCCAGCTCGAACCCCACCTCCTGCAGCGCCGGCCGGTAATCATGGATGTCGTGCAGGGCGTTGCCGGTCACGGCGGAGAACACGGCGATGGCCGGGGAGTGGTAGAGCCACTGGGCCGTGCGCTCGACGGCGCCGCGTTCCCGGGGCTTGTAGTCGGCGATGAGCAGCTGCCCGCCGGGGCGGACCTGGGTCCACAGGTGGCTCAGCATCCGCACCACGCCGGCGCCGTCGAACACGTTGAGGAAGAAATTGGTCACCACCGCGTCGTAGGGCTGTCCGGCGTGGTGCGCGAGCATATCTCCGTGGATCAACTCGACGTGGCCGGCCACGCCGTCCCGCTCGAACCGCCGCGCCGCCCGGTCGCACATGGCCCGGGACAGCTCCACCGCCGTCACCGCGACCCCCATCGACGCCGCGCCTGCCGCGTCCTCGCCGGCCCCTACCCCCGCGTACAGCACCCGATCCCCGGGTGCCATCCGAGCCAGCTGGCTCTCCTTGCACCGCCGGATGCCCCCGCCGCTGTAGGCCTCGCCGAGCCTCTCGTAGATGGGCGCCACCCACCGGTATCGATCCCGCTCTGCCATGCCTCACACCACCCCGACGCAGCGGAAGGTCTCGATACCCGCCAGCAGCGCGCTGTGCCGCGGGCAGCACGCGAACATGGGCGTCGGCGGCACCCGGAATCGGGTCTTGTGGAACGCCAGCGGCTGGAAGGCGTACAGGAACCCGCCGTACTTCCACGCCAGCTGCATCACCGTGCGCACCCCGACCATGTCCCGGTCCACCGCCTCCACCGCGTGCCCCGGCGCGAACCCCAGCGCCAGCACCCGCTTGCCCTCCTCGCGGAACACCGCCATCGCCTCCAACAACGTGTAGTCCAGGGCCGCCGCTGGCCGGGCCGTGGGCCACCGCCGCAAGATGTTGGCGCAGTACCCGATGACCTCGCCGTCCCGGTAGAGCGGATCGAAGAACGCGGCCGTCAGCAGCTCTCCATCCCGGTAGCCAAAGAACCGCCGCACGTCCGGCTCGTCCCGGAACACCGGCGGCCGTGTGGCGAACCGCAGCTCCCGCACCGCCACCCGCTTGCTGTGGCGCCAGGCCGCGAACATGGCCCGCACCGCGCCGGCGTCCACCTCCCCCCACCCCTGCTCCTGCACCACCACGCCCTGCTTGCCCAGGTTGGCGGCCCGCCGCAGGTTCTTCATGGACCGGCCGGCCACCTTGAACGTGGCCAAAGGCACGTCGAACTCCGTGCCCACCTGCACCACGCCCAGCCCCAGGGCCACGAGGATCTCTGCCGTACCCCGATCGATGGCCACGAACGCCGGCCGCCGCGGCTGGATCCGCTCCAGGAACGCAGCGAGCAACGCCGGCCGGTCCCCCTCGGCGCACACCGGCCGGCCAAACACGAAGGCCGTGCGTTTGGCGATGCCGCGATGGTCCCGCCAGGCCACGTAGCCCACGTCCGGGTGGCCGAAGTAGCGCAGTCCGTCCTGGATGGTGGCGAATGCGCTTGCGAAATCACCGTGACGGCGCAGCAGGGGGAGGCATTGGGTGGGGGCTAGATCTTCGAGTAGGGGCATGTCTTCGCACAGCCTTTTATCACGTCAACTGGGTTCGGGTAACGTCGCACTCACCGGCCTTGCGGCCCGCTGCAGCTCAGGTAAGGATGCGGGAGGGACTGCCGGGTTCAGGGCCCACGATAGGAAGAACAAACATGCGTGTTTACGTGGTGCTGGCCTGTATGGCCGCCGCGATGATGCTCGACGGATGCGAGCGCGATTCGGCGGCAGACGACTACCAGTACGACCTCGAGCCCTGCGGATTCTCGGAGCCGGTGGCAGCGCGGGTCGAGGTGAGAAGGACGTGGTTCCACGACAGCTTCGGCGGAACGGTGATGGCCATCGTCGAGGACCGGCCGGCCCCCACCGAGGCGCAATGGCTGCAGACCGAGGGTTCGTGCCGGTACCTCAAGCTCAACGGGACCTGCGTCCCGGCCTGCGATTCCGGCGAGTTCTGCGCCGGGACGAACGTCTGTGTGGAATACGGCGAGCGCCTCGATGCCGGTGACCTGACGATCACGGGGCTTCCAGAAGCGGTGGTCATCGAGGACTGGAACAACGACGGCTACTACTGGCTCGATGGGCCGCCCGAAAACCTGTTCGACGAGGAGACGGTGGTGGAGGCGACGTTCGCCGGGGACAGCTTCCCGGCGGTGACGATGACCGCCCGGGGCGTGGCCGACATCGATACCTGGCCGGCGAAGGATCAGATCCCGATGGAGCAAGACCACGAGACGGTGGTCAGCTGGACCGCCGGCCCCGATCCCGAGGCCTGCGTATCCCTGGAGATCAAGGGACCATCGAGTTCCCACGGGTTACCGGCGGATCACGTCATCGAATGCAGCGTCCCCGATACGGGGGAGCTGACGATCCCCGTCTCCCTGGTCAACACCTTCGTCGACGCCGGGGGCGCGATGGACGGCTGGTGCTATGTGGTCAGGCTGTCACGGTACACGCGGGGGGTGGCGGACGCAGAGCCGGGGCCGGCCGAGCTGTGGGTCGGGAGCCAGGTTTGGAACGATCCCATGTGCATCGGTGACTGACGGACGGGAGGACCCAGATGTTCTATCTGTTCGGCGCGCTCGTTGAGCTGTGGAAAGCGGACAGCCGCCCCGAGGCGAGGCAGCTCACCCTCGGCTGCGGGCTCGTGGCCGTCATCGGGGCCGTCATGCTCCTCGCCGCGAAGGCCTGGCTCTTCGGGCAGTGATACGCTCTGGCTTCCCTCGGACCTGAAATGGGGCGTTCATGGAACGTTGTGATCTCTGCTCTCTCACCGACGACAGCGGCTTCAACTCCGTGTCGGGCCTGAAGATCTGCCACTCGTGCACCCACGTCGATCCGGTTGGCGCGCTGAAATGGCTATCGAGGGAATCGGGCCCGGACCAGGGCTGAACCGACTACCGCGGCTCACCGGATGCCGCATCCAGCCGCGTCCGGCGGTCGAGCAGCAGCGGCTCCCCGGCCACCGGCTTGCTGGGTGAATCCACCGTCAGGACGACGTTCATCGGTGGGGGCCCGCTGGCCCACACGCGCACGTGCCCCTCGGGCCCGAAGGTGCTCAGCTCCAGCCCCGGCTCCTCGGGGTAGCTGTTGTCCTCGTCCGAGCTCTCGGCCACCCGGTCGGCGAAGCAAGCCAGGTCGTAGACGGCCCCGGTGCCGGGCTGCCCCTGCCCCACCTCGCAGCCGGAGCGAATCTGCCGCCGGGCCAGCTCGAGGGATCCGCAGATCACGACCACGTCTGCGTGCAAGCGGCTCTCGCCGTCACTGCGCAGGTGGGCATGGACCCGGCATTCCGTGTCCGGCGCCAGGTACAGCCCCTCGGTGACCTCCGGTCGCGCCGTCCACTCGGCGTCCGCGACCCGCGTCATGCTCGTCAGCCCGAGGCGCATCTGCCCCACGGCGCCCAGGATCCCCAGGACGACCACTCCCACCATCGCGACCCGGGCCCAGTACGACACGGACGACCCAGAGGTGGGCCGCTCCCCGGCCAGCGCCAATCCCAACCCGACGGCCTGAGCGTCCCCGCCGATGGCCAGCCCCGTGCAGCGCACATGGGCGCCGATCCCGATCCCGCACGTGTAATTGACCACGCCCAGGCCCCCGCCACAGGCAAAGGACAGCAGCCCCATGGGCATGATGCCGATGGCCACCACACCCACCGGCAGCATGCCGATGGAGATGATCCCTGTGGGCGTGGCGCCGATGGCCAGCACGCCTATTTCGTATTCGCAGAAGGATACGAGCCGCATGGTGCGGCCAGTCTACGTCAAGATGGGCCGGCCCGTTGCCGGGGCTACACCGCCGGTCAGGCCGTCGCCGAAGTGGGCAACAGATCACTGACGCGACTCGGCGCGATGCCGAACATCCGCTTGAACTCCCGGCTGAACTGGGAGGGGCTGTTGTAGCCCACGTTGTAGGCGGCCTCCCCCACATCCAGGCCCTGGCTGACGATCAGGGTACGGGCCTGATGGAGCCTCAGCCGCTTGAGGTATTGCATGGGGGACAGCCCGACGATCTCCCGGAAGGCGTGGTGCAACGTCGACTCACCCATGCCTGCGTTGCGCGCGATAGAGGCCACATCGAGGGCCTTGCCGAAGTTCTCGTCGAGGTAGCGCACCACACGGGCGATGCGGAGGGCGCGGCCATCCTGGGTGGCAAATCGCCTCAGGAGCGCACCCTGCTCCCCCTCCAGGACCCGGTAATAGATCTCGCGCACGATGCCGGGGGTCAGCACCTTGCAGTCGGAGGGAGACCGGGTGGAGTCGAGCAGCCTCACGAAGGCCCCGGCCAGGTCCCTGTCCAGCTGCGACGTGGAGAGGGGTTGGGACACGGTGGATGGTCCGCCGGCCGGGGCATCGTGGTCCATCTCCAGCATCAGCTGGCCCACGACCGCCGCGTCGATCTCCAGGCCCAGCCCCAGGAAAGGGTGCTCCACGCTGGCGCTACAAATCTCCCCTTCCAGGGGTAACGGCAGAGCGACGACCAGGTAATGCAGGGGGTCGTACTGGTGCACCTGGTTCCCGGCGTATACCCGCTTGGTGCCGCGGACCACCAGGCACACGCTGGGACGATAGACCATGTGGAAGCGGGGGAACGTCCTACTCGAGCGTGATACGACCAGACCCGGCCACGGAGTGAGCGATATCCCGTCCTGCGGCAGGATCTTCTCGACGGCTTCTTCCAGATCCCGGCTCAGTCTCCCCAGATCATCTGGCTCGTTGTGCTCAGGCAAGATCCCGCCCTCCTCGACGGTGGGATTACGGTTCGTTCGATCCCAACCAGTGTACCGCGGCCGTCTCCTCCGGTTGGGTTTCGTGATCCGGGCAGGAGACGCAGCCGAACACCGCCCAGGCGGTGACCGCAAACAACGCCACGACGGTGGCCGCCACCGAGGCCCGCACCAGCACGCGGTTGCGCCGCTGCCTGGCCGCTCTCTCGAGGGCCAGCTCGGGAGCCGGCGGTGACGCGCGCAGGACCTCCCGGACATGGTCGATGGGCTTGGGATATTGGTGGTCGCCAGTGAACTTGGGTGTGTGGATCGCCTGGCTTCTGCAATGGTTGTAGCAGGACCAGCACCCATAGCAGGCCTGGTGATCGAAGACCGGTTTGGGCGTCAACTCGATGGCGCTGTAGGGGCACAGCTTGGCGCAGACTCCGCACTCCTCGCACCGCTCCTCGGCGAGGAACTGCTCGCCAAAATCCTTCTTGGCCTGGGTGCTGTCGAAGCTCGGCATCACCTTGACGAGCACGCCCACATCGATGGGGCGATCGGCCACCGGCTCACCTGCGGCGGCTCCAGCTCGCGGATCGTCCGGGCCATCAGCTCCGAGACGGTGCCGAAGTCGGCGAAGGTCGCCAGCCCGACGAACTCGTAGCCCGATAGATCCGGCGTCCCCCGCTTACGGATGTCATGGAGCTCCAGCTCCACCGAGGGCAGCGAGCGCTGGATGTACGTGCACGCCGTTCGCGTGTTGCCGGAATTGGAGAAGTAACACAGCAGACCCTTCATCGGTTTCACTCCCAAAAGCTGGGTCGATGCGAATAGCCATCGGCCACCACCGACCTGTTCGCCCACCAACCGGCATCAATGTACACATGAAAACGCCAGATCCCGGCTATCGGCGCCGAACTAGGCAGCTTTGCGCAAGAACCCGGCAGGAATGTGCGTGCGTCCCCTCCCCCACACGCCGATGGCATCGCCCGGACCGCCCTGACATCATGGATGATGGCGGCTGACGCACCTGGAGGAGTTCATGCGTCTCACTCACTTCATGCTCGACGCGCGCCTGGCGGGTGTGCTGCTCGTCGCGACACCGCTGGTGGGAGCGACCCAGGCAGCGCGGGCGGCGGGCTGCTTCGAGGCCCCCGGCGAATGGTTCACCGTGGGCAAGCTGCCCAAGCGCGCGCTGGTCGAGGGCCACGCCACTCTGGACCGCACCCGGTTCTGCCTCGAGGCCGAGGGCGAGGCCTGGTGCATCGATCTGTGCCCCTCGGAGGGCCGCTGGATCCAGGGGAAGGCGACGAAGGATGCCGCCGGCTCCCTCGAACCGATGACCCCGGAGCGGTTCCACCCCCACCAGCAATACGAGGGCGTCGAGTGGCTGCGGGAGAACAGCGGCAACCGCAAGCGCCTGCTCGAGCAGCCGATGCGGGGGCCGCTGGTCGTCCGTGCCGGCGGCCTGACGCTGGAGACCCGTTGGCACCGGGCGAACGACCATTCGCGGGCGCCCCTGACCCACTTCAGCGGCGCCACGTTGGCCCGCGACGACCGCACGTTCCAGCTGCCGGAGGATGGGGCACCGGCTCCCAGGCACAGCTACATCATGGTTCGCCTCCCCCGGGGCATGCTGATCCTCGGCGGCAACAACGAGCAGAGCGAGTTCCAGCGGGCTGGCGCCCTGTATGACTGGACGACCAAGGCCTGGCACACCATCGCGCCCCTACCCGAGGGCCTGCGCACGAGCCAGTGGACCACCGCCACCTGGACGGGGCAGAGGCTGCTGGTCCTCTCCGGCGCCGGCAAGGAATTCCACGGCGCGATCTGGGATCCGGTCGAGGACAGCTGGCGGCCGGTCTCGTACGAGGGCGCGCCGCCCCAGTACACGCCAGCGCCGGCCTACTGGACCGGCACGGAGCTGCTCTATCAGGGCCATAGCTACTCCCCCGCCGAAGACCGGTGGCGAACGACAGACCGGCCCGCGGTGAACACCAGGCTCCGGACCACCGCGCACACCATCGGCGGCTGGCTGCTGTTCATCCACAGGCGCACCAAGACGGTGGGGAGCGGCTGGGGCCGTCAGGAGTTCGAATCCATCGAGGAGATCGCCTGGTTCGATCCCGTATCCGGGCGATATCACCCCATCCAGGACATCGAACGCGCGGGGGGGCACCTCTTCGTGGGCGACGAGGTCCTGGTCCAGTGGGGCAACGTCAGCCTGGAGATGGTGGACCCCGGCGGAGGCTGCGGGAATCACACGGGACCCGAGGGCTGTGATCCCGTTCCGCCGTCCTATGCGCTCCACACCAGCGACGAGGTGTGGGTCCTGCCCCTCGCCCCTCCTAAGGAGTGAAGATCTCTGCTGAAGCGATGGGCGCATTGCCGATGTTCAGCCCCTCGCCGCCACAGACCAGCACCCGGCCATCATCCAGCGGGGCGGCGGCGTGCCAGGCACGGCCCTGGTTCATCGGTGGTCCTTCCGACCAGGCCTCGGTGACCGGGTCGAACAGCTCGGTGGCGGCGATGGCGCCGGAGTTGCCGGTGACCAGCACCCGGCCGTCCTCCAAAACAGTGGCGGTATGCCCATCCAGCACCGATCCATCGGCAAGCAACGTGGTGGTATGAAAGGTGCGGCCGGTATGCAGCGGCTCGATCTCCGTCCACGTACCCGTGCCCGGATCGAAGATCTCGACGGAGGCCAGCGGCACCTCGTACCACCCCCCGGCCACGAGCACCCGGCCATCCTCCAGCGTCGTCGCCGTGTGCAGCCACCGCGGCTGGTTCATCTCCCCGGTCTCGACCCAGGCGTCGTCGTCGTCGTCGCCTGGACCGATGGGACAGCCGACGAGCCATACCGCACCTGCGAACAACCACCCCAATCGCAAAAATCTGGCCATGACCAACCCCTCTCGAACGCCGGGGCGGAACACCCGGCGCGCCCTCTACGGACCGTCCGCAGACTCATCCGCTCCCGGATAGGTCATCGGCCATTCGAACCAAATCCAAAGCCCAGCCCGATCTCGTCGATGGAGGGCTCCAGGAGGGGCCGGAGTACATTGACCCGGTAGCCCCCTGTACCCTAGCCTTTTAATAGGGGGATGGAGGATGACGAGGGGTAAAATGAGCTGGCCGAAGGCAGCGTTCATTGCACTGGCCGTCGCCATTGTTTTGCTCCCACGTCCCTGCTGGGGCGAGAGCGAACAAGAAACGCGCGACGTCGTGGATCTTGACCTCGAGGAGCTGCTCCAGGTGCGGGTGACCTCACCCTCGGGTGTGGAGGAGACGCTACTCAACGCCCCCACGTCCATGATCGTAATCACCGCCGCGGACATCGAGCGCAGGGGCTACACCAGCATCGCCGACGTTCTGTACGACCTGCCTGGGTTCGATCTGTCGCTGGTCAACGGGACCACCTATCTGCTGGCCTACCAGCGGGGGTACCGCACGCCTTGGACCCAGCGGACGCTGGTGATGGTGGACGGCAAGGTCGACAACAGCCTGTGGACCCACGCCGCCGAGCTCAGCCGCCAGTACCCCCTGTCCAACGTCAAGCAGATCGAGGTGCTGTACGGGCCGGTCTCGGCCGTGTACGGCTCCAACGCCTTCCTGGGGATCATCAACATCATCACCCGCAACGGCCGGGAAGAGGGGACTGCGAATACGTCGGCATCCGGCCACTTCGAATTCGGCGCCTTCAGCACCTACGGCGCCGACGTGGGCTTCCGCGCCCGCTACAAGGATCTGGCCATCGCCGTGTCCGGCCGGCTCTTCCGCTCGGACGAACCCGACCTCTCGGATCGTTGGGGATACCTGTCCAACGAGTTGATGAGCGACGAGGAGATCTGGGGCCCCATGCTGGACCTCGAGCACCAGGGGGTGGCCTTCGGCGAGTACCACGATCCCACCGACGACTACGGGATCGTCGCCCGCGTCAGCCTCCGCAACCTCACGGTGGGGTACCTGGACTGGCGCGTCAGGGAGGGGTACGGCCCGTACTATGCGGCGGACCGGGCACAGAACAACTCCTTTTGGAACAAATCGTCGCGTCGGATCCACGCCGAGTATGTCGCCGACCTACACCCCCGCCTCAAATCGACCACCTGCGTCCAGTACCGCCAATCCCGCAGGTACGGGAGCTGGGTCGAGGCCGTGCCGGACACAGAACCGGGCATGGAGGACTACTCGTGGATCAGCTACACCGACTGGAACGCCATCGGCGACAGCTGGCTATTGCGTGAAAACCTGGAGTGGCGCATCTCCGACGCCATCATGCTGCTGGGCGGCGGTAAATGGGAACGCAAGGACCTGACCAAGGCCTACGACATCCCCGGGTACTGGGGGGTCTATAGCACCACTGATCCATCGGACGATCCCGGCCCCCACGGCTATGGCACCGGGGTCGGGCACAGCACGGACGAGACCTACGCTCGCCCCTCCCCGCCGCTGGCACAGATGCCGGCGGATAACCGGGTGCTGACCCACGACCTGGGCACGTTCCTGCTGGGTATCGCCGAGGTGAAGCAGTTCCGGTTCAACGCCGGGCTACGCATCGACTACAACTCCCTGTTCGGCCACAGCGTCAACCCGCGGCTCTCAGCCTTGGCCAAGATCAACGACCGGGGCGCCATCAAGCTGTTCTACGGCGAGGCGTTCCAGGAGCCGGCCCCGGTCCAGCTCTGGGGCGGGTGGTCCGGGCGGGCCGCCAACCCGGATCTGGACGTGGAGAAGGTGCGCACTGTCGAGCTGCTCGGCCTGTACCAATTCCGCCGCGTGTTCGGCAGCGTCTCGGGCTACTACTCCCACTTCAACGACGTCATCATGGAGGACGCGCTGAACCTGGGCACCCGCGACGTGGTGGGCGCCGAGGCCACGCTGCGGTTCACCATCCCCAACCCCATCCCCGAATCCGCGGACTTCTCCGGCTACGCCAACTACACGTTCAATTATGTACGCTCCTCCATGACCTACGACCACGACCTCGGCGAGTGGGTCGAGGGCGCCACGGCGCTGGGGGACATCGCCCCCCACAAGCTGAATGTGGGCCTCAATTTCCCCATCTGGCGGTACTTCAACCTCAATGTCCGCGGGAATTACGTCAGCCGGAGGGAGCTGTATTCGGCCAATCCCCTCCGCGGCGCGGGCAAGGCGCTGGCACCCTATTTCCGCCTGAATATGACGTTCCTCGCTCGGGTCGGACCCTTGCGGGTCACCGTCACCGTCATCAACTTGCTGGACTCCGACTATTACCACCCGGGTCCGGAACGGGCGGATGCCGGAGATGACTTCGACAACCGCAGTTTGGGTTTCATGAATTCCGCGATCCCGCAGCCAGGCCGGCACGTCATGTTGAAGCTGGGCGGTGACATCTGAACGGACGTATGACCATCCGCGCACTGATCCTCGCGCTTGCACTCGGCATCACGGCCACTCCCTCCACGGGCCGTGGCCAGCCGGACGAGTGGACTTCGTCGAGGCTGCACATCGAGGTCCTGCTGAGCGCCCTGTCGTACGACCGCGCACTCCGGCAGCTGGAAGGTGACACGATCCAGATCGGCGTGCTGTACAGCCCGGACAACGAGGAGTCGGTGCTGGCCTCCAACACGGTCATCGCCACGCTCAACGAGTTGGCCCACGAGATGACCTTCCTCGGCAAGACGATCGTGATCCTCGGCATCCCCCTGTCCGAGACCGAGAGTGGGCTGGGCCAGAGCATCGGCGAAGGGCTGGCGGCGCTGTACATGGCCCCAGGGTTATCGGACCGCAGCGTGGATCGGGTGACCTTGATCACCCGGCAACAGGGTGTGGTCACCATGACCGGCGTCGAGCGGTATGTGGAACTCGGGGTTTCCCTGGGGGTGACCGTTCGCCAGGACAGGCCGAAGATCCTGATCAACTACCCCGCCAGCAAGGCCGAGGGGGCGCGGTTTTCGTCCCAACTGCTCCAGCTAGCCGACGTGCTCGGGCGAGAGGAGGTCGACCCATGAGCGCCGTCGACCGTCTCGGCCGGTTCCCGATCCGGGCCAAATTGACCCTGGCGATGACGGTCCTCGCCGCGGCGGTCACCTTGGTGGTGGTGTCCGAGTCGTCCCTGCGCATGACCCGGGAAGCCAAGCAAACCATGGAACGCGGCGAGCGCTCGATCATGAGCTTGCTGGCCTACCAGATGGCCCCCGCTCTGGAGTTCGAGGATCAAGAATCGGCCCGGACGCTGCTGCTGGCCTCCATGGAGACCCCCGACGTCCAGTACGCGGTCGCCTGGGACCGGGATGGCGAGGTCTTCGCCGAGGCATCGAGGGAGGGCCAGGCCGGTGAGGTGGCCAGCGCCGGTTCGAGGGGGGGACACGGCAGGGACGTGTCCAGGGCGCGGGCCGAGATCGTGAGCCAAAACGGGCTGGTGGTCGGGCAGGTCGAGGTGGGGTTCACGCTGGCCGGGCGCCGTGATCTGGCGCGCGAGCACTGGCGTCGCAGCATGATGCTGACCGTCCTGGTGCTCCTGGCCAGCCTGGCCGTTGCCCTGGCGCTGGGCCGGATCATCACCGGGCCGATCACCAGGCTCTCCGGCGCAGTCCAGCAGATCACCACCAGCGGTGACCTGCTGGAGCAGGTCCGCATCTCATCGAGGGACGAGGTGGGCGACCTGACCCGTTCGTTCAACAAGATGTTACGGACGCTGAGCGACGTCACCGTATCTCGGGACCAGCTGGAAATGGCCAAGGACCAGGCCGAGGAGGCGACCCAGGCCAAGAGCATGTTCCTGGCCAACATGAGCCACGAGATCCGCACGCCGATGAACGGGATCATCGGCATGATCGAGCTGCTCAAGGAAACCGAGCTGACCCTCGAGCAGCGCGATTTCCTGATGACAGCGGAGTACTCGGCCGACTCCTTGCTGGTGCTGATCAACGATATCCTCGATTTCTCCAAGATCGAGGCGAAGATGATGACGCTGAGCCAGGCGTCCTTCAATCTCAGGGAGACCACCGAAGACACCATCTGCGCCCTCGCACCCCAGGCCCACGAAAAGAGCATCGAGCTTCTGTACGAGTTCCCGTCGGATGCCCCGGAAGTGGTGATCGGCGACGCCAATCGCCTCAAGCAGGTGCTGGTCAACCTCATCGTCAACGCCATCAAGTTCACCGAAGAGGGCGAAGTGGTGACCCGTGTCCGGGTGGAGCAATCGGCCGCCGGGAGGGCCGAGGTTCACTTCCAGGTGACCGATACCGGTATCGGCATCCCCCCCGAAAAACTGGACCAGATCTACGAGGCCTTCATCCAGGTCGATGGCTCGGTGACCCGCAAACACCGCGGGACCGGGCTGGGGTTGGCCATCGCAGCCCACCTGGTGCACCTGATGGGCGGGCGGATCTGGGCCGAGAGCAGGCCCACGCGGGGTAGCACGTTCCACTTCACCATCGATGTCGAGCTGAGCGAGGAGGAACCCGAGATTCCGTTGTGGTCCGAGCTCCGGGAAGGGCTGCGCGTGCTGGTGGCCGACGACAACAACACCAATCGTCTGATCCTCGCGAAGATCCTGGGCCACTGGGGCGTCAAGACAGCGGAGGTGGACGACGGGGAAGCCATCCTGCCGGCGATCGAGGAAGCCAAACGACGGTCCATGCCCTTTGACGTGGTCATGCTCGATTTCGACATGCCCGGCAAGGGCGGACTGGACCTGGCCCGGGATATCCGAGCTCACGTGGTGACGGATTCCCCCTCCCTGTTGCTGCTGACCTCGGCCTACCAGCGCAGGGAGTCCTTCCCAGCTGCCGGCATCGATTGCTGCTTGAACAAACCCATCCGGCGTTCCGATCTACTCGCCTCCATGCTGATGGTCACGAGCCAGGAGACCACCGAAGACGACCCGTCCATCGAACTCCACACGGCGCCCTGGCCGGCCCGGAAGTTGGACATCCGCGTGCTGGTCGTGGAGGACAACATCGCCAACCAGAAGGTGGTCACCAGCCTCCTGGACTGGGCCGGTTCCACCTGCGAGGTGGCGCCCAACGGCCTGGTCGCGGTGAACGTGCTGGAAGAAGAATCCTTCGATCTGGTGCTGATGGATCTGGAGATGCCCGACCTGGGCGGGATCGACACGACCATCGTGATCCGAGAGCGGGAAAAGGAGACTGGCGAGCATATCCCGATCATCGCCCTGACCGCCTACGCCCTCAAGGGAGATCAGGAACGGTGCTTGGAAGCCGGCATGGACGGTTATCTGCCAAAACCGTTCCGGGCGGCGTCGTTTTACAAGGAGATTTATCGAGTTCTGGACGCCACGCAGGTCCAGTAGCGGTTCCCTTGGCCCCGGATCAGGTCCAGAAGTTCCACTCCTCCTCGGCGAAGCCTCCAAAATCGTTGCCGGCCAGATCCTCGATGGCCCCCGGCGTGACGATGATCCAGTAGTACATCCCGCCGATAAGCATGCTTGGGTTGTAGGTCAGCGTGCAGCCGTTGATCGAAGCCGATCCGTAGCCATTCCCGTTGGGGTTCGAGACATCGACTCCGCCGACCCAGCCGTACCCCTGGACGTAGACATCGATGGTGCCTGACCCGAACTGGATGCCTTCGTCGAAGGTGACCGACAGATTGTCGTTCGTCCCGATGGTCACCCCCAGCGCGGGATCGAAGCTCGACACGGCGGGATCTCCGGGCTGGTCGGTGTCACAGGCGTCATCATCATCGTCGCCGGCGTCGTCGTCGTCGTCGGCGGCGTCGTCGTCGTCGTCGCTGGCGTCGTCTTCATCGGTGGCGTCGTCATCATCATCGGTGGCGTCGTCATCAGACGCGTCATCGTCGGCCGCATCGTCGTCGTCTGCCGCGTCGTCATCGTCGGCGGCGTCATCGTCGGCCGCATCGTCGTCGTCGCTGACCACGTCGGCGTTGTTGCAGGCCGGCAGGGCCAGCGTGAGCAGGAGTAGTGACAGGCAAATCCCCAGAAGCGTACGAATGTGTTCCATGATCAGTCATCCTTCAAGCATTGCCGGCGGTTCAATCACCACCGGGCCCCGCGCAATTTGGAGTCCTGATTGTTCTTCGCCCGCACTGGAGGCTTGGTTACAAGAATGTGCGGGTGGCAGCCGGTGAAGGGGCCATTTGCGCCGCTGATTCCGGCCCACCGGACGGGCGTCTAACGTTTTTCGATCTCCCCCTGGCAGATCAGGCAAAAGGGCGTCTCGGGCTTGGCCTTCAGGCGGGGGTAGCCGATGGGATCTTCGCAACGACGGCAGTAGCCGTACTCCTCGTTGCCGACGTGTTCCAGCGCCAAGCCCACCTGCTTGAGGCGCAGCCGGTGGCTACGCAGGTTGGCCTTGGCGACCTGCTGGGCCTGCATGGCGTCCATGCGCGACAGCCGGCCGACGGACGACTGATCCAGGGTGACCGGCTGGCTCGACACCTCGCCGGCCGCCACCGCATCTGTGAGGCTGTCTCGCAACTCGATGAGGTCGGCGTGCAGCTCGGCAAACTGCGCGTCACTCAGCTCTTCGGGCTCCTTCACGTCTCCACCTCTTTCACCCGCAGGTATAGAGAGCCCACGTGGAACGCGCAAGGAGGATGCCGTTGCGGCGATCCAGGGGGGGGCGTGGCGGCGCGCATAGCATGCACGACCCGTCTCATCGCGGGCGGCGCCGGTTCTTGCCGCCCCAGACACCATCGATCATGTACCCTGATATCATCCAGCACATCCCGATGAAGGGAACTGGTACCCATGAGGAGGGAACCCATGCCAAGGAAGGCAACGCTCGCGATCCTGTTGGCCCTGGCCGCATTCGCGGTCACCATCACCGCCGCCGCCACGCTCAATACACCGGACTCCAAGTACCGCAAGCTCAACAACGACGGGTCTGGCAACTGCATCTTCAGCGATGTGGGCCTGCCATACCAGCAGGAGGACAGCTACTCCGTCAAGACGGCGTTCACCTCCCCCGACAAGGTCTTCGAGGTGCGCTGCTACTACCCACAGCTGGTCCGGGAGTTTTCCGGGCACGGTGCCTCGTTCAACTCCATCCGTGACGAGTACGGCCGCTACAACGTGCACGTCATCGTGGCCGACAGCCAGGACAACATCGAGTGGGAGAACGTAGGGCAGCTTCGGATGAGCGACAGCTCGGCCCAGTGGGATCAGCAGCGCTTCCCCATGGAGCCCGGCAGCAGCAAATGCACCGGCAAGGACGACTCCAACCTGGGCACCGGCGGCTGCCTGGATCCGGAAAAGCGGATCCGCGCCATCGCCGAGGCCGAGGGAGCGGCCCTGCCCTACACCGGCAAGATCTGCCTGTTCGTATTCATGAACTGGGCCGACCAGTACCAGGAGCGCTGGGACGGGGCCCACCTGATCAAGGATCCGGTCAGCATCCAGACGACGAACCTGGCGTCGGGGTGTGCCACGTATACGGTCCAGTAGCGGCCAGACGGATTCGTTCTTCCAGAGGTAATAGCGCCGTAACGGTCCGGCTCCATCACGCCGGCCACCCCATGCTAGACTGGTCCCCGTCTTCAGCCGTGGGTTAGGGCTCGCACGGGAGCAATCATGCAACATTGGATCAAGGTAGGGTTGTCGGTGTTTTGCGCGCTATCCATCGCGCCCCTAGGGTGTGTCAGCGCTTCGGGCGAAGTGGAGGGCACGAACGTCGGGGGGATGAAAAGCGGCTTCTGGATCGACACCCAGTTCCAGGAAGGCGACGAGCAAGGCTCGAGCGGCAGCGTCGCTATCTATCTCTACGACTTCGCCTCGTCGTGCTCCAAACAGACCGCCTACCTTCAAGACACCATCGCCCTGACCGAGGAGTTTGGCTTCTATCCGTCCGAGGATACGTTCGAGGACTACTACGACGGGGTCGAGGAGATCCAGCGGGAGCACCTGCCCGCGGAATACTGGATGCTGTCCGTGGGAGCCTACGTCGATGATTTCGACGATCTTGCCGGCAGCGAGCTCGACCTCGAAGCCATGGATGAGGCGGGCCTCAACCTGATCCACCAGAAGGACTACTGGGACTACCCGGACGAACTAGAGGACGCGGCGGAGGACAACTCGGACTGGTACTGGGCGTCCTCGGGCACCCTGACGATCCAGTCCATCAAGGAGGGCGGCCGGGCCCGCGGCCAAGGGGACGCCACCCTCACCGACTATTTTTCGACGGAATCCGAGGACATGGGTGACCTGTCCTTCAGCTTCGATGTGGCGTATTGCGAGGGCTACCGGGAGGCGATGGAGGACTACTTCGATCTGATACCGGACGCCGTCTAGAAGAAGCCCGGTTGTCTCACACCAGAGGCTGGATGATGCGTAGGAAGTTACCCGACGTCAGATCCTGCACGTCGATCACGTCGGTGGAGTGCCAGGCGACGTAGATCTCATTGCCATGGACTCTACCGCAGGTGGGCTGCTGCTTCTCGGGCGAAGGGTTCGCCCACCCTCTGTGAAATCCCGTGTCCCGCGAATAGAAACGGACCGTCGGCCGTACGGTGTGTCATCTCACGCCCAACGGGACCATTGACGGTAGGCTATGCCGTGGCAGGGGTCACGAACGGCCGAAGGGGTACTTACCGAGAGGGACCGCTCAGATGAGACACAGGACCATCACCGGAATCGTTGTGATCATCCTCATCGTGGCAACTGGCTGCCACCGGGTGGCCCGGCCCACGGCGGACGATCCGCCCGCGGCGGACGGGCGGCTGACCCCGGACCAGCTGCGGGCGGACCTGCGCCAGCTGGTGGGGTACCTGGAGAGCGCCCACCCCGATCCCTACGGCGGCCGGGGCAAGGTGGCGTTCCACAGGGACGTGCGGGAGATCCTGGATGCCATCGATCCGGCGGGCATGACCGACGAGGAGTTCCTGCGGCTGGTGCGGCCGCTGGTGGCCTCCCTCGGGGACGCCCACGCGACCATCCACCGTCCCTGGGGCAAAGGCGACGACATGCGGGCCTGGATCCAGCTGGAGCCGGTGGACGGCGCGCTGGTCGTGTCCCGTGTCTACCGGGACGAGGACCGTGAGCTGCTGGGAGGGGCTGTGGTGTCCATCGGCGGCGTCGAGATGGGGGAGCTGCGCCGGCGCATGAGCCGCATCCGAGGCACCGAGAATCAATACGCCGAGCTGGAGAACGTGGCCCGCTCGATGCGGCAGCCCGGCGTGCTGAGCGACCTGCTGGACTGGGAAAAGCGCCCCCAGACCGTGCCGCTGGAGGTCCTGCGGAGCGGCCAGCCGCTGCGGGGTCAGATCCCCATCGCCGATCCTCCGGAGACGGACGGTTACGCGCCCACGAGCCGCATCGTGTTGCCCGAGCCCAACGCCGCCTCGATGGCCTGGGCGTTCCTCGATGAGGAGCACACCGTGGCCTACCTGCGCATCGACAGCATGATGAGCTACCGGGAGGCGTTCGAGATCTGGCACGCGACCGGGTACATAAGCAACCTGGGCGAATACCTGACCCAGACCGCCGAGGAGGCCACGGGCGGCCCGGTGCCCGAGGGGATCGAGGAGCGCATCGCGCGGGTGCCGTCCGGGGCCGAGATGTTCGTGGAGCTGTTCACCGAGATGAAGCAGGCGGGCACGGAGCAGCTGATCGTAGACGTGCGCCGCAACCGGGGCGGGCAATCCTATCTGTCGTGGGTGCTGGCCTACTTCCTGTACGGGGCAGACGCCCTCGCGGCGGTGGACGAGGGGTACCAGATCAAGCGCTACTCCCAGCTGTACCTGGACAACTACGCCAGTGACTCCGTCGAGTCGTTGCGGGAAAAGGGGTTCGAGCTGGGGGAGTACGATTTCACCAGCGAACGGGAGTGGTTGGCCCGGCGTTCACAAACACCGACCGAAGAGCAGCTCGAACAACGCCGGGCCGACGTCCTGGAATGGCTGGAGTACTCCCCGACGGTGCGCGGGGTCCTCGGGCAGGGGGAGTGGGAAGAATACTGGACGCCGCGCGTATCCGTGCTGACATCGGCGAACACCTTCAGCGCGGGGTTCGACGTGGCGGTCACGTTGAACCTGCTGGGCGCGAGCCTGGTGGGGGTACCGCCGGCCCAGGCGGGCAACTGCTACATCGATTCGCTGGGTTATGAGCTGGAACACTCCGGCCTGACCGGCAGTCTATCGTTCAAGCGGAGTCTGCTGTTCCCCGATAATGAGGAGAAGGGCGAGCTCTTGCGCCCGGATCTGGAGCTGACGCTGGCCGACCTGGAGGCGATGGAGTTTGACCCCAACGCGGCGGTGCTGCTGGTGGTGGGACCGCCTATCTCAGGCCCGCCCGAGGCGCCGGCGGCCGAGCAGGACGCCGAGCAGCAGTAGCGCCCCCACAGGCCCCGTGGTCGCCGACCCGCCGGCGTTGCACTCGCAGTCGCCGGACGCCTTGATCATCGAGCCATCGTCATCGTCGCCGCCGTTGTCGTCGTCGTCGCCGCTGTCATCGTCGTCGCCCACGCAGTCCGGATCGTCTTCGTCCACGACGCCGTCACAGTTGTTGTCCACGCCGTCGTCGCAGAGTTCGACGGCTTCCGGGGAGATGTCCGCATCGGTGTCGTCGCAGTCCCCGTCACACGGTGAGTGTCCGTCGCCATCCAGATCCTCGTCCACCGACTCGTCGGCCACTCCGTCGCAGTCGTTGTCCACCCCATCACAGAGCTCCGGGCCGTCGGGATAGGCGTCGGCGTTGGTGTCGTCGCAGTCCCCATCGCACAGGCGGAAGCCGTCCCCGTCGGCGTCGTCCTCATCGGCCGGTACAACGTTGTTGCAGTCGTTGTCCACCCCATCACACAGCTCCGGTGCGCCGTCGTATGACGTGGGATCGGCGTCGTCGCAGTCCCCGTCACAGGTCGAGTCCCCGTCCCCGTCCACGTCGTGGGCGTAGAGGTCCGGATCGGCGTCGTCACAGTCACCCTCGCACTCGCTGGCGCCGTCGCCATCGTCGTCGATATCGTCGCCGTGCTGATACCCGTCGCAGTCGTCATCCTCGCCGTTGCAGGCGACCTCGGGTGCGCCGGGGTAGATGTTGGGATCGCTGTCGTCACAGTCATCGTCCGACAGGGTGTACCCGGCCGGCGGCATGCAGTCCTCGACCGTCGGCTGGCTGGCGTCACCGTGGCCGTCGCCATCCGCGTCCGGGTAGTAGTCGTAGTTCTGCACTCCCTCGTCTGTGTTGCCGTCGCAGTCGTCGTCCGCGTTGTTGCAGATCTCGGGCGCCCCGGGATGCACGTCGTCGTCCGTGTCGTCGCAGTCGCTGCCGTTGGCCACGTAGCCCGCCGGCGGGGCACAGGTGGTCTGGGGCGGATATGAGGAATCGCCGTACCCGTCCCCGTCCTGATCGATGTAGTAGTTGTTCAGCGCCAGGCCCTCGTCGACGACCCCGTCGCAGTCGTCGTCGTACCCGTTGCAGACCTCGTTGGCGCCGGGGTAGATGCTGCCGTCCGTGTCGTCGCAATCCAGGCCACCGCAGGCCAGGCTCTCGTGGCCGTCGCCGTCCGCGTCGTTGCAGGTATCGAGGGCGAACCGGATGGCCATCGAATCGGACAGGGCCGGCGAGTTATAGGAGTACTGGAGCCCATATCCCTGACTACCATCCTGGATGCCCACGGTGGCCGAAGCGCCCTCGTCAAAATCCGAGTCGTCGAAGTCCACATCTTCGTAGTGGAACTCGATGGATCCGTCTGCCTCGAATAGCTTGATCTGGAATGTGACCGTATCCGTCGCCTGCTGCCCCTGATAGACGAAGTGCTCGTTTTCCCACCACTCCGCGATGAACACCCGGTTGGGTGCTGTACCGATGGTTTCAACGCACACCCAACCTGTGTTGTCCGACCGGAGATCATCCCACAACGGCGCGATCATCAGATGATAGTTGTAAGGCATCGTATAGTTGTAGGCGTATATTTCGTTGTATACGAAACTGATGTATCCATTCGAGTGTACGTACACATACGAGTACTGGCCGCCATAGAACTCGAACGGAAAGCCGACGTTCTCGGACCAGTACGTATCGTCCCCACGGCCACAGTTACCGCCCGGATAGACCGGTGTGTAGCTGTACGGGATGCCATCATCCCAGTGGTACCCGTAGCCATCCGGCCCACCCGTGGCTCCCAGCGCCGAATGCGCCGTCGAGAACACCGCCAGAACGCCAAGACAAACCAGTCCATCCAACCACGCCGTTGAATCCCGTTTCATGACCCTTCTCCCAGCGCCCCGCAGCAGCGAATCACTCCCCAAGCCCCCGACGACCGTGATGGCAAAGGGGGTAACCCGCCACGGTTGCCGGGGGCTGCCGCCGAAGCGGCGCGGGAGGACTCTGGAAACCCGTTGGCTCCAGTTTTTTACTCGGCCTGGATCACGGCTTTCACGTCTATGTAGTGGAGTGACCCCTCCGGCCAGGACGACAAAAGATCTCGTTTATTTTTGAGGGCGGGGGTCAATGCGCGAACAACAAACCTTGCCCATCATCGCGGCCCGCCGGGAGGCGGGCCGGGGGGGCCGGGGCGTATGTCATCCATGAGCTCGTGCGCCCACTCCTCCCCCACCAGTTCGACGAACATCGACCGGGTCTCCGCCCGTAAATCGTCCCGCTCGGTTCGGGCCTCATCCGATTCGAGTTCCCCGCTGCGGACAGCTTCGTGAAGGGCCAGTAGTTCGAGCATCGAATCCTCGGCGAGATGGGTGAGCTCCTCACGGTCCGTCTCATTGAGGCCAAACTCGGCCGCAAATTCCGCGACCTCCTCGCGTACGCGGTTCCGGGTGGAGTCTTCCCGCTGGGCCTGCTGCTCGGCGCGCTCCTGTGCTTGGTAGTCCTCCAGCACCTGTTCCAGCACCAGGCGGACCTCCGGATCTTCGAGCTGCTCCACGAGTGAGCCAGCCGTCCCATCCGCGATGTCGGGAGAGGCCGGCCTTTGGGGTGCCACCGCCGGCGCTCCAGCCCCCCCAGAGGCCCGCCCCGCTGTTCCCGGCCGCGGATTCGTGACTCCGGGCGCCGGGTCGGCCGTTCCTTCGTTCTGCTGTTCCAGGGCATTCAGACGCGCATCGGCCCTCGAATGGCGAACCGCGCTCCAAATCAGATCAGAAGCCAGAATGCAGAAGATGATCCCGCCGACGATCCATACCGCTCTGTTCGTGTCACCCATACCCACTCCGCTCACGCAGAGCAGACCCCACAGGCCACAGAACGTTAGTCCGGCCCGGGTCGTACGGGATTCCCGAGGTGATCCGTGCGTGGATCGTTGGCCCCGAACATCCGACGGTTCATTCCCTCAGCAGGGCAATGGCCGCCTTGAGATGCCGGCGGGCCCGCTTGTTACCGGGGTTCACCTTCTTGGCAGCCTCGAACTGCCGGACCGCCTCCGCATGGCGTTCCTGCCGCTGAGCAATCTCCCCCAGGCGGTCGTGGGTCTGGGAGCGGAGCCGGGTGGGGATGCTCAGCTGCAGGTACTTGGTGTAGTACACACGCGCCAGGTCATCATTGGTCTCCGTGCGGTAATACAGCTCGCCGATGTACCACAGCACGATACGGTTGTTGGGATCCACCTCGCGGACCCGTTCGTAGGCCGCCATCGCCTCCTCGTAGTCCCGGTTCTTGGCGTAGAGGTAGCCCAGCAGCGTGTTGTTGATGACGTTGTCGGGGTATTCGGCCTGCAGGGCCAGGCACTCGTCGATGGCCCGGTCGTAGTCCCCTGCCTCCTTGTGGGCGAGAGCCAGGGCCAACGAGCCCCCCACCCACACCAGCAGCCCGTCATCGCGGGCGCGCTCCATCTGGGCCAGGCCCTCCTCGCGGTGGTCGCCGAAGCGGGGTAGGAACTCCATGTCTTCGGTGACCACGGTGCGCCAGTAGTTGTAGATCCCGATGCCCAGATCCGCATCGGCAAAGGCCGGCTCCATGGCCTTGACCCGCTTCATCGATTCGATGGCTTCCCAGCCCTTGTTGAGCGCTCCCAGCACATCCCCCTGCTGGGCCCGGTCCAGCCCGTCGATGCCCTGGATCCCCGCGTACAGGAACGTGTTCCATCCCTTCTGCTGGCCGGTCTTGAGCGCTCTTTCAGCCAGGGCCAGGGCCTGGCCCGACTCGACGAGGTACTCCTCACGCAGCTCCTCGTCGCCGTTCTCCAGCATGATCGCCAGGTAGACGACAGAGGCGCCGAAGGGGCCGGCCGGACTATCGGGGTAGAGGGATTTGATTGCGGTAAACTGGGCCTGCGCGTCGTCGTATTGGCGCTGGTAGATCTGGTCCAGCCCCCGCTGGACGCGACGCATCAGATCCGGTTCGACGCCCAGGTCATTTTCGCCGGTGAATTCGCGCGCCATCGCGCAGGGAGCAACCAGCAACGCCGCCAGGGCGAGCCAGCCGCAGATGATCCAGGTTCTCTTCATCCTTCCGTTCGCTAACCCGTGCCCGCAAAGGGTTAGACGTGATCGGCGAGGATCTATTCGAAATGGAATCGGTGATCCGGCCAAAAAACTTATGTTCTTATGAGCGTCCCTTTTTCGACGCCCCTTTTTCGAGCGTCCCCTCCGTTCATAGGATCAACGGCGAGAGCAGGCGGTCGTACCGATATCGGCCCCCTTTGCCGGTGGTGCCAGAGGGACCGCCGCTCCCGGCATCCTTGAGGATCTCCGACTCCGCCCAGCGGCTCGAATCACGGAACTGCAGCAACGAGTAGAACCCCTGGTAACGAACGTTCGTCGGATAGTAGAAGGCCGACTCGTTGGAGTAGTGGATGTCCGGGAGCAAGTGCAGCTCACCGGTCTGGGCGTCGTACCGCTGTTTCTTGAAACGGACGTCCAGGCCACGAACCAGCCGGCCCAGGTGCTTGCGGCCCGGGCCTTCCTGGATGCCATCCACGGTGTGGTTTAGCTGGATATCAAAGCCGCGGAAGACGGCCACGCCGTGGGGCCAGGATCCCCCGTCTTCGGGCGTCCGGCCCTCGATGGTCGCCCGGCGGCGGCGGGCCCGCTCGCGGGGATAGGTGGGATCGTCCAGATCGACGATGGGCCGCTGGAAGGCCTGGTCGTGATGAGTCACGGCGAACTCGGCGTCCGTACCGCCCGCGATGGTGTAGGGGCAATGCACCTTGAACACCCAGGGATTGGGTCGGGGCGGCGCGACATCGGGCTTGCGGGTGATGCCCAGGTAGACATCGAGATCGACCAGCATTCGGTCCCCATCGGACCGGATGTTGCAAAACCTCATCCCGATCCGCCGCATCGGGTAGGCCCCCGCCCCCTCGTCCAGCGGGCTGCTCTCGACGAAGCCCAGCCCCCGCATGAACACCGCGTGCTGCTCCAATCCCCGCAGGGCTCCAAGCGGCAAGGCCAGATCCCTGAAGCGGTGGACGCTGCGCCGGTTGGCACCCACCTTTCCCTCGACCTGCACGCCGATGGCGCCGTGGGCGAACCGCGCCGCCGCGGTGCGGATGGCCTTGTGCTGCCCCCAGAACTTCAGCCGGTCGTGCCACACCCCAACGGTCTGCCGCCCCGTCAGTCTCCCGGCAATCTGCCACCGGAGCCCGTCCGGCTGGGGCCGGCACTCGAACTGCGTCAGCTCCGTCTCGAGATCCCGGAAACGATGCGGCGTGCGAGCCCATCGATGGCTGAATCCCATCCATAACAACGTCGCATCCGAGGACGGCATCGGTTCTAATCCAGGGCCAGCGTGACCATGGCCAGCAGTCCGATAGCGACGGCAATCATCGTCCATGTCTTGTTCATGTTTCCCCTCTTTCGATCGTCACTGGGCTCGACGATCATGATGCCGCGTGCTGCGCCAGACGGAAACCCCGTATCCGTCCACATCCATCGAGCACCTCTTGGGCTTCCCAACAGAGTACGGGTACACTCGTGGCTCATCCATGAAGGAGATCCCATGTGCATCCAAGATACTCTCCGGTTCCTGATTCTCGTTCTGTGCACGTGCAGCCTGGGAATGCTCGGCTGCCCGACTCCGGAACCCGACGACGACGACGACACATCCGCGGCCGACGATGACGACGACGACACGGCCGACGACGATGATACGGCCGACGACGACGACGACGACGACGACACCACGGTGCCCGAGGACGCGGACGGGGACGGGTCACCGGCGGACGAGGACTGCGATGACACGGATCCGGACAGCTACCCGGGTGCCGACGAGATCTGCGATGGGGTGGACAACGACTGCGACGAGGCGGTGCCCGAGGACGAGGCGGACGGCGACGGCGATGGGTTCATGGTGTGCGACGGGGATTGCGACGACGCGGACGGATCGCTGACCCCGGAGGACGCGGACGGCGATGGCGTCAGCTCCTGCGACGGCGACTGCGATGACGCCGAGGCGTCCGTCTACCCGGAGGCCGAGGAGCTCTGCGACGGCCTGGACAACGACTGCGACGGCGCCCTGGGCGGCGACGAGATCGACGACGATGCCGACGGCGTCACCGAGTGCGATGGCGACTGCGACGATGCCGACCCGGCCAACTTCCCGGGCA
>CAZDDH010000108.1:0-27188 GCA_964504165.1 uncultured Rickettsiales bacterium | reverse complement strand
GCCGTCATCGAGTCGAATTCGATGTCCGTGTCGTAGCGCCCCAGGGCGCCCTTGGCGCTCTTGGCCAGCAGTAGGTCGAGATCCCACTGCTGAGCCACCTCCTCCAACGGCGTCTGGGTCGCCCGGGCCCAGGCCTTGCCCAGTGAACGCAGCCCGTCCCCCAGTAGCCGGACCGTGTCCTGCACGGCACCGAAGCACAGCATCGGCGTGCTGTCGGTGGCCCAAATCGCATCGTCCCCCGTCACGCCCAGGTCCAGACACGTCCGTACGACGTGCTCGTGCAGCATCAGGTACCGAGGCGTGTCCGTGTCCGGATGGCGCTGACGGAGGAACCGCTCGAAGTCCCGCACCGTCCTCTCCGTGGGCGTGGGGTCGCCGAACTCCAGACCCAACGCCGCCCGCCAGCTCGTGTCGCGTTTGGCTCGCTTGATGCTCTCGGTTCGGGGCATCCCCTCGCCCGTCCAGCGAAGGCAAAGCAGCTTCGCCAGGATGATCGCCGGCCAGGCTGGACGCCCTATCCTTTTCTCACCGCGCCACCCTTTAAATAGCCACACCGGAAACAGCGTGGGACCGTGCCGGGCGAGCAACCACGGGACCGTGCCCGGCTCAAGGCAACCGGGATCGACGAACTCGGGATTACGAATCGAGATCTGCGCGAGCGACCGCTTCGGCATGGGCTCCGCTCCTTGGAGCCCTTGTCCATCGACTCGCCCTCAGGCAAGGTGGAACCGGCTCCGGCTTGGGGTTTTTGTGAGGCGTTAGCAACCACACGAGATCACCCCTTGCCGGTGCCATCAATAGCCCAGCGACTGAGATCCGTAAGTGATCTTAATCACTTGTGATTTGAATTTCGCCGAACGCTGCTAGACGGTGGCACCTACTCTTCGGCCGGACCGCGATCCTGAGGAACCTTGTCCCAGGCCGACGCCGGGCTGCTGTCCACGATGTCGTAACCGAGGAATTTGGTCTTGGTCAGGTCGGCCAGCCAGTTCCCGTTTCGGAGTACAAAAAACAGCTCGTGGTGGTTCTCGACGTTCGTGTCCAGTACTGCTGAAGCGGAAGGTGCCTGTCAAAGCGGAAGGTGCCTGTCATTTCGCGTTTCGCCTTTTGGGGGTAGCGCGATGCCGGGTGAGAGCTCGATATCGACGTTTCTTTGTCGGATACGCGCAAAAAGGGAATAGGTATCCCAGATAGCGACAACAGAATCCCCGAGAACAGGACACTTCCGCCCCCCCGAACGTGAATTCGTGATCTCGAGAAAGGCGAAACGCGAAATGACAGGCACCTTCTTCCTTCTTTGATACCCTCGCATCCCAGGAGACCCCGTGGATTGTTCACACGCTGCCTCGGCCGTCGTCACAAGAGGGACGCCGCTCATACTGGGGCTACTGGCGCTCTTGTGTGGCACGACGGGATGCACGCCTTGCCGGGGCGAAGGGGAGCTCTACCTGAATTCGGTGAGCTATGCGGATGGTCAGTACGTGGCCGTCGGCGGTTGGCGTACTTGTGATGAAGAGCGCCGGTTCGACGGCGGACCACAGCGGATGGCGATCTTCGTTTCCAGTGACGGCACGGATTGGGACGACGTGTCGCCGTCCATCGAGGTACCCCTTCAGAGCCTCGCGTGGGCTGAAGATGGATGGGTTGCCGTCGGAGGCGAGCACTACTCGATCCCCGAGAGTACGGATTCGGGGCAGTCATCGATCGTGATGACATCGGCGGACGGGAGGTCCTGGGAGCAGGTTTGGCAGGACACGGAGGAGCCTATCGGGAGATTGCATGATGTGGCCTTTGGTTCAGGCCGCATTGTGGCTCTGGGCTACCACGTCGAGTATGGCAACTACATTGTTACGTCCGACTTCGGAGATGACTGGTTTCAGCCCGGACCCAAGAGGTTCGGTGCGCCAGGGGCGGGAGCCGATTGGCAGGAAGATTTTGATCCCCGCGATGTGACCTACGGTGCCGGTGTCTTCCTGCTGACCGGCGAGGGGCGGGGGGATAGCATCGTCGCTGTCTCGGAGATGGGACGTGACTGGACGCTGGTCCGTGGAGCGGCCGGTGGCGACCAGATGGGCGCCGCATCCTACGTAAACGGCCGGTTCATCGTGGAAGCCTCATGGGACACGCTTTGTGAATGGGGCTGCAACAACCCCGGGGAGAGCAACATGGTGGCCTGGTCCGGCGATGGCCGCACCTGGGATTGGGTCGATGCACCTTACTTCGAAGCTCACGCCATCGCGCACGATGGGGAGGTCTACGTGGCCGTCAGCGACGAAGAGCTTCTTTGCTCGGACGACGGGGAGAGCTGGGAGCGGGTTCACGGCAACGGTCGTCGCGAGATCTACTACGGAGTGACCCACGGGCCAGGGGGATTTGTCGCAGTGGGCGGCAGCAACCGTGAGATCCTCAATAGCGCCGATGGCCGCACATGGGACGTCGCGTACTCGGTTCACTAGCCTGACAGCCTACCTAGAACATCTGATCGTACGTCACATACAGCCCCACATTCGGCTGCTGGGTAATCGTCCCGTCCGCCTCCAGCACGGCGTCCGGGGCGAAGCCGCAGTCGATGCGCACGGCGAAGGTCTCGGCCAAGATGGCGCGGATGCCCAGGCCGACGGCGGGGTGGAGGGGGAACTCGGGGGCAGGGGCGGTGGCCAGCTCGCCGGCACCCCAGACGACGCCCACGTCGCCGAAGGGGACGACCTGCCAGCCCAGGGTGGATTTGAAGAAGGGGTGGGAGAAGAGGTGGAGACGCAGCTCCAGGTTGGCCACGGCCTTGCCCGGGGCTCGCCAGCGGCCGGCGCTGACGCCGCGCAGGGTATAGCGGCCGCCGAAGCCGAGGATCGGCTCGAAGCCGCCCCAGCGAGTCATCTCGTAGAACGGCACGTCGCCGAATAGCCAGTCGGCCATGATCCGGCCCGCCAGCACGGCCCGCGGGGATCCCAGCGGGGTGAAGGCGCGGATGGAGAGGAAGGGGCCGTAGTAGGGCCCGGTGGACTCGGGGAGTTTGGGGCTGATGCGGAGGCTGGCCTCGGCCAGGATGCCCCGTTCGGTGATGGCCTCGGGGGACCGGGTGTCGATCATCAGACCCAGCGACAGCTGGACGCTGACGCCCCCGTCCACGCCTTCGGGCAGCTGATCCCTCAGCAGGCTCTGCTGGTGCGTCTTGACGTAGGTGTACTGGAAGGTGAGGTTGCCGAAGCCCGCCAGGTCGCCGGCCAGCTCGTGGCGCAGGGTGAGGCTGCCGAAGGGCTGGATGAGGGTGTACTCGTAGCGGTCGCCGGCCGGATCGTCGCTATCGAAGGCCCCCACGAAGGCGCGGTCGCGGGCGGTGCCGTTGCCGATACCCCAGTAGCCGTCGTGGAGCCACTGACGGTAAGCAAACCAAGCATAGAGGCGCATCTTGCCGCGCTTGCCGCGCCCCGGCAGGTCGAAGTTGATGCGGTGGTGGTGCCAGCCACGCAAGGAGGCGGAGAGGTGGATGGCGAAGGAGCTGCGGTAGGGTTCCCGGCCCGGCTCCAGGCGCTGGATTTGGAACCGACCGCCAAATCCAAGCCCGTTGTCCGCGTCCCAAAACGCGGTGGGCAGGATGTACCAGCGGTGTTTCCAGGGCTCCACGACGGTCTCGCCGTCCGACGTCTCCTCCTCATGGGCCAGCGCGGGCTCCGCCGAGGCGTGCACAGCGGTCCACAGGCTGGCCACGATGGCCAGCAAGACCCACAACCTCGCTGGGGGGCTGGTGGTCAATATTCGATGGCCACCTTGATGGCGCCGCTGTGCTTGTCCAGCGACGTGGTCACCGCCTCTTTCCACTGATCGAGGCCAAAGCGGTGGGTCATCAGCCCTTCGGTGGCCAGCCGTCCGTCGGCGATCATCTGGAACACCAGGTCATAGGTGGAGATGGTGTTCCCCTCGAAGGTCTCCGTGCCGTGCCCGTAGGTCCCCAACAGGTTGACCTCCTGGTACCACACGGGCGTGAGGTCCGCCTTCACCGGCGCGATCTTGACCCCCACCAGCACCACCGTGCCGCGGGCGCGCGCCCACCGCAGGCAGTCCGTGAGGGACTTGCCGGTGCCCACACAGTCGTGCACGACCTCGAAGCCCCCCATCAACATCCGGCTGCCCAGTAAGCCCTTGTACAGCTGGGCACCCGTGATGCGCGCGGCGGCCTCGTAGACGTCCTCACCGAGGATGATCTCGTCGGCGCCAGCCCGTCTCGCAGCGGCTGCCTGGTGGTCGTGGCGCGCGACGACGCTCAGGTGGCAGTCGGGGGAAATGGCCTTGATGCAGGCCGCCGTGGTCAGCCCGATGATGCCGGCGCCCAGCACCAATACATGCTCGCCCGGGGCAGGTGGCCGCCGCAACGCGGCCCGCATTCCCACGGAGAGCGGTTCGGCGATGACGATCTGTTCATCGGTGAGTCCGGCTGGCGCCGGCGCCACCTCGGATTCATGGCAGGTGTACCCGTCGCCGAAGCCGCCGCCCACCCCGGGGCAGCCCCGACCCAGGGACTGGTTTTCGCAAAGCGCGGGGATGCCGGCCGCGCAGGTGGGGCATAGGGCGTCGATCTCCTGGCTGTGACAGTTGGGCCCCTCGAAGCAGGTGTCCATGATCACCCGATCACCGACGGCGAAACGGGTGACCTCGGGCCCGATCTCGGTGACCTCGCTGACCACTTCATGCCCCAGGTATCGGCGATCGTTGCCGGGCAGGGCCAGCGGCGCCGCCGTCGGCTCCGCATCACCGAAGAGCAACGACACGTCGCTGGCGCAGATGCCGCACAACCTGTTGCGAACCCGCACCCCGCGCGGGCCGGGCAGCGGTGGATCTGGGATGGTGCGGTCGTGGGCGTGGGACAGGGCGCTGAAGGCCACACCACGCCAGGCCTTCTTGAGCGCCTTGACGGCCAACACCTTGGGGATGTCCTTGTCGACGTAGATCGTGCGCATTGCCGATGATCCTTCTGGGGAAGAGCTCCAACGTTGCGGGCGACCGTACCAGTTGCAGCCGTCCATGTCCCCGCCGGCGAACTGCTATCCTGCATTGCCATGAATGACGACACAGCCGCCACCACGCCCTTCGAGTACCCCACCACGATCCGGCTGCACCACACGGACGCCGCGGGGGTGCTGTACTACGCCCAGCAGTTCCACATCGCTCACGAGGCCTTCGAGGCCTGGATGAAGGCGCGGGGCATTCCCATCGGGCCGATGATCTACCGCGCCAAGTACGGCCTGCCGGTGGTCCACACCGAGGCGGACTATGGCGCGCCGCTGCGGCTGGGGGACGACGTTTCGGTGACTGTCGAAGGGTTGAACGTGGGGGAGAGCTCGTTCATGGTGCGCTGCGTGCTGCACGACTCCGGTGGTGAGCCGGTGGGAACGGTCACCACGACCCACGTGGCGGTGGATCGCCGCACCCGCGAGAAGATCCCACTCCCCGGCGTGATCCGCCGTGCCCTCGTCGGCCCGGCACCTACTCCTCCCGACGATCTGGATTGACGGCCCGCTCGGCCAGCCAGCGGCGGTCTGGCTTGAAGCCCGGCTGATCGGGCATCCGCGGCCAGGCTTCGAAGCGATCCGGTACCTTGAAGCGGGGCAGGCGTTCGTTGGCCCAGCGCTCCAACTCCTCGGCCCCCGGCAGCCGGTCGTCCACCCCCCGCACGAAGGCCACCGGCCGCGCGCCGTAGCGCTCGTGGGGGACGGCCACCACCACCGCCTCACGGATGTGAGGGTGCCCGCACAGCACCCGCTCGATCTCCTCGGGGTGGATGTTCTCGCCGCCGGAAATGAACATCTGGTCGGCCCGGCCCAGCACGGTCAGCTCGCCGCCGTCGGAGAGGGAACCCAGGTCGCCGGTGTGGTACCAGCCCTCCCGGTCCACCGCGGGCTGCAGGCCGTCGTCGCCCAGCCAGCCCTGCAGCAGCGGCTCCCCGCGCACCAGGATCTCACCACCCTCGCCGATGCGGACCTGCCAGCACGGCAGCGCCCGCCCGGCGGTGTTCAGCGCCTCCACGCCAGCCCCCGGTGGGGTGGTGGCTACCTGGGATGCCGTCTCGGTGGCTCCGTAGGTTGCCAGCAGCGGGTAGCCGGCAGCGACGGCTCGCGCCACCAGGTCGGGCGGGACGGGACCACCGCCGGTGAGCATGGCACCGAGGTGTTCCGGACAACGCTCCAGCGTTGCCAGCAACTCCTCCAGCTGGGTCGCCACGACGGAGACATGCGTGGCACCGCCGTCCACCAGAGCCGTCGCCAGCGCCTCCTGCTCCCGCGGGAAGACCACCGCACCTCCACCCTCCAGTGCCCTCGTGAGGATGGCCAGACCCCCCACGTGGAACACGGCCAGGGACAGCAACCAGCGGTGGCCCGCGCCGAAGGGGAGGTTGCGGTTGGAGGCCTTGGCAGCGGCGAGGTGGGCGGCCAGGGTATGGCAGACGCCCCGGGGCCTCCCCGTGCTGCCCGAGGTGAACAGGATGGTGGCTGCCTGAGCGTCGGGCAGCTCGATCTCGGTCTCGCCGCCTGCGCGGGGACGCCAGCGGGGTTCCAGCGATACCAGGTCTTCCAGCACCGCGCGATCCGGGCCGTGCCATCGAGCCCGCCGCTCCCCGTCATCCACCACCAGCCAGTCCGGCCGCACCAGCCGGCACAGATCGGCCACGGCTTTCGAGGGGAAACGGTAGCTGACCGGGCAGACCGTCACCCCACGCCGCCAGGCCGCCGTCAACAAGACCGCCATGCGCACGGAGTTGTGGCAACGGACCATCATCCGGGACCCGGGCTTCAGGCCCATCCGGGTGAGGGCACCAGCCGTCTGCTCGACCAGGACGTCCCACTCGCGGAAGCTCCACGTCCGGCCACCCTCCAGCAGGGCCGGTGCATCGCCGAACTGTTCGGCGGCCCGGGCGACGGGGCAGGTGGCCATGCTCAGCTCCCCGCCACGAGGGTCAACTCGTGCCGCCGCAGCGCCGGCCGGCCGGCGAGGGGTAAGGTGAATCCGGGATCGGGGCGCAGGGGCGGATCCAGCAGATCCCGTGCGAACCAGCTCCAGGTGCCCAGACCGTGGGCCTCTCCCCCCCCGACGGCACCGGCGAGCCGCACCAGCGCCCGCATCCCAACCGCCGATTCGAAGGTGGCACTGACGATGGAAAACTGGCCCCTCCGGCGTGCCCGCCGAGCCCACTCCAGCGTCGCCCGTACCCCCCCGAGCACGGACGGCTTGAGCACCAGCGCCTTCACCGCCGCACAATGCCGCGCGTCCGGGTGGTCCGCCAGGCTCTCGTCCAGCGCCACGGGTAGCCGGGACGCTTCCCACAGGGCGTCGAGCTCTGTCGGGTCGCGCAGCGGCTCCTCGACGAACTGCAACATCTGCCCTGCCTCACCGAAGCGTTCCGCCTGCTCCAGCGACCAGCTGCGGTTGGCGTCGGCGCGCAGCTGCACGTGATCCGGCAGCGCTTCGGCCAGGGCCCGGACCGCAGCCACGTCCTCGCCCACGGTCCCGCGCCCCACCTTGAGCTTGAAGGCCGTGATCCCGGCGGCGGCCAGCTCGACGGCGCGGTCGATGGCTGTTTGTGTTCCGTCGCCGATCAATGCCGTGCAGGGAACACCGCGCGGAGCCCCCCCCTCGACGGCGGCCAGGTGGAGATCCCAGAGGGCGGATTCCACACCGAAACGGGCCACCGGCCCGAGCTGTTCGATGGAAGGATTCACCTCACCATCGCCGAGGATCGAGTCTGCCGGCGGCAACGATTCCGCAGCCCCCACCCGGCACCAGCGAGTGATCTGTTCGGCCACCTGATCGAGGGTCTGGCCATGAAAGCCGGGCAAGGGGGACGCCTCGCCCAGGCCGCGCCCCCCGGCACCGTCATCGAGCTCCAGCACCAGGCCCTGGCGTCGCCGAGCCGCGGCGCCCATCACCGTCAGCGGGCGGACCAGCGGTAGGTCGTACCGCCACAACCGCCAGCCCAGGTCGGTCACAGCATCCACCCGACGAAGAACAGTACGCTGAACAGTATGAGCAGCCGTCCGGTCTCCCCCAGGCTCCGGTTCAGCGCCGTGCCCGAGTTCATCCACACCCGGCGCATCACCGGCAGGGCCGGCAGGATCACCGCGGTGGCCGCCAGTGCCGGCAGGTGGCCTCCGGTGAGGTCCACCAGCAGCAGCGGGATGGCCAGGGCCAGCAGGATCGAGACGACCACCTCCACCCGGGCGAAGGTGGGCCCCAGCCGTACCGCCAACGTACGCTTGCCCGCCACCCGGTCCGTGTCCACGTCCCGCAGGTTGTTCACCGCCAGCATGGACACGGACAGCAGCCCGGGCGCCAGCCCGGCGATGAGCACCTCGGGGGGCAGGGTGAGGGCCTGCACGTAGTAAGTCCCGCCCACGGCCACCGGCCCGAAGAAGACCAGCACGAACAGGTCGCCCAGCCCCAGGTAGCCCAGCGGTCTGGGACCGCCGGTGTACAGGATGCCCGCGGCGATGGAGGCCAGCCCCACCACCATCAACGGCCAGCCGGCCCGGTAGATGAGCACGGCCCCCAGGGGTAAGGCGGCGGCAAACACCACGATGAAGGCCAGCCGCATCGTCTCCGGCCGGATCAGGCCCGCCTGGGTGGCCCGCGTAGGCCCGAGCCGGTCCTCGGTGTCGGCCCCTTTGACGAAATCGAAGTAGTCGTTGGCGAAGTTGGTCCCGATCTGGATCAGCAGCGCACCGCCGAAGGCACACAGGAAAGCCACCGCGTGGAAGGCCCCGTCGGCCACGGCCATGGCCGTACCGATGAGCACCGGGGCCACGGACGCGGCGACCGTCTTGGGGCGGGAGGCCAGCAGCCAGGTCTGGACCGCGCTCACAGTTGGTCCACCGACGCGGTGACGGCAGCCAGCAGCTGGGCGTGCAGCTCGCGGTTGGCGCCCCGTTCGGTGCGCACCTCGATGAGGCTCGGGCCGCTGTCGGCGTGGGCCCGGGCCAGCGCTTCGTTCAGCGTGTCCAGGTCCGCCGGGGCGTAGGCCTGGAGCCCGAAGGAGCGGGCGATGTCGCCGAAGGTCCAGTCGTGGGCCGCGGCGAAGGCCCGCTCCAGCAGCTCCGGATGCTTGGCGATGGGCAGGAACGAGAAGATACCACCCCCGCCGTTGTTGACCACCACGACCACCACTCGCTGGTCATGGCCCCCCAGCAACGACAGGGAGTTGAGGTCGTGCAGAAGCGCCTGATCCCCCATCAGTACGGTCACGGCCGAGTTGCGCCCCCGGGCCCAGCCGGCGGCGGTGGCGACGATGCCGTCGATGCCGCTGGCGCCTCGGTTGGTGATCACGGTGGGCGGGTCCGCTTGGCGCCGGCCAAAGACGTCCACGTCACGGATGGGCATGCTGTTGGAGATCATCAGGCCGGTGGCCGAGGTCAACGAGTGGGTAAGGCTCCGGGCGACCGCAGGTTCGTTGAGCGGGCCGGCCCAGGGCAGCTCGTTGTCCAGGCACGCGATCGCTGCGGCCGCTGCCTTTTGCAATGAGGACCGCCAGCGCATGTCGCAGCTGGGTGCCAGCAGGGGGACGAGCTGGGGTAGCAGCGCCGTCAGGTGCGCCTGCAGACGCCAGTGAACCCCGTGGGTGGGGTCGAGGCGGGCGGCATCGGGGCGGATCATCAGGTGGCGCACCGACTCCAGGCCGCGGCGCCAGTCCAGGAATCGGCGGGACACGATGGCGCCACCGAGCTGCACGATGACGTCGGGCCGGCACCGTCTGGTGAACGACTTGCTGGCCAGCAGCGCGTCGTACGGGTCGATGGCGTATTCCAGATCCGTGGTCAGCCGCAGACCGCTGGTGACGTCGGCAAAGACCGGCCAGCCCAGCACGCGGGCCAGCGAGGCGGCCGCCAGCTGTTCCTGCGGATCATCCAAGGACCCGATCACCAGCAGACCCCGGCGGGGATTGGAGAGGGTCGTCGCCAGCGCCTGGAGGTCGTCGTTGCCGACGGTCAGACAAGGGGCGGCGTACGTCGTCCAGGGCGTCGAGCGGGAGATCCAGGCCGACGCCTCGGGCGAAAGCGTGTCGTCGAGGGTCTCCTCCGGCCCCAGCGGCTGGCGGAACATACAGTTGAGGTGCACCGGCCCGGCTGGGGCGCCGTTGGCCCGGGATACCGCCTGGTCGATGGTGGTGAGCAGCGCCGTCAGGGGCACGCGGTCGTCCGGGCAAGGCAGATCGAAGCTCCAGCGCACACGTGAGCCGAACAGCCCCACCTGTTCCACGGTCTGGTTGGCGCCCGTGTCCCGCAACTCCGGGGGTCGATCTGCCGTGAGCAAGAGCAGCGGCACGCGGGCTGCGCTGGCCTCCATCACCGCCGGCGCCAGGTTGGCCGTGGCCGTGCCGGACGTGGTGATCACCGCCGCCGGCTGGCCCGTGGCTTTACCCATCCCCAGGGCGAAGTACGCCGCAGAACGTTCATCCGTGAACACGGACGTCGCCAGCGTCGAGTGCTCCACGGCGGCGGCCGCGAGCGGTGTGGACCGGGAGCCGGCCACCACGCAGATGTGCGGCACACCGCAGCGGGCCAACTCCTCGATGATCCAGGTTCCCCAGCGGGTGTTGAGCGCGGCGTTGTTCATGGCGCCTCCGCGAGCATGAAGAAGGGCCGGCTCTTGCGGTCGATCTCCCGCCACTCGGCCTCTGGCTGCGAGCCCGGCACGATACCCGCACCTGCATAGGTCCATAGGGTCTGGTCCAGGCAGAGCGCCGAGCGGATGGCGACGAAGAACTCGGCCCCCGACTCGGAGATCCAGCCCACGGGGCCCGCATACCAGCCCCGGTGGAACGGCTCCCGCTGGCGGATGAACTGGCGGGCGCCCTCCACGGGCAGCCCGCAGACCGCCGGCGTGGGGTGCAAGGCGGTGATCAGGTCCCCGTCCCCGATCCCGTCCCGCAGCGTGCCGGCGAACCGGGAGCACAGGTGCTGGACGTGGCGCAGCCGCAACAGCTCGGGCCGTCCCGTCTCTTCAAAGGGTTCACACCGCTGGGCGACGGCGTCCCGCACGTGGCCCACCACCAGCTCGTGTTCGTGGCGCTCCTTGCCGTCCCCGAGCAGCTCGGCGCCCAGTGTGTCGTCCTGGTCTGCCGTCGCTCCACGGGGCCGCGTCCCGGCGATGGCCTCGGTGCGCAGGGTGCCCCCCCGCCTCGAGAACAGCCGTTCCGGTGAACAGCCGAGGAAGGTGGCCCCCCCCGCCGGCTGCACGGCGAAGTGCACCGTGTCGGCTTGTTGCGCCCGCAGGCGGCCCAAGATGGTCAGGGGATCCAGCGATCGAGCCAGGCCGATGCGGGAACGGCGCGCCAGCACCACCTTGTCCAGCCGGCCGCTGGGGAAGGTGGAGAGGGCGGCCTCGATGCCGGCGGCCCAGCCCATCGGGTCCGGCTCGTGGAACCGCTCCCCCGCATAATCGAGGGTCCCTTCGCCCTTGGTCACGCCATCGAGCAGCCGAGCCAGGTCGGCGCCGTCCGCCTGCGTTCCGAGGTGCACGGCGACCCGTTGCCGGCCGTCCTGGCGCTCCACCACGACGTGCGGCACCACGAACCGCCAGCGTCCGAAGCCCCCCCACTCGCTGGCTGGCTGGCTCGCCGGATCAAAGGCCAATCCCCCGAAGTACCGAACTCCGGCGGGGGCACCGGACAGCCGGTGGGCGATCTCCCGCAGGCAGCTCTCCGGATCCTCTGTGGTCTCGTCGTCGAAGGCCTGGGCCACACCCCACCCGGCGGCCTCGTAGCGGCCATCGCGGGAGCGCCAGTACACCCGCCCGGCGTCCGCCGGCGTCGCGCTCAGCCAGCCCAGTAGATCGGTGGTCTCGTCGAAGGACGTCTCCAGACGCCGCAGTCCGTCGTTGGCAGGAGCCCTGTCGATGGACTCCAGGGCGTGGTGCAGCGTCTCCAGTCCGTGGCGGAGGTCGTGGCTGGGGGCCAGCTCCACGACGGTCATGGACGACCCTCGTAAATGGACGCAACCCCGAAGGTCAGCGGGATGGCGCTGGCGTCGGCAAAGCCGGCGTCACGCATCATGCCGCAGAACTCGTCCCCGTAGGGGAACTCCTCGACGGTGAGGTTGAGGTAGCGATAGGCGCTGGTGTCGCCGGAGATCAAACCGCCCAGGCGGGGGAGCAGCTGGCGTAGATACACCAGGTACATGCCCCGCATGGCGCGTTGCCGGGGCAAGGAGAATTCCATGATCAGGGCCCGGCCTTCCGGCTTGAGCACCCGGTGGATCTCCGCCAGGGTCGCCGGCACGTTGTCCACGTTGCGGATGCCGAACGACATGGTCACGGCGTCGAAGGAGCGGTCCTCGAACGGCAGCTTGCTGGCGTCCCCGTGCATCAGCTTGACCAGCGAGCCCAGCCCCCGGGCCTCCATCTTCTTGCGGCCCACCTCCAGCATCCCCTCGGAGAGATCCAGCCCGACGGCCTCGATGACCGCCTCCGGCCGCTCGTTGATCACCGACAGCAGCTGGTCGCCGGTGCCGGTGGCCAGGTCCAGGACGTGCAGGTTGTTGACCGCCGGCACCCGCTTGGAGAGACGCCCGCGCCACAGGATGTCCTGCCCCATGGACAGGGAGCGGTTGACCAGGTCGTAGGTGGGCGCGATGCGGTCGAACATTCGCCAGCTGTCACCCTTGGCGGGGATTTCTTGCGAGTGGGCCATGGAGATCCTCAGAGACAGCCGGGCTGATGTGACAGCGCCTCGTGCATCGCTTCAACGGGCGGGGAGGCGTCCGTCCACCAGGCAAAACTCAGGGCGGCCTGGTGCACCAGCATGCCCAGCCCGGGTACCCCTTGCAGCCCCTCCTTCATCGCGCGGATCAGCAGGGGGGTCAGCTGGGGGGTGTAGACCAGGTCGGCCACGACCTGATCCGGGAAGAGGGCCGCGTCCGCCGGCCAGGGGCTGCTCTCACCACCGGGGGTGCGGATGCCGTCCATGCCCACGGGGGTGCAGTTGATGATCAGGGAGTCGCTGCGGGCGGCGTCCACCCGCTCGGTCCAGGGGCTGGCCTCCACGGACTGCTGGGGGAACGTGTCCGTCAGCTCGTCCACCAGCCGGCAGGCTCGGGATTCGGTACGGTTGACCACGGTGATGTGGGGGCAGTCCCGCTCGGCGAGGGTGTTGGCCACGGCCCGCGCCGCGCCGCCAGCGCCCAGGATCAGGGCCGGGTGCTCCCGCCAGTCCACCCCCTGCTGGCCCAGGTCGGCCAGGAAGCCCACGCCGTCCGTGTTGCCGCCGATGAGCCGGCCGTCGTCGTCCACACGGATGGTATTGACCGCCCCGATACGCCGGGCCGTGCTGGTCAACTCGTCCAGGAAGGGGAGCACCTCGACCTTGTAGGGCATGGTCACGTTGGCACCGACGAAACCCAGCGCCCGCAGGCCACGGACGGCATCGCCGAGGCGTTCGTGGGGCTCGTGGGCGACCGGGAGTGGCACGTAAGCCCAGTCCAGCTCGAGGGAGCTGAAGGCCTCGTTGTGCAGCAACAGGCTCAGCGAGCGGCTGACGTCCTCACCGATGAGGCCGACCAGGCGCGTGCTACCCGTCAGATCCTGTCGATACCTACCCACCATGACTGATCCTGGCTCCTCAATCCGAACGCATCGTAGAGGAGGGGAAACGGCGGTTCAAGAACTCATCGGGCTTTCCTTATAAAGGCGGACGTCCGCTGCGATGGAGTCCAGGTCCTCCTTGGAGTATCATCGCCGCCGTTTACAGGCCTTCAACCGAGGAGGTTTCATGGTCTCCGAACTCTTCGACCCGACCCGCTGGAAGCCCATCGACGGGCTGGACGTGGACGACATCACCGTGCACCGCGCGGTGGAACACGGCACGATCCGCATCGCATTCGATCGGCCCCACGTGCGCAACGCCTTCCGCCCCCAGACCGTGGACCAGCTGTACCGGGCGCTGGAGTTCGCCCGCTGCAGCAGCGATGTGGGCTGCGTCCTGATCACCGGCAACGGGCCTTCTCCCAAAGATGACGGCTGGTCGTTTTGCAGCGGTGGGGATCAGCGTATCCGCGGTAAGGACGGCTACAAGTACCAGGAGGAGGGCGGAGAGGTGGACCCGGCCAAGCTGGGCCGCCTGCACATCCTAGAGGTGCAGCGCCTGATCCGCTTCATGCCCAAGGTCGTCATCGCCGTCGTGCCCGGCTGGGCAGCCGGCGGCGGCCACAGCCTCCACGTGGTGTGCGACCTGACCCTGGCCAGCGAGGAGCACGCCCGCTTCAAGCAGACCGACCCGGACGTGGCCAGCTTCGACAGCGGCTACGGCTCGGCCCTGCTGGCGCGCCAGGTGGGCCAGAAGCGGGCCCGCGAGATCTTCTTCATGGGATTCGACTACACGGCCCGCGAGGCCTTCGAGATGGGCGCCATCAACGCCGTCGTTCCCCACGCCGAGCTTGAATCCACGGCCCTGGAGTGGGCCCGCATCATCAACACCAAGAGCCCCACCGCGATGCGAATGCTCAAGTTCGGCTTCAACCTGCCCGACGACGGGCTGGTGGGCCAGCAGCTGTTCGCCGGTGAGGCGACCAGGTTGGCCTACGGCACGGACGAGGCGCAGGAAGGCCGCGATTCCTTCCTGGAAAAACGCCCGCGTGATTTCTCCAAGTTCCCCTGGCACTACTAATCAGCAGCAGCAGGAGCGTAACGACATGCCCGCCATCGAATCATCCAAGACCCGCGTCGACGTGGGCGCTGGCCTCCAATGGAACGTCAAGACCTTCAACGCCTCCGGCGACGAGGCCCCCACCGTGGTTGCCCTGCACGGATTCACGGGTTCCGGCCCGGACTTCACACCCCTGTTCGAGGCCATGCCCTCCCGCTGGATCCTCCCCGACATCCTGGGGCACGGTGCCAGCGACGCCCCGCAGGAGATGGCTCCATACGCCATGCCCGCGGTGGCGGGGCAGCTGGCGGCGGTCATCGACCAGACGGTGGACGGCCCCTTCAAGCTGCTGGGCTACTCCATGGGAGCCCGCCTGGCGCTGTCGTTGCTGCTCGGGGAGCTGGACGGCGATGCGCCCCGGCCCGCACCCAGCCAGCTGATCCTGGTGGGGGGCACCCCGGGCCTGGAAGACGAGGAGGAACGTGCCAAGCGCCTGGAGACCGATCGCGCCATCGCCGAAGGCGTCCGGGAACACGGCGTGGACTGGTTCTGCGACCACTGGTCCAAGGTCCCCATCCTCCAGTCCCAGCGCAACATCGAGCCGGGCTTCCGCGAGTCCATGGAGCGCCGCCGCCGCAAGCTCTCCGCCGACGGGATCTGCGGGGCGCTGGAGGGCATGGGCACCGGCGCCATGCCGCCGCTGTGGGACCGTATCGGGGATCTGGACATCCCCACCATGCTCATCACGGGATCCGAGGACGCCAAGTTCTGCGGCGTCGCCGAGCGTATGGTGGCCGCAAACGCGTCGATCCAGCACCGGGTGATGGACGCCATCGGCCACACCGCCCATTTGGAAGAGCCCCGCCGGTTTGCCCGCGCCGCCGATTTCTAGAGGCTACTTGGCGTCCTCGGCGTAGATGAACTCCATCGCCAGCGTCACCGCGTGCATCTGGTGCTGGGTCACGTCGATACGCAGCTGGTGGGCCGTGTCCTCGGAGACCGGCCGGCCGCTCTTCTTGCGGGCGTTCATCACGCCGCCGATGGCCAGCGCATCGGTGGTGGGGTTGCTGGTGAGGAACTTGTTCTTGTCCGCCAGCGGCCCGCCGATCTGCCAGGTGGAGAGCTTGTACAAGGAGCGGTCGACCACGTACAGCAGGTCGGTTTGGGCCGGCACGTCGCCGCGCCAGCGGGCGATGCGGTAGGCGCTGGCCAGCCCCTCGACGGCGTAGGCGTGGTTGCGGCCCTTGCGCAGCGTCTCGTGGGTGTGGGTCATCCACCAGCCCAGGGCCAGGGTCACGTCACCGTACAGCTCGTAGTCCGTCCACTTGGCCTGGTAGTACTCGGCGAAGGCCATCGAGCTCCACTGGTAGAAGCCCTTGGTTTGATTGGAGTCCCGATCCTCGGCCCACGCCTCGATGGTGTAGGTGCGGGACATGCCCTTGGCGGCCTTCTCGATGACCGGCACCAGCTCGTCGTGTCCCAGCTCGCGGGCGGCCTTGCACAGGCACAGCAGCGACTCGCCGTCGTAGTACGGGCTGGATTTCTTGCGCTTGGTCTGCTTGTCGTGCCGGAAGCTGCGGGAGATGTGGCCGTTGTCCAGCTGCATCCACACCAAAAACGCCAGGTAGCCGTCCAGCTTGGTGGTGAGCTCGGCCCGGTATTCGTCGCTGATCTCGTCGTCGGTCTTGAGGAACTCGACGATGCTCAGCGCCACCAGCGCCACTGTGCCCGAGTCGATCTTCTTTTCGTCGAGGTATTTGAGCGTCAGCGATCCATCCGGGCCGTCCACCGTGTGGTCGAACCAGAACCGCAATCCCTTGTCCAGCACCGCCCGGGTCTCGGGGGTGGGACGGTAGCGGTGGCACAGGGCCACGCCCCACAACGAGCCGGCCTGACGCACCTGGTTGTCCCCCTCGACCCAGGTCCCGTCCAGCCAGTCGTACATGTAGCGGAAGTTGCCCTCGGGCAGCTGCCAGTTAGCCAGGAAGGCCGAACCCAGCTTGAAGGACTCGTCCAGGGTCTCGAAGTCCATCTTGAGCTTCATCGCCGTGCGGGGATCGTCGACGGTCTCCTTGATGGCGTTCTTGCGTTCGTCCCACGGCTGAGCGGCACGGACTTCGGCGATGGCGGCCGCAAAATCTTCCGGCGGATCGTCCAGGTCGAGGGCCTGGAAGCCGGCGTCGCCCATCTCCTTTTCGCCCTTGTTCTTGCAAGAAAGGGGGGCTAACAGCAGGCCGATACAGGCGACGGCCATCACGGCGGCCAGGGATCGTGTGCGCATCATGGGTCCTCCTTGTGCGAGAAGATCGCAGGCAGGTAACTACATTGACCGTAAGCTGGTGACAACTCCGGTGGTGGAAGATCGATGAGCTGGGGCCCGGCGACGCGGTAGGTGCGGTGCACCAAAAAGGCGTCGCTGTCGTAGTAGGCGCTGAGGAACATCAGGTAGTCCACCAGGTGCGGCACCGACGGGGCCAGCCCGTCCCCGACGAAGCAGCCGGGGCACCAACTGCCCACGGTGCGGACATCGATGAGGTCGCGGGGGAAGCGGTTTTCGAAGGCTTTGGCCCGCACCGAGTACTCCATCAACGGCCGGTTGTCCGTCACGGGGGGCACGCCTGTGGTGCCCGCCTCGAGGATGGCGGATGACGCCAGGAACGAGCCGATGATCTCGGTGGTCGTGCCCAGGTAGACGGCCTCCAGATCGGCCTGGATCGCCGGGTTGGCCTGCAGCTTGCGGTGGATGAGGTCAGGGTCGACCGGGGTGGCCGGCCCGTTGGTGCCCAGCAGCACCAGCTCCTTGCGCTCGCCGGACAGCAGCACCGCGTCGGGGAAGACATCCAGGAACGAGCGCACCATCGAGCGCACCGTCTCCTCGGGGACCTGGTAGGCCGGCAGCCACTGGGTGAAACGGCCGCCGGGCTTGAGGCGGCTGCGCACCAGCTCGTAGAAATCTTCCGAGTACAGGGACGAGACCCCGGCGAAGGAGATGGGGGGCGGCTCCAGCGTGATCAGATCGTAGCGCTCCTCGTCCTGCATCCACAGGTGCTGGCGGCCGTCGTTGACGAATACGTGGACCCGGGGATCGGCCAGCACGCCATGGTTCGAGGGCTCGAAGAAGTGGGCTTGCTGCAACACGTGCCGGGACAGATCCACCGCCTCGATGCGCTGGATCGAGGGGTGCAGGGAGGCGGCGTGCAAGGTGGAGCCGGTGCCGAAGCAGATCAGCAGCATGTCCGTGGGCTCGTCCATCAGCAGCAGCGGCAGGTGGGAGGCGTGGCGCATGTACCGCTGGGACATGAGCTGGGTTGAGGCCATGTTGTGGCCGTTGGTGAACAGCAGCCGGTCCGACGGATCCTCGCCCTCGGTGACGGCGATGACCTCGTACACGCCCTCGCTGAGGTGCAGCAGCTTGCCCTGCTTGGGGATGGCGGCGGAGAGCATGTGGTGCTCGGGCAGGCTGGCCCAGGCCCACAGCGCCGCGACCAGCCCGGCCACGCAGGGGAGGGCGGCCAGCTGCACGATGCGGCGGCGGCCCATGCCGCGACGCCCCAAAGGGGCGGACAGCACCAGCGGGATCAGGGTGGACGCCGCCACGATGCCCAGGATCAGCGCGCAACGCTGGATCCCGAAGGTGGGGATGAGCCAGAAGCCGGTGATCGTCGAGCCCAGCACGGCCCCCACCGTGTTGGCCAGGTACAGAAGCCCGGCCCGGCGGCCGACCCGGCTCACCGCCCGCTGGATGTTGGCGTTGGCCAGCGGGTAGGCGAACCCCATCAGGAACGCCGGCACCGCGGTGATCAGCACGATGGGGCGCAGGTTGAATGCGGCGCACAGCAGCCACTCTTTGAGCCCGCTGGCCTGCAACAGCTGCTGGCGGAACTCCAGGTCCACCTTGGACGGATCGAGGGTCGCCAGCAGGTGCAGCGATACCATCACGAAGGCGGTCTGGGAGAGCAGGTAGAACAGCACCGGGCGCTTGAACCGCCGGTGCACCAGCCCCCCCACCACCGAGCCGCCCCACATGCCCAGCAAGATGACCGTCAGCAGCAGCGAGAAGACCGCCCGCAGGCTGCCCAGGCCGATGTTGAGGTGGCGGAACCACAGGATCTCGATGCCCATCGCCGCGAACCCGGACAGCAGGATCGCCGCGCCGGTGAAGGCGACGCTGGCGCGGGAGGCGTCCCCGGCGACGGCGGCCTCCGGGGGTGGTGGCGGCGCCTGGGATGCCGAAGCGCGGATGGCGAGGCGCAGCGCCACGGCGGCGGCCAGCACGTTGAAGCCGACGGCCACCAGCTGTGCGGACAGCAGCCCCAACACCGGGATCAGGGCGAAATCACTCAGGAAAGCGCCCAGAGCAGCGCCACCGGTGTTGAAGCCGTAGAGCAGCCCGATGCGCCAGCCGGACAGCTCGATATTCTCCGCCAGCACGAAGCGGATCAGCAGGGTCAGCGTGCCACCCATCAAAAACGTGATGGGGGCCAGCAGGACGATGGCCACCACGTAACGGAACGCGTAGGACCCGGCGGTGAGGTGGAACCAGCCGTCCGCCCCTTGCTCGTAGCTGGAAATATGGGCCGAGAGGGGCTCCAGGGCCGGCAGGGCCAGGGCCAGGATCGCCGCCAGGGTGGCGATGGCCAGCTCGAAGTAGCCGTACATGCGCAGGGGGTAAGCGGCGCTGCGGCGGTAGTTGCGGTCTGCCCACAGCCCCACCAGGTAGCTGCCCAGGCCCAGGCCGCACATGAACACCGCCGTCACCAGGGATGCGGAGTAGACCGTGTTGCCGAATATCCGTCCGAACTCGCGCACCCACACAACCTGGTACACGAGACCACTGATCCCGGAGAGCAGGAAGGCCAGGTAAACCAGGCGTGAGAACATGCGGCGCCCTTCGTGGCCGGTCATTACACCAGCGGATCGGGTGAGTGTACCAGGAGCGCTGCTGTTCATTTCTGGCCAGATGAATGAATATCGACGGCGGTGGCACGTTCAATGCCCCCCAAGGAGGTTCGTGATGGTTCGTTGGATTCCCTGGTGTTTGGTTGCTGCCCTTGTGTTCCCTTCGGCGGCCGTGGCCAAGAAACTCGAAAAGATGTCCGACGCCGAACTCATCGACGTACTGCAAAACAGCGACGACGAGGACGACCGCGAGGACGCGGCGGAGCTGCTGGGCGAGCGGGGCAGCGAGGAGGCCATCGAAGCCCTGGGTGCGGTGTGCACCAGCGATCCCGAGAAGAGCGTCTGCGATACGGCGGTGGAGGCGCTGGCGGATATCGGCGGGCATACGGCCCTGGGCCACCTGACGGGTATCCTGTCCAACGACCTGGTCTCCGACGGCAGCCGCAAGAAGGCCCTCAAGCAGTTGCTGGACGAGGACGCCTCCCGCGTGGACAAGGCCGTCCCGGTGGTGCTGGGTACCTACCGCAAGCTGGACAACAGCTTCATCATCGCGCTGCTCAAGGCGCTGGTGGACCGGGACCTGCGCGGCGCCGGGGACCTGACGATCCTCATCGCCAAGGACCGCACCATCAAGCGCAAGCCCCGGCTCAAGGCGCTGGAGGCCGCCGAGTCCATCAACCACCCGCTGCTGTACGACGCCTACCTGTCGCTCCTGGACGACGACGACAAGAAGGTGCGCATCTCCGCGTGCAAGGGGCTGGCCCGCTCCGGGATGCCCGGCTCGGTGGTGGCCCCGGCCCTGGAGAACGTGGTGCGCACGGACAAGAAAGGCGGCGTGCGGGCCGCGGCGCTGGCCGCGCTCAAGTACTACGCCCACCCGGGCCTGCTACCGCTGATCCACACCGAGGTGCTCAACGAGAAGGACCCCATCGCCTGGGGCCACTCCGTGGACCTGCTCATCGCCCTGGCCGACGTCTCGTCCGTGGAGACCATCCACCAGGTGCTGCGGCGGGACGACAACATGGTCACCGAGGGGGTCGTGGCGTTGATCCACCTGCTGGTGCGCATTGGTGACCCCTCGTCGGCCCACGCCCTGGAGTCCCTGGAAGACCGCACCAAGGACGACGTGGTGGAGGACGAGTGTGAGATCGCGCTGAAGCACTTCCAGGAGAAGGACCCCGCGGAGTTCGTGGCGGTCGTCCCGGCTGGCGTCATCATCTGGGATACCACCGCCCCCGAGCCGGAGCTGCCCACGCTGGCCGTGGAGATCGACGCCAACGGCATCGCCGTTTGGATCAACGACTAGAGCACCGATTCTCGATTCCCGGAATAGGTCCCCGAGATTTCCGTCTAGCAGGTGAGCATCCGTGCCACAATGAGCTGCGAGGAGGTCGCGATGGGGACCGCGATAACCCGACGACACATCATCTCATTCCTGTTGCTGACCGCTGTTGTGTGGGCTACGGCGCCGGCCAGCGCCGTGGAGCGCGCCGTCGGCATGGTGGGTTCGCTGGAAGGGGAGGGCATCGTCCTGCGGGCGGGCGGGATGAGCGAGCCGCTGGCCACGGGGGATGTCATCCGGGCTGGCGACGTGCTGATGACCGGCGGCGGTTCGATGATGGAGCTGCGGCTGGACGACGGTTCCCGGCTGTGGTGCCGGGATGCCAGTTTCTTCTCCCTCGACGTCCACCCCACGGGGCCGCTGGTCCAGCTGTGGAGCGGGGAGCTGGGGCTGCGCACCGACAGCGACGGCACGGCGATGGCGCTGCTCGAAGAGGGCGAGATGGCCATGCTGGCTCCAGACGGCGGCGTCGTGGTCCGCCGGGAGGGTGAGGAGCGGGAGGTGGCCGTCCTCGCCGGGGTCGCGGGCATCGAGTGGAGGCAGGGGGCCCAGACCGTCGGCTCTTTCGTTCGCGGTGTCGCGTCTGGAGATAGTGGGTGGGGATTCTGGGGCGGGCGACAGCTGGGCTGGTACCGATGGACGGCGCTGATGGGGTTGAATACACCACCGGAGGACCTGTTGCCCTCGGATCGGTCCATGTGGGAATGCCATTTGTTCTCGAACGGGGACTGTCCGCCGGGCACGCACCTCTCGCCACACCTGTGCGTGTGCCTGGAAAACAGCTCGTATGAACTCATCAACCTTCCGCCTGACGGCCCGGACGGTTGGGGAGATGCCGACAATTACAACCCGCAGGAACCATGGCCCCCCGGGCCGAGGGACCCACCCTGGAGCGGCGGTCCCAGAGTCACGGGCGCCCCCCCCCAGCACAACATCCCGGACGCACCGCGCTCACCCAGAACCAGCGATGACGGCAACAGCGGCCGATCCCGGGACCGGGATTCCGGCGACTCGGGCAAGAGCCGGGACCGCAACAAAGACTGACCCGCCGCCCCCCTCAGCCAGCCTTGAACACGAACGGATAGCTCACCTTGACGACCCCCCCGCCCGAGGGGACTGGGAAGCGCATGCGCTTGAACCGGCTGATGATGCACTGCTCCACCTCGGCGTTGTTCATCGTCGAGGACTGGATCGAGGCTTCCGTGACCTTGCCGTGGATGCCGATGGTGAACGACACGGTGATCTTGCCCTCCAGGGTCGGCTGGTGCTTGAGCGCCCGTTCGTAGCAGCTCTTGATGGCCGTCAGCCGGCGGCGGATGACCTTCTCGATGTCGTTTTTGTGCAGGGAGCCCATGCCCACGGTGGGATTGTCCGACAGGCGGGCCTCCTCCACCACCGTCGTGCCCCGCAGGCGGGCGACGGTGCCGAAGGGATCCGCTGGATTGGGCGGCACGAGCCTGTCGATGGAGCACACGGTCACGTTCGCCGGCTCTTCCCAGGACGCGTACTGTTCGTCCTGGGCATCCACCGCCTGGCAAAGGGTCACCAGATCCTGGACGGTCCAGCGTTCACCCGGCACGAATACCACCTGGGAGGGGCGCTCCTCCTTGACGATGGATGCCAGCGCCGCGGCGATGGAATCCACGGTGTCGAACGCCCGGGCGTCCTTGTGGGTGGACAGCAGCCATGTGGCGTCGGGTCGCTCACCCAGCCCCAGCTCCTTGTCGGCGTACACCGCTCCGTCCACCAGGTACAAGGTGCGCTCCAGATCGTCCGGCACGGGGGCGCTGGCCAGCAGATCACCGACAACGCCCGGCTCCTCCAGCAGCGCTGCCAGCCCCTGGCCTTTCGCCGGATCGGCGACCTCTCCCCGCTGCCCGGTGGACACACCGTCGATACCGGTATCCTGCTCCGCTCCTTCCGCAGGGGCCAACCACCGCAGCCTCACGCTGGAGAGGCGGACCCACTCGAAGTAGGGCGAGTCGAGCCAGCGCTCGGGGAGCTCCCCGTAGTGGGGCTCGCGGGTCAGGATCAGTAACTGGGGCCACGCCCCGCCCCGGCGCTGGACCATGGGGATATCGAGCAATTTGCTGGCGGGCAGCGACGGTGCCGCGGCCACCGCCGTGACCGACGACTCCTCCTCGGCGTACCCCCAGTAGGAATCTGGCTCTCCGATGGAGGTGTCGAAGGCCAGCCACGCTCCGGTGGAGATCTCCGCCAGCTGGTCGAAGTAGGGCAGCATGCGGTCGTCGGACTGCTCCCGCTCGGGGAGGATTGACTGGTGCAGCGTGACGTCGGTGATCTTCATCAGGTTGCCCCGGGCGGCCACCATGTGTGCCTGCCACACCGCCCCGACGTGCATCACCACCACCACGGCCACCATCATCAGCGACACCGCCCCCCAGGCGATGGTGGGGAGTTTGAACAGGGAGCGAGCCGACCAGGCGACGGGGATCAGCCCCGCTACCATCGCCAGCACGATGGCTACCAGCCCCAGGGTGCCGGCGTCGATCATGTCCAGCCCCCGGGCGGCCGTGGTCTGCGCCATGAAGACGGTGCGCCCGCCCGCGGACTGGTGCAGGTACATCGTGCCCATGACGTGGATCATCACGGTGCCGGCCACCGCCGTGAGCACGGTGAGGAACCCCACCAGCCCCCGGGCCGCCGCCATGCGTTCCCGGTCCTTGTCCTCCACGCCGTCCCGCAGCCCCACCGCGATGACACCCACGCTGGCGTTGGCCAGCCCGACGGGGATGAACAGCACCGGCCCGGGCGACAGCATCTTGGACAGGAGGATCCAGGCGCACAGTCCCAGCGATCCCGGCAGCAGCAGCATCCCGGCCAGCAACCCCGGGGCCACCGACCAGCGGGCCCCCTTGCCGGCGCCGATGGCGTGGCACACCCCGGCCAGCAGAGACGAACCGGCGCAAAGGAGCAGCAAGGCTCCCCAACCGCTGATCTCCGGATAGACGGAGATGGACAGCCCCGAGTACAGCAGGCTCTGCAGGAAATCCTGGGACGCGGCGCCGATGGCCTTGGAGACCTGGAGCTGGCCGGTCAGCCGTCCCAACAGGCCAAAGGCCAGCGTCATCAGCGGCAGCAGCAGCCACACCGGCGACGGCACCCGCTTGCGGGCCACCGCCAGCCCAGCCCAGATCAAGGTCGCCAGGCCCGAACACATGAAGAACAGCAGGACCGCGTACATCAGCGGCCCGCCCTTGACCATGAACTCAACCAGATGTCCCACGGAACCCTCCTCACATCGGAGCGGCCATCCTATCGGATTCCCAGGTTCCTGTTCGGTCGCTCAGCCGGCGGTGGGGACGGTGACGGGGAGCTGGATCGGCGCCGGCTCCGGGGGTGCGCTGTGGGTGTAATGGCGGTCGAAGGCCTTGCCCAGCCTGGGGAGCGTGGAGGTCATCAACCCCCTGGCCCGGGCCTCGGAACCGTCGCCGTAGTAGGGGCGCATGGCGTCGGCCAGCAGCGGCTCGATGTCGGTCAAATCCGCCGTGGCGTCGCGGTCCAGCGCCTTCCACACTCGGTTGGAGACCCCGGGACCCGAGTTGTAGCCGATGTACATCAGGTACAGGTTATCGTCGTAGGAGCCCCGTAGGCGGTCGATGTAGAGCCCGGCGGCCTCGATGGATTTGGCCGGGTCGAAGCGGGCGTCGGTGAGTTCGCAGGGGAACTCGTCGGCGTGGCTCTTGATCAACGACAGGTCCCCCGACTCCAGATCCATCTGGGTGCTGCGAGCCACGCGGCAGGCGCCGTCGCACCCGCAGGCATAGACCTGCCCGACGCCGAACACCCCGCGGTAGGGGTGATCCCGGGCGGTGCCGGAGCAAAACTGCATCAATCCCGCGCAGCCGGTGGGGCTGACGGCATACTGCTGGCCCGACGACTCCACCCACATGAACGCCTTGAGGAAGGCGTACTGCTTGGGGTCACCCTCGGCCACCTGTTCCACATAGGGATTCCAGCGATCCATCATCGGCTGAGCGCCCGTCTGGCGGGGGCCGGCGACGGGCTGCTTGCTGCCGTCTTCCCCGGTGACGACCGTGGTGGGGATCTCCACGCCGCCGGCCTCGGTCGTGCCGGCGAATTCCTCGGCGGATACCCCCTCGGCCACCACCGGCTCGGCGTAGAAGCGCCGATAGAAGCCCACCACCGAGTCGGCGATGGCATCCGACGCCGTCCCGTCCAGCAGGTTGGCGCAGCGGCTGGCCCAAGCGTCCTTGCCCAGCAGGCCGGGGACGAGCGTCGGCTGGATGACGAAGGGGATGAACAGGGCGGTGACCACCAGGCTGTAAAACAGCTCGACGCCGGTTTGGAACCGCGGCGACCCCCGGGTGATGCGCCGGAAGCCGTAGACGATGCCGTCGAAGGCCCGCTCGAAGTAGGGCTGGATGACCTTGCGCGGCTTGCTCGTCAGGATCAACAGCAGCACGTGCAGCGGCGCGAACACGGCGATGCGCAGCGCCGTCGGCCCGATGGAGAACTTGAGCGCCAGCTGCCGCCACAGCAGGCCGATGTCCGGGTAGCCGAAGTGCTCGGCCAGGGCATCCGCCGCCAGATGGAACAGGAACGCCGTGACGGCGAACTGCAGGATCAGGAGGAGGCAATAAGTTGCAAGGACGTCGTAGAGACCCTTGATGGTCTTCGCGAGAACCGTACCCAGTTTCATCGCGTGCTCGCTGCTGGCTTGGCGGGACCACCCGTCCGGCCAAACCTCCGTCTACTAGTACGCCTAGCTACCCTGCTGAATTCCATCTGTGACGACCCCGGTGAAATAGTACCGCATCCGCCCCGTAGAAAGGGGACTAGGCGGGCGCATTCGTGTGTCTATTTGCCGCCAGAACACCTCGCAACGGGAGCGCCGGATGTTCTTCAGCAGCCTTCCAACCTCGGAGATCGCGCCGGGGCTGTTCGCCGTCAAGACCTGGTACGTGCATTGCTTCTTCTACCGCCAAGGGGGCACGGTCATCGGCTTCGACACGGGCGTCAGCGCCTCGTCCACGGCCAAGGGCCTGTCTGCGGTCTGCCTGTCCCCCGAGACGGTCACCCATCTGTTCCTGACCCACTCGGACACGGATCACGTGGGCGGCCTGTCCCTGTTCCCCGATGCCCAACTCCACGTGCCTACCCTGGAAGTCCCCCTCATCGAGGGCCGCACCCGCCGCTCCCTGCTTTCCCGCAACCGCCCCATCGCGCGCTCCTACACCACCGTTTCCGACGGCGCCGTCATCGACGCCGGCCCCATCCGCGTCAAGGCCATCTCCACTCCGGGCCACACCCCCGGCTCGATGGCCTACCTTGTCGACGGCTCCATGCTCTTCACCGGCGACGCCGTGGAGCTCAAGAAGGCCCGCGCCCACACCGGCCCCGGCTTCATGTCGATGAACACCATCGCCTCGGAGCAGTCCATCCACAAGCTCGCCGAGCTGTCGGGCGTTTCCATGATGTGCACGGCCCACTCGGGGTATACGACGGATTTTGGTGGGGCGATGGATGGGTGGGGGTAGCTACTGCTTGAGCGCCTGCAGCGTGAACGTGCTGTCCGGCACCTCTGCGTCAAAATCCAGCGCCTCGTAGATCACCTCGGTGTACTCGTCCGGCTTGTCCGCGGGGATGAGCATCATCTTGGCGGGCATGGTGCGGCCGCCCAGCTCCTTGATGTCCAGGAACTGCATGGTGCGCTTGAGCTCGCCCTTTTCGTCCCAGTAGGTGATTTCCGTGGTCAGCAGGTCCTCGCCGCGCACCTTGACCACCACCTTGCCCCACACCACCGGCGCGTCGGGGAGGGGGGTGCAGGTCACCACGTACTGGCCCTCCGGGTTGTCCGCCGGCTTGGAGGTTATGGCGAACTCGTAGTCCTGGGCCATCCGCGACTCCTTGACCAGGTCGTCGTTGGAGAAGTGGCTGCCCATCCAGGCGCCGGACATCATGGAAGCGGGGACCTTCATCGTGCGGTCCACCTTGGGCAGGTAGTTCCAGATGTTGTCCTCCACCTTGAGGGTGGCGGTGCCGGCCTCCTTGGCGGGGGACTTGATGAGGATCAGGGATTTTTCTTCCCCTTTGGACCACACATCTATGGTCATCGTGCGGTCCCAGCGGGCCGTCTTGACGTGCATGGAGATGGTAGCTGTGGAGGAGTCGCCCCGGTACATGTCATCGCTGGCGTTGAGTAGATCCTCGGCGGTGGGTTCACCGGCCAGCGCCACCATGGGCACCACGGTCATCGTCACGGCGAACGCTAGCACGACGGCGATGGCGTCGGCTGCCTGCCACAGATGCTTGGCCTGGGTCCGTTCGGCGAGAAACTGGGTA
>CAZDDH010000107.1:0-27272 GCA_964504165.1 uncultured Rickettsiales bacterium | reverse complement strand
GGTCGTCAGGTCAGGCGTGAGGGACGGAATTCCGCTCTATGACGGGAGTGTCTTGTTACGTCCGGGTTACCATGGAGGGGTACGCCGAGGAGAACGATGCCGCGTCACAGACCGATGTTGCTGGTGCTCACCGCCGTGTTGGCGGGGCTCGCCGGGGCCTGCAAGAGCTCCCTGTCGGTGACCGTGCAGGTCGTGGACGAGGCCAACGAGCCCGTCAGCGGCGTGCACGTCTGGTACGACGACGGGGAGACCACGACGAACGACGAGGGCTGGTTCACGCTGGACAAGCTGCACACCCCCGAGCTGGTCGTGCTGTCCAAGGAGGGCTACCTGGACGAGCCGCTCACCGTGGGCTGGAGCGACCAGGACGGCACGCGGCCGGTGACCTTGCTGGCGGACGGCGATGGGCAGCGGCTGGTGTTGCACAGCGGTGGGGACGTGATGCTAGGCCGCCGTTACGTCGATCCGGACGACGAGGATGAAGAGTACGAGAGCGGGGACGGGCTGCTGATCCCCGGAGACGGCGGGGACAGCGCGCGGGCGCTGGTGCGACACCTCTCGCCGGCGTTCCGGGCGGCACACCTACGCACGGTCAACCTGGAGACCGTCGTGGGGCACTTCGGCGAGGAGGACGCCTACCCGGGCAAGCGCTGGATCCTGGGGACCGACCCCGACGCCCTCGCGGCCCTGGAGTCGCTGGGAGTGGACACCGTCATCCTGGCCAACAACCACCAGCGGGATTACATGGACGAAGGGGTGCTCACGACCCTGGTGGCGCCGGGGCAGCACGGGCTGCACATCGTCGGTGGTGGCCTGTCGCGCAGCGCTGCCGAGGCGCCGCTGATCCTGGAGCGCGGTGGGCACCGGGTCGGGATGCTGGCCTACACCTCGGTGGACGGCACCTACGTCAACGACGCCTACCCCACCGACGACGAGACCCCTCCCGAAGAGCTGGACGAGGAAGAGGCCTGGCAATGGGAAGGGCGCAGCTGGGGCTGGAGCGGGGAGTCGGTCAGCGTGCCCGAGCAGGACCGGCGCATCGGATCGGCCTGGGCCGCCTATGTCGAGGTGGAGGAGCAGCTGGACGAGCTGGAAGCCGCGGACTGCTGGCGTACCCTCACGGCGATCTATCCGGAACTCCAGGACTGGGTGGCCCGGCGGGGGCACGGGGGCGGCGCCCTGTGGGATTCGGACGTCTCGTCGGCCGCCATCGCCCAGCTGCGGCCGGAGGTGGACCTGTTGGTGGTCAACCTCCACTCGGGGTACCAATTCTCCACGGCCCCCAGCTCGGGCATCCGCCAGGCGGCCCGGGACGTCATCGACGCCGGCGCCGATCTGGTCGTGGGGCACCACCCCCACGTGCTCCAGGGGGTGGAGTTCTACGACGGCAAGCTGATCGTATGGAGCCTGGGTAACTTCATCTTCGAGCAGGATTTCCTGTCCACCTTCCCGTCGGCCTACCTGCGCACCGTCTGGGAGGGTGGAACGCTGCTGCAGGCCCAGCTGGTACCCCTGGTCATCGAAAACTACCGCCCCGTGCCTTGCGTGGACGACGCGGCTGAGCGAACGCTGGCAACCATGTGGGAGCAGAGCCTGGCCGGCGCCACCTCCAGCCGGGGTTCGGACGGCGTCATCCGTTCGTTGCTGAAGGGGGACGGGGCGGAAGAGCTCCCCAGGTTCCGCATCGACCACCACTCGGCGAAGATCTCCCTCGATGCACTGGAGCCGTTCACCCAACCCATCGAGCTGGCCGGGCACACCCCCACGCCGTGGGACGTGCCCGGGCTGACCTGGCTACCCCTGATGGAATCCCCACCGGACGGCGTGGAGGTGGGGCGTGCCCTGTTCGGGCGCGGCGGTTTCGAGGACATGGATACGGACGACGAAGCGGACGACGCCACGCACTGGCAGCTGGACACGGACGCCAAGAAGCTGGTGGACGAGCGGCCCCACGAGGGCAGGTGGAGCCTGAAGATCGAGCGCAGCCGGACCAACACCAGCGACGTGGTGGTGCACCCGGTGGCGCGGGTCACCCTGCCCGATCACCGCCTGTGGTGGGACGAGGAGTCCCCCGCCGACGGTGCGCCGTCCTACTCCTTGCACCTGTGGACCCGGATCCGCGGTTCCCGGGACCAGGGCGTGATCCGGCTGACCGCCTACCACTTCGACGACAGCAACCCGTCCATCGCCCCCATCTCCAAGGTCGTCCGGGAGCTGGAGTACCCCATCGATGCGCTGGACGGCAACTCCTGGCGGGAGGTCTGGATCGACATCCCCTCCGAGGATTTGGCGGCAGACAGCGACGGGGATCGGGTATCGGCGGTTATGTTCACCCTCGTCGTCAGCCCCCAGGAAAACCGGGAGACGACGATGTGGTTCGACGACATCGAGCTGATCGAATGGCGCCCCGCCAACGAGGCCCCTGCCGTGTGGGGAGACGTGACCTGGCTGCGGTCCAGCCTCGATGGGTCCATCGAGCTGGATGTGCTCGGCTCCGAGTGGTAGCCGACAGCTCTTGTAACCCTCCGCAAACACACACATATTTTCCATGCGCGCCCCGCACGCGCTACAATGAAGGGCTGGACTTGTTGCTCGAGTGTGGATTCACGGGGGGGGAGAGCTGCTGCGCGGATGCCTGGTCGTTGGACATGGATCAAGGGAATTGCCCGGCCCATCGGATGGTGGCTCGTGCTGGCCGCGATCCTGCTCACCGGCGCCTTCACCAGTGTGGATCTTCGTACCCACGACCTGCTCGATCGCCTGCGTGAGCAGCGGGCCACCGACCACCGTGTCATCCTCATCGCCATCGATACGGAGAGCCTCGGCGCCCTGGGGCCGATGCCCTGGGAATGGGCCGACATCGACGCCCTGTTCGCCCCCGTCTTCGAGGCGCATCCACCGGCGGTGGGCTTGCTCGTGGGCCACGACCAGCTGTTCCCGCTGGGGGAATACCCGCCGGGGCTGCTGGGCGAACAGCTGGCGGCGGGCAAGGTGGTGCTCCCGAGCCGGCTGATGGACCCGGCCGGCCCGTCCCTGCCCAGCGTGGGTCACGGCGCCTACGGCACCCGCCGGGACGACCCCCTCGGCGAGTCCAGCTTCGGGCTGCTGCTCATCGAACCGGACGATGACGGAGTGGTACGCCACCAGCCGCTGCAGGTGGACACCGGATCCGGCCGCATGCGGACCATCGAGAACGTCCTGCTGGGGGAGCGGCCGGAGCTGGACCAGGAGGGGGCCACCGCAATCTCCTACGTGGGGCCCGCGGGCTCGGTGGCCCACGTGTCCGCGGTCAAGGTCGTGCGCGGCGAGATCGAGTCCCGCGTGTTCGACAACCGCATCGTGCTGCTGGGCGTCACCGACCCCTCCGTCGCCCGCACCTTCAACACACCCATGAGCCCCGGCGCCGAGCTGATGCCCGCCGCGGAGATCCACGCCAACGCCCTGGCCACCGTGCTGGACGGCCACCACATCCGCACGCCGGTGCTGCTCCCGCTGCTGCTGCTGCTCCCGTTCTTGCTGGTGCTGGACGCCCTGTACCGCCGCGGTGAGATGCTGGCGACGGTGGTCCTGGGGGTCATCGTCATGGCCGGGGCAGCCGGGGTGACCACCCTGGCCTGGTACGTAGGGCAGATCCGCCTGCCGGTCACCGTCCTGGCGCTGGCCATCATCGGGCCGCTGACCCTGGAGTCCGTGGCCCGGGTCGTACGCAGCCGGCGCCGGATGCAGGCGCTGCTGACCGAGCTGGGGCAAGCGGTCTCCTTCCGGCCGATGGACGACGGTCAGGCCAACGCCGACCGCTTCTGGAATCACACGGCCGGCTTCCTGACCCAGTTCACCGGCTCCATGGACTGCATCGTCGGCGAACGCATCGGCTCCCGGCAGCGGTTCCACTGGGTCGGCACCACGAGCACCCCGCTGGACGAGGTACGCATCGACGAGACCATCCTGCGCAAACCCCAGCTGCTCCGCGCCATCCGCAGCGGCAGGCCCTCCGTGTTGCCCGGCGCCGAGTGGAGCGACTACGAAGACGTGGTGGTGGTCCCGCTGTCTGCCAGCGGCGAGGTGGTGGGCCTGGCCCTGCTCGTGGTGGGGGACGGACCGGCCGCGTTGCGCTCGGACGGCACGCGGTTCGTCGCCGCCGGGGTCGTGGGCGGCCGGATGATCGAACAGCAGATGAGCTCCCAGGATGCGCGCCAGGACTCCGGAGGACTGCTGCGGGCTCTGACACGCATGAGCCTGGATCACCAGATCGACATGGCCGGTGCCCTCTCCCGGATGATGGTCGAGGAACACGCCCAGTGGCAGGGCATCTACCAGGGGTTGCCGCTGGGGGTGCTGTTTGCCGACATGATGGGGGAACTGCAGCTGGCCAACGACGCCTCGCGCCTGCTGCTGCAACGCGCCGGCTATCGCTGGGCGCCGGGCAGCAGCCTCGCTGAAATGCTGGCCTCCCTCACCGGCCGGGACATCGAAGATGTCTCCTCGGCGCTGTTCATGGCGCACCGGGCCGAGGAGCCGATGAACTTCCGCTGGGAAGTCTCCGGCGCCGCCCGTCGCACCTTCCGCGCCACCCTCACGCCGGTCGTCGAGCCGGATCGGGAGGAGCAACCCCGGCCCAATACCGAGTCCAGCGACGCCAATCGCGGGACGCCGATGGGCTACCTGTGCACCATCGAGGACATCACCGTCGCCGAGGAGATCATGCGGGCGCGCTCGGCTATCGTCGACGCCCTCGGCACCCGCGCTCGGACCCACCTGATGATCCTGCAGGGGGTCACCGAGATGCTGATGACCCGCGCCGACCTGCCCGACCAGGCCAACCCGGATCTGGCCCGTATCCTGGCTCAGGGCAACGCTCTGACCCAGCTACTGGACGACTTTGCCGCGTCCACCGCCATCTCCGAGGAGGAGGGCAGCGGGGTCGTCCCAGTGGATCTCTCCGTGCTCACCCACGAGATCGTCGAACACGTCAGCGAGGCGTTCTCCGCCGCGGAACGGCTGTCCATCCGCACGCCGGTGATCTGCACGCCGATCCTCGCCGACCGCAACCACCTGGCCCAGGCCCTGTACCGCGTGATCAGCGATTCGCTGGTCAACAGCCCGGCGGGCAACGTCACACGCGTCGTGGTCGTGGAGGGGGATGACTCGGTGGTCGTCGAGGTGCGCGACCAGGGGTACGGCATCCCCAAGGCCGTGCTGGGACAGATGCGCACCCAACCGGAGGACGGCTCGAGCATCCCCGAGGTGTTGTTCCGCGCCCGCCAGGCCATCCAGGCCAACGGCGGCTCCCTGGAGATCGACAGCAAGGTGGGCCGCGGCACCACCTATCGCATCCAGTTCCGCAAGAGTGGTGGCCAGGAGCAATCGACGGCCGTCACCGCCCCTGGGGGCCGGATGGGCTCCTAGGAGCCTGACACGGCGCCCATGATCGCAGCCCAGTTCAGCTTCGACCTCTTCCCCGCCAGCGGACTGGACAATTCGCTCTTCACCGCGGTCTTGCTGGGCCTGCTGTGTGTGTTCCTGCTCACCGAATCCCTGGGCTGGATCTTCACGGGCCTGGTCGTCCCCGGCTACCTGGCGTCGGTGTTCATCATCCAGCCCATGTCCGGCTCGGTCATCGTCTTCGAAGCCGCCGCCACCTACCTGCTTGCACGCGCAATCAGCGACTGGATGGCTCCGTTCATGCCCTGGAACCGCTTCTTTGGGCGGGAACGTTTCTTCTTGATATTGCTGTGCTCGGTGGGCGTACGGCTGGTCTCCGAGGCGTGGATCCTACCGGGATTCGGCGAGGCCCTCTCCTCCCGCGGCTGGGCCCCAGCGGACCTGGCATCCAACCTGTTCAGCATCGGCCTGATCGTGGTGCCGCTGACGGCCAACATGATGTGGAAGACCGGCATCTTGCGCGGACTACCCCAGGTGATCGTTCCCACCATGGCGGTGTTCTTCCTGCTGCGCTTCGTGCTGATCCCGTTTACCAACCTCTCCATCAGCGATTTCGAGCTGTCCTACGAGAACGTGGCGCTGGGATTCCTGGTCTCGCCCAAGACCTACATCATCTTGCTCACCGGCGCCTACCTGGCGGCCCGCAACAACATCGCATGGGGCTGGGATAGCAACGGCATCGTCGTGCTGGCACTGGTGGCGCTCGCCTGGCTCTCGCCGCTGAAGGTGCTCACCACGGTCATCGAGGTGATGGTGCTGGTGGTCGTCGTGCGGGCGGTACTCACCCTGCCGTGGCTGACCACCGCCAACCTGGAGGGATCGAGGCGCATCGTGTTGGTGTTCGGGCTGGGCTTCGCGCTCAAGTTCATCGGCTGCCACTTGTTAGCCACGGGATATCCGGGACTGAAGGCCACGGATTATTTCGGCTTCGGCTACCTGCTGCCGTCGCTGCTGGCCCTCAAGATCCTCCAGAAGGGCAACGCAGCGGTGATCCTGTTCCCGACCTTGCAGACCTCGGCGCTCTCGCTCGCGCTGGGCAGCATCATCGGTTTCTCCATGGCCATGGTGCGACCGCAAGGGGTCGAGGCCTGGCTCGAGGACCCCCCCGAGGCGAACGTCGAAGAGGTCGTGGCCGGCCTCGTCGGTACCGTGCACCTGAGCTCCGGCCGGCTGCTGGCCGGGCGGCCGCCGGGGGAGCGGGGCCGTATCTCCCGCAACGCGCTGCTGGCCTATCGGCAGCTCGTGCACGAGGTCATCTCCGCCCGGGGTGAGGGCTGGGAGGAGCGACAGCAGCTGGCCCATGTCCAGGGCATGAATCTGCGCCCCTTGCTCGACCCGCAAACCCGCCGGGAATACTGGATTCTGGACGAGCCGGACGGTGACCTGACCCATCTGCAAGGCTGGGGTCTGGTGGCCATCCGGGAGGACACGGACAGCCCGCTGGTGGTGGAGGTTCCCCATCCGGTGAGCGAACCGGGGGCCCTCATCTGCGGCGCCCTCCTGTTCAAGAAACTGGGGGCTCGCGCCCTGGTCGTCTCCGGCATGGAACCGCCACGCGACAGCGCCGCTCCCGCCCTGGTCGGCCGTGGAGATCTACCGCTAGCTGCCGCGCGCAACGCCCTGGCGGGGCATCCGGTGCTGGAAGTCCGTGCGAGGAACCGGGACGGGCAGAGCCTGTTGTGGGTTCCCCGCCAGCTCCCTCACGACGTGGACATGCTGGTGGTCCGTGAGCAGCTGGGTCGGGTGGACCTGGCCTTTGCCAATCCTCCCGATGCCGACGCCTACGGCGTCCTGCCGTCCGGAGACCGGGTGCGCCTGGATCTGTCGCGGGAAGGCCTACGCACCGGGCGCCGCAACGCCTACCCGCGGGACGATTCCCGCACGCAGGAGCGAGAACTGACGGTGGGGTTGGCCTCCCTGGAAGGCCAGCCATGGTTCCGGGAGCGCTGCTACAGCGACAGCTATCAGACGCTCCGCGAGACGGATCTGACCTACATGCAACGGGAGGTGCTGGCGCCGCTGATCGCCCACGGCGCCGAGGCGTTCTCCGATCCCGATCAGCGGTTCTTTCTGGACAGCGCAGCAGCACAGCTGGGGTATGGCGTGGAGAGCCTGGCGTTCCCAGACGGGGAAGGAGCGCTGTTGTTGTCCGAGCGTCCACCGGCCCGCCGCGGCTGGGGCTCGGTCCTGGTACGTCCGGGGGCGGAGACCGCGCGATTCCTGGCTGTGCCGAGCCCTCAAGAGGAGAAGAACAGCCTGACGCTGGCCATGCACCTGGCGCGGGAGCTGGACGTGTACTGCGTGATCATCGGCGGAGCACGCGGCAGCGCCGCCCACGATGGCAGTTCGGACGTCCTGCGGGAGGGCCACCTGGACACTCTGTTCACCGCCACCCACCGGGTGATGTACCGCGAGGCCCCCCGCGATCTCGTCCAGTTCGGCATGCAGGTCCGGGGCTATAGCGCCGGCCGGCCGCTGATGTCCCAGGCGCTTCTCACCGCCGGGGTGGTCTCGCCGGATGTCCTCAGCCAGTCGCCGGACCTGGTCCAGGCAGCACGCCGGCTACAAAACATCGGCATCGATGTCCAGATGCAAGACGGCTCGCGGGAGCTGGCTGATCTGCGCGGCTACGGCGTGCCCCAGCTGCACCTGGCTCGCAACCTCGACGGCTTGCCCTACGCCATCTTGTGGGCGTCTCCGGGCCTGCGGCGGCGGGTGTCGTTACAGGCCGGAGAGCGGATGAACCGGGTGGCACGCACAACCGGGCTCCGGCCCATCGCCGTGGCCCTCGACGAGGAGTGGGATCGACGCCGCGGTGATGACAAACAGGCCACCGCCAGGGGATTGGATCCCGTGCCCGCGGACCTACCCCAGCGCTGGGAAGAGCCGCTGACTCTAGGCGCCGCGTTGATCCGCACCGGCGATTATCGATACCTGGCCGATCTGGTGCGCAGCGCACGCGCCAACGGCATCTCGACGCGCTGGACGACCGACGTGGACAGCGGCTTGCCCCTGTTATGGCTCGAGCACGGCAAATGGACCGCCGTGATCAATCCGTTAGCGCCGGACCCACGTTGGGACGGCGAGGTGCTCGACGCCGCCGCGGCCCTGCGCACCGGGACCCCCCCCTTGGTGCTGCTGGAGGGTGAGTGAGATGCGGCGGCTGATGCTGGTCTTCACCGTCGCTGTGCTGGTGCTGGCCATCTCAGCGCTGTTCTTGCGGCAGGACGAAGCGGCGGTGCCCGAACTGGACGCGACCAGCGACGCCCAGCTGTACTACCTGCTGGAGGCCGGGCGCTCCCTGGATCTCCAGGTGGCGCCGGGAACGTCCCGCATCAAGCTGGTGTGCATCGGCCGCCTGCCCGCCAACACCCCCCTCGACCCGCTGGACCTTTATTCCTTCGGGCTGGAAGCGATCCTGCTGACCCACAGTGACGAGGAGGTCTGGAGGACGCCCCTGTGGTTCGAGGCCCGGCGCACGGCCTTCGAGGATCCACAGCGACCGGGCCTGATCGTGGAGCAGACCCAGTTGGTGGGTGAAGATGGCCTGCTGACCGACGACCGGGTCGTGGAAATCGGGCTGGCCGACCTACTGAGTCGCGGGGGCACGCTCCGTCTGGCCACCGCCGATGGTGAAACGACGCCGGTGCTGGTGCGCCCCTATCAGCGTTTCCGCGACCACACCGACGGCACCTCCATGCGCCAACGTACCCTCTCGGAGAAACAACGGGAGGAGCTAGCCCAGCGAATCGGTGTGCACTCCTGGAGCGAGCTGCACCCGGACGAGCAGGCGATCCTGGCCACGTTCCGCTGGCAACGGATGGAGGCCCGCGGCGCCCGGGGGCGAGACTACTTCACTTCCAAAGCGATCCTCCTGGACCAGGTCGGGGAAGAGCGGGGCGCCCTCCCTGCCGGTATCCACCTCCTACCGCCGGGGCGAGCGTTGGCCCTCAACTTCCACGGCCCCGCCGATGTGGATTTGCGAGTCACACCCGATCCCGACCTGGCCGAAGATCCGGCACCGGTGTCCATGTCGGTGGTCACACTCTCCCAGTGGGGTGAGGTCGGCAAGGTCGAGCTGCGCGGGCGCGAGGAGAGCCTGGAGCGGACCGTCGCCATACCGGCGGATCGTATCGTGACCCTGGCCGCCATCAACCGCGGCACCACCCCGGTGATCTTCCAGGCCAGTACGGACGACACAGAGGTCCTGTTCGCCGAGACAGTGGCCACCTTCGACCCCCGCAGTAGGCACTACCGCATCTCCCCGGACATCCGCATCTCCCGCCTGTGGCGCATCGGGCCGGGGCACGACCCGCTGGAGTACGAGCTCAGGGCGTCCCCCCGCGATCGGCTCCGCATCCAGGCCCGCGGTGACGGCACCGCCGGGTCCCACCTCCGCGCCGAGCTGCTGGACGAAGAGGGAGCCGTCGTGGAGACGATGGAGCTGGAGATCGATGGGGCCACGGTGCCCTTCGACGAACTCCGCAGCGCGGCGCCGGATGCCGAGCCCATCCCCGCAGGGCAGCTCTCCCAGGGGGAGCTGTGGTACGGGTCGCGGGCCCATCGCCTGCGCCTGGACGCCGACGTTCCCGTGGACGTGGACGTGGAGGTTCCCTTTGCCGTGACCTGGCCCGGCACCGTCGCCGAGGAGCCCTACCGCATCCAGACCGACCGCACGAGCCTGCGCTTCGAGCCCCTCGAACAGCGGGCCTGGACCTCCCTGCGGCCCATGGACCAGGAGACCCTGTCCACCGCGGGGCGGGAGACCTTGCTGGTAGCCCAGGTACGTCTGGAGCCCACCGATGACGGCGTGCTGGCCCAGCTCGGGGACAACATCCTCGGCTGGCGCGAGGAGGGGCCCCGACGCACCGGCATCGCCTGGTTCCCCGAGGGCACTCCCCACAAACAACGCCTGCTCGAGCGCTGGACGCCCCAGCCGGGGGACCGGACGGACCGCTGGCCCGCCAGCGCCCGAACGCGGCTCCCCATCGGTGATCCCACGCGCCTCAGGCTGGCCGACCCCCAGAGCCCCGGTACCCGGATGCGCATCCATGTCTGGGTGGACGATCCCGCCCTGCTGGGGACGGAGGTGACCCTGCGGGTCGATGGCCAGGCCCTCGCCGTCGTGCCCCTGACGGCGGCCCAGCTCGAGCGGTCCGTGGGCCCCATCCCGGTTGGGGAACACGAGGTGCTCGTGGAGGCCGCCGGGCCAGGCCTCATGGTGCTGGTGGACCGTCCCGGGACGGCCCGCGCCGAGTACTACCGGATCCGGACCGTATTCCGTCTGACCCGGGACGCGCCGCTGTCCTCCTTGCTCCCGGTCATCAACGGCCGTGAAGCCCTGTACATGCTGCCCTACTACGAGCTGGCGCCACCCCGGAACTGGCCGCACCAGGCCGCCACCTGCACCGTATCCATCGGCGGGGAACGGGGCCGCAGGTCCGGCGTGCTGGTGGAGCGGACCACGCCGCTGTCCGAGCAGGGCATCCTCCAGCCCATCCCCGGCGCGGTCGGTTTCCTCGCCGATCGTTCCCACAACGCCATGATCGCCGCCGAACCCATCGCCGTCGGCGTGGGGGGGGATCTGGCCGGCGGCGACGCTCGCATCACCTTGCAGCGGCACGGGACCGCGGATGCAGGCAGCGAGCCGGTGTGGGTCCGCTTCGTGGCCCTGGGCGTGGATCCCCAGCGGCAGGTGGCCGGGACCCAGTGGCTCGAGGAGGTCGGCTACCGCTCAGGCTCCTTCGCGTGGGCCGATCCGTTCAGCGCCGGCCCGCCGCTCGCCGAGCTGGTCGAAAAGGAGCTGGCGGATCCCAAGGGCACCTACCAGCCCCCCACCGAGGGCGCGCTGGCTCCCGCGCGGGAGCTGGGCTGGCAGCTGCTGGGGGCCGCTCGCAAAGGGGCCGAAGGAGCCCTCCCCGAGCTGGCCGCCAGGGCCCAGGAGCTGGGCTTCCAGATGGACACCTGGCGCGTGGGGGGGGAGCGATTTGTCGTACTGGGCGAAGAGGGAACGGACGGCCGAGGGCTGTTGATCCTCCGTTTTGGCGGCGCGGACAGCCCCTTGTTCCTGCAGGCTCCTCACGCCTTCCACGACGAGGACACGGGCACCCTCGCCACGATACTGATGGCCTCGTCGAGCTTCCGTGCGCTGCAGCTCAACACCCGTCACCGCTACGCCCAGGGCCGCACCGACGAAGGGGGGGGTCAGGCCATCACCGACCTGGCCCACCGCGATGACTCCTGGTTCCACGCCCTGACCCTGGGGCTGCTGGATGGCCATGAGCGGCCGCTGCTGGTCCAGATCCACGGATTCGGCCGGCAGACCGTGGAGGACACGGCCATCGACATGGTGCTCAGCGGGGGTCTGCGTCCACGCCCCGAGGTCCTCCAGACCTTCGTTTCTTCCCTGACTGGCGAGGCCCGCGTCGCGGTCTATCCCGAGGACATCGACGTGCTGGGGGCGATGACCAACCGTCAGGGGCGCGCCGTGGCAGCCCACCCGGGCGGCACCTTCCTCCACGTGGAGATGAGCCCGGAGATGCGCGGCCAGCTGATGGAGACTCCGGCCTCCCGCCAGGCGCTGATCGAGGGCCTGCGCGCGGCCGTCGAAGCCCACCGGGTGGCGGGCCGGGAGGCGATGCGATGAGGCGCCGCATGTTGCTGCGAGCGGTGGCCACGCTGGCCGTCATGGCCTTCGCCGGGGCGGCCCGAGGGGCCCCGGCCGGCCCCGTCTGGGTCGAGGTGGAGCCGTTGCGGCGTGGCCCGGTGGAACAGATCGAGGCCACCTGGTTCGAGGCGCCGACCGCCTCCCTGATCCGCATCGACCACGACGACGAGTTCCCCCTGGCCGTGTGGAACGTCGAGCACGACGACGACGGGCGGGTCATCGCCGAGGTGGAACAGCAACCCCTGGCCCGCGACGAAGGCCAGAACTGGTACTGGGTACCCCCGGCCACCGGAACCTGGGCGGTGGTGACCGATGCCCGTGCCCTGCCGCGCCTGTACCGCCTCCGTTCCGCGCCGGAGCTGACCCGGGGATACCCCTTCGATTCCCGTCGCCGGACACGGCCACCGGGGGAATTCACCCTCGGGCCGGGCGAACCCCGCGAACTACAGCTGCGCGGAGCGGCCACGCTGGTGGTCGAGGCCCGGGTCGTGAGCGATGCCTCCAGCGGGACACCCGAGGAGCCCTTTGGCGGGCCGATCCCGTTCGAACTCACCTTGTGTGACGAGCGGGGATCGGTGCTGGCACACGTCCCGGCCACGGTGAGCCCTGGCGAACCGGATCCGGCCACCGGTTTGCGGGTGAGCCACGCTCGCCGGCTGGAGATCGAGGTGCCGCGGGGACCCAACCGCTGGGAGCTGAGCGTCCAAGGAGCGTCCTGTCTGGTGGTCGCTCAGCTGTCCCGCGAGCGGCCCCTGTATCCCTACGCGGCCAATCCCATCGCCCCGCCTGCATCGACCCAGGCGGGCACCGACGCGGACAGCGCGGCCCGTCGCACCGCCGACGCATTGAACCAGGGGCTGTACCGGCAGGCCCTGCCCCTGGCGGGTGCCTGGCTGGAGGAGGAGCCCGGCTCGGTGGATGCGCTGCGAGCCCTCGGCAAGATCCAGGCGCGGGTGCCGCCGATCCCCGATGTCACCCCAGCGGCGCTGCCGGCCCTGGAAAACCGGGCTCTGGAGATGAGCCTGGCCGCGGAGGGACCGGCGCCGTCGCAGCTGCGCGACGCCCTGCGCAACGTCTGGTTCGAGGACGTCGCCTATCTGTCGGGGGGAGTCATGCCGCCGGAGGAGGTGGAGTGGCTGGTCCTGGGGATGCCGGCCCACGATTCGCTGGCTGCGCCCCTGGAGGGCTCCCGCCATCGGTACGAGGTGCGCAGCGCGATGCCGCTGGGTGCGGAGGTGGTGGTGCCTGTCCCCGCCGATGAACTGTCCCCGGAGCGCTGGACCATCCTGCGCTTCGTGGGGATCAACCTCTCCCGGCGCGCCGCCGTGGCCGCATTGACCATCGACGGCGGCGAGCCCCAGCGTGTGCTCCTGGAGGAGACCGTCACCCCGTTCCGCGTGGCCGTTGCGCCGGGGAATCGCACCGTGCGCTTCGACGTACCCGGGGGCGGTGAGGGCTCGTTCGCCTTCGGCGTCGATCTGGCCCCGGACCCACAGGACGCTGGAGCGCCGCCGGTGAGCCCCTGGGGCCCCACCTTCCCCTACCTGCGACTGATGCGCGTGTTCCCCGTCGAGGCGGTGGGGGACGCCGGCGTCTTCCAGTTGCCGGTGGCGGCGCACAACCGCGACGACGGCCGCACCCACCTGAGGGTCGAGGCCTGGTGGCATGGGGCGCAGCCGCTGGAGCTGGTGCTGGAGACCCCGGACGGGCTGGAGCGGCGGGTGCTGATCTACCCCGACGAGGCGGCCAACGCCGCCATCTCCGTGGAACACCTACCGGACGGGCCGCTGATGGGGGGCGCCGCGCCGGTGGATCTGGACGAGGAGGTGGGCTGGGTGCGCCTGGAACGCACGGCGGACGGCCCGCCGGCGTGGATCCGCGTGACCACCCGCCAGCCGCTGCCCCACGGCCAGCCGGCCGAGCCCGAGCCGGAGTTGCCCCCCATCCAGCTGCTCGATGCGGGGGAGTCGTGCCGCAGCTTGAGCGTGCTCTCCCGCATCCTGCTGGAGGCCGGCGACGACACGACGGCCCAGGCGGTGATGCGGGTCGCCCGGGCCGAGCTGCTGCTGGACGCCGGGCTGGGGGCCTACGCCGAGCGGGACCTGGAAGCGGTGCGCCAGATGGAGGCCCCGGCCTCGGTGAGGCAACGGGCCGACGCGGTTGACAGCGTCGCCCGTTTGCTCGACGGGCCCAACCACGTGAGCGTGCACGCCCCCCCCGCAGACGGGACGTTGCCCCTGGAGCTCTGGGCCGCAGCTGGGGCCGGCGCCGCGGCGTGGCTGGAGGAGCTCCCCCCCTCCTCGCTGGCCCGGAGGATCGCGGACGGCGATCTCCCGGGGGCCTGGCCGCTGGCGCCCCGCTCCCCGGCCCTGCGCAGGGAGCTGTCCCACCTGTCCGTGCTAGAGGCCGAGGCCGATCCCACCGCCGCGGTGATGGCGCTGATTCACGGCGGTGCCGTGCTGCAGGTGATGGACGACGGGGCGGCGGCGTCCAACGTGCACAAGGCCCTCGAAGCCACCCGCGTGGACCACCTAGGTACCGCCGCCAGCAGCCCCGATCGGGTGCAGCTCAGCGGCCCGCTCCCGGTCCCGGATCCGGTGGAAGACCCGGCCGGCGCCGCCCGCTGGGCCATGCTGGCCAGCTCCATGGGTGTGGTCGATCGCCTGATCTCCGCGGGCACTCGCTGGGTGGTCCTGCCCGGCCCCGACGCTCCGGCGGAGCTGAAGCTTCGGGCACTATGTGACGATCTGAGGACCCCCGAGCCCCAGACGCCTACCTCGTGCCACCTGAAGCTCCAGCAGGGGGATCGGCAGCCGGTGGACTGGACGATCCCCCGCGGTGAGGTCAGCCGGTTTCCCCTCTCTCTCCTGCCGGATGAGGCGGTCTCCGTGGCCCTGGCTGCCGAGGGACGCGCACGGTACGTGGCGGTGGCGCTGGAAGCCGATGAACCGTGGCGCGTGCCCCAGCGGCGGGCCTGGTATCACCTGGCCCACCCGGGCGAGCCGGTGGTCTACCGGGTCACCGGCCCCACCCGCCTGCACGTGGCCCTCGCTCCACGCGGGCAGGAGGGAGACACCACCACCGCGACCGTGACCGTCGCCGGGGAGCCGGTGCTGAGCCATTCGTGGGCCTCCCCGCCACCCCTGCTACTGTCGGACCAGGCCATCCCCTTCGGGGAACCGGTGCGGGTTCCGCTGGATTTCCATACGGACGCACCGCTGGAAGTGGTCGTGAGTGCGGAGGGTTCGCCGGTGGCGGTCCGCATCGACCGTGTGGTGCCGGCGCACCTGATCCTGCCCGAACCCCCGGGCCCCGCCGACAGCGATCTCGCCCTGGCCCGGCTCCCCGGCCGCTTCACCGACATCCGCTCCACGTCCCACGCACCGGTGGTCCCCCGCCCGGATCCGCGGGGCACGGTGACCGGCTCCGTGGGCGTCACGGATCGCTGGTCCGTGGAGGAAGAGGCGGAGCAGCAGCGCAACATCTACATCGAGCTGGCCGCGACCCACCGTCTGCGGCCCGGCAAACGGCCCAGCTGGTTGAGGGGATCGGCGGCGATCCGCTTCCACACCCGCTCCACCCCGGCCGCGGTCATCGAGCTGGGCACCTACCACCGCTCGCCGGCCACCGGCCTGCGTCTCTCCGGCGAGGCCCGGGGCCTGATCCAGGATGTCTCGGGCACTCCGATGGGCGCCGCGGCGCTGCGTGGCCGCCTGGACCGCCCCACCCGCATCGCTCCGGACATGACCCTCATCCCCGCCATCGGCCTGCGGGGACTGATCCAGCCCCAGGACACGCCGGAGTGGGAGACCGGAGCCGTCGATCTGGAGATCGCCAGTGAGTACCGCCGCCAGCACCCCTTCGCCATTCGGCCCTCCGTGACGTGGATGTGGCGGCCCTGGCTCAACGCAGCCTTGCTGCTCTCGGGCGGGGCCACCAGCAATCCGGACCTGACCGTCCCGGACAGCGCCGGAGGCAGCCTGGAGATCCGGCTGGCACCCCGCCCCTTCGGGCTGGCCGCCCAGCTGGATCTCAGCTGGCGATTTGCCGACGGCTATCGCTCGGTGGGGTACCTGTACAGCGTCCTGACGATGGACCTGTGGGTGGACCTGGGGCCCCACAAGACGCTGGTTCAGCCCCGCGCCCAGCTACGCTATCTGCCCACCCTCAACCGCTTCGAGACCGTGGTCGTGCTGGAGCTGATCCCGGGCCGGCGGGCCATGCACCACTACGCCCCGGGGGAGCTCCCGTTCCACGATATCCGCGGGCCCCGGCTCAAGAACGGGCGGTGGATACGATGAGCGTCGGGTCCTGGGTACGCAGTCCGGTCACCTCGAAGGATCCGCTGGTGCCGTGGATGTCCGCCCTGATGCCCCCGTTGGCGGCCCGCGCCAAGGCCCGGCTGCTGGAGACGACGGCGGAAGCCATGCGCCATTCCCAGCCGGATCTGCCGGACGAGGCCGACTGGCAGCCGGACCACCGGGACGTGCTGTGGCTGCTGGAGGTGCTGGCCAACACCGCCGCCGAGCAGCGCCGCCAGGCCACGGAGGCGGACCGCCAGTTCCGTGAGTTCACCAGCCACTACTACCGGGTGGAAGGGGTGGAAGCCCGCCTGCGGGTTGCCGAGGACTTCCTGCGCACCACGGTGGAGGATCCCCGCCGTCTCCGCGGCGATCTGCGAGCCCTTCGCCGGTACCTGGACCACGAGGCCCTACAGGAGCGGCACCACCGCCGGGTGAACGATCTGGGCCAGCAGGTGGAGCTCTGCTTGCAGCTCATCGAACGGGCGGTGGAGAGGCTGGAAGCCGAGGGATTCGAGCCGGAGGGCGGCGACGACGCCCTGAACCGATACGTCGTGGATTTCCTCGGCCTGATCCCGTTCCTGCTCGAGCTGGCCAACGAGTCCACCCGCTGGACCACCCGGGTGGCGGCCTTCAAGACCCTGTGCTTCATCGTCGAGCGGGCACTGGGGAGCGAACGTCAGGTGCAGATCGACCCGCGCACCCTGCGGGAGATCGTGGTGGCCGGGCAGTCCCAGGGGGAGAACCTGCACATTCAGCGTGATGCCACCCGCCTGATGCTGCTGGTGGACCCAGAGGCCGGGACGGAGATCGTGGAACGGCGGCTGCTGCGCAACGAACTCCCCGGGCCCAAGGATGATTTCTTGTACCGCGCCTCGGCGCTGCGGCTGGTCACCGAGCTGTTCCCCGAGGAGCGGGCCATCGCCACCTTGCGCGGTGTGGTGGAGCGCGAGGATCCCAGCGAGCATGTGCGCATGACGCTGGCGCGGACGCTGGGCAACCACGACCATCCGGAGACGGACGAGCTCCTGCTGGAGATGGGCCCGGGTGGGCAGGCCCAGGATCCTAGCCCCCGGGTGAGAGCGGCGGCCAGCGAGGCCTGGAGCCAGGTGTTCCGCCGGGCGCTGGACACCCTGACGAGCGATCCCATGGATTCCTTCGCCGCCGAGCGGGCCGATCGAGCCCTGGACGCCCTGGAGGGAGCCCTGCGCGCCGAGCAGGATTCCCTGGCCAAGCGGGTGGCTGTCGACGAGGCCGTCGACGGCGTCCGGCTCCTCCTCACCGTCGATCCGTCCGGGCTGGTCCAGGAGCTGCTCCAGTGGCGGATCACGCAGCTGCTGGACGCCCTGGCGGCCACGGCACGGGGGGACCTTGCCACTCCGGCCGTCGCCTTCGTGGCGGCCGCCGCGCTGGCCGAGCTACGGCCCCTGCTCGATCCTCTGCAAGGGGAGCGCCTGGCCGACCTGCGCCAGCGACTGCGCGCGCTGGAGCCAGGCCAACGGCTCTCCATCCCGCTGGCCGGCAGCCCGCAGGACGCCACCGAGCAGCAATGGGGGGAGCTGCTGTTGGCCGCCGGCCAACGTGAGTTCGGCCTCTCCGCCAAGGTGGAGTCCGGCCGGCTCGTCGTGCAGCGGGGTGATCGCCGGCGGCGCTCCCTGTGGCGTATCCTCCACGAGCTCCGGCGCCTGGCCCCCGACAAGCGCAAGGCCTACTCGCACACCATCGGCCTCCAGCGGCTGGATTCCCTGCGCGCCCCGCCCCTCGGCATGGCGGCCATCACCCCCACCGTGGTGCCGGGGGAGCCGGTCATCTCCTCCACCCTCGGATCCTGGGGCCCCCATCTGCCCACCGTCGAGGACTTCCTCGACGCAGCCCGCAGCGGCCGCCCGCTGTCCGTCTTCCACCCCCACGGGACGACCACCATCCAGCCCCCCACCGGGAGCCGTAGGACGTGGGCGATCTGGAAGCTCCGCTGGCGATTTGGCGACTACGACCTGCTGCGCCAGCGATCCATCACCGCCGCCGATCCGGCGGACCGGACGCTCCTGCTGGACGCCATGGCAAAGCTGGGATTCGGCACGGAACTGCAACCTGCTGCCGTGGCCTACGAAGGCATGGCCTTCGACCTGCGCAGCGACATGCTCGATCCGTTCTTCCCGGCGCGCCCGCAGGCGCTGAGCGAGGGAGTGCTTCGATCCGGCCTCGCCGGCCTCCCCACCCTCACCGCCCTCGCCGACCAGGCTTGGAACTACGCGGTCAGTGCCGGTGGGAACTCCCAGGCCCACCTGGGCGCCTTCCTCGGCGCGCTGGGAGCCGTGCTGCTGGGCGACGCGGTGGTACAGGCAGCCCGCATCCGACGCTGGCGCAACACCATCCCTCTGGTCATCGGCGGCTGGGGCACCCGGGGCAAGAGCGGCACCGAGCGGCTCAAGGCGGCCCTGTTCCACGGGCTGGGCTACGAGGTGATGAGCAAGACCACCGGCTGCGAGGCGATGGTCATCCACAGCGCGCCGGGCATCGAGCCGCGGGAGATCTTCCTCTACCGCCCGTACGACAAGGCCTCCATCTGGGAGCAGCGCGACGTCCTGCAGCTGGCGTCCAGGATGGGGGCCCAGGTGATGCTGTGGGAGTGCATGGCCCTGCAGCCCCGGTACGTGGAAATCCTGTCGCTGGAGTGGATGAAGGACGACATCGCGACCCTCACCAACTGCTACCCGGATCACGAGGACGTGCAGGGCCCGGCCGGACGGGATGTGGCCGAGACCATCAGCCGGTTCATCCCACAGGACTCCAAGGTGCTCACCTCCGAGCAGGAGATGGCCCCGGTCCTGAGGGCTCAGGCCACCCGCCGACGGACCCGCTGCCTGCCCATCGCCGATCGGGACGCGGAGATGATCCCCCAGGATCTGCTGGACCGCTTCCCCTACCGGGAGCACCCGCGCAACATCGCCCTGGTCGCCGCCCTGGCCGAGGAGCTGGGCATCGGCTCCGAGTTCGCCATCGTGGCCATGGCCGACCACGTGGTCCCCGACGTCGGCTCCCTCAAGGTCTTCCCCGTCGCCGAGCACCGGGGGCGCCGGATCACCTACATCAACGGGCACTCGGCCAACGAGCGCACCGGCTTCCTCAACAACTGGCGCCGCACGGACATGGCCGATTTCTCCCCCCTGGACAACCCGGGCATCTGGACCGGCGGCGTGGTGAACAACCGGGACGACCGGGTCCCTCGCTCAAGGGTCTTCGCCGCCATCCTGGCCGGGGACGTCTCCGCCCACATGCTGTGCCTGATCGGCACCAATCTCGGAGGCTTCACCGGCTACATGCGGCAGTCCCTGGGTGAGGTGCTGGAAGCCTTCCGCCTGGGCAATGATCAGGAGCGTGCCCGGGAGCGCTATACGCGCCTGATGAGCCGGCTGCACATGCCACGCTGGGACAGCCACCAGTTCGACGTGGAGATCAGCTCGTGGCTCCACGGCTGTGGCCTGTCCTCGGCCCAGGTGGAGCAGCGGCTGAACGCCACGGGATTCAGCGAGGCGGCGGGCGGCTTCCTCACCGGTCTGAGCTTCGACGCGGGGGCGGAGAACCTCAAGTACGCCCTGTCCCGCATCGACGGCGACGGCGCTCTGGGCGGGGCGCTGGACCGGCTCTGTGACGGCGTCACCGGCGATGAGCGCGACGCCGAGTTGCGTGTGTTCGTGCGGCGGCAGCTCGCCATCACAGGTGCGGTCGCTGCGGCCGCCAGGGCCGTGGAGCAGACGGACGCACGGGAGGTGCTCACCCCCCGCGTCCGCAAGCTGTTCACCCACCTGATGCTGGAGCGAGTGCGACCGCTCGCGGATCCGTCGTCCAAGGGGGATCAGGTCCTGGACTTCGTGATTACCCAGTTCCCGCCGGGGGTACACGCCCGGGTGATGGGCATGCAAAACATCAAGGGCACCGGCCTGGATTTCGTCTACCGCTGGGTCTTCTACGAGCAGGTCACCGAGGTGCTGACCCAGCTGGGCCAGGCGGGCCAGCGGCAGACCCTGGATCTGCTGCGATGGTTGCGCGGCCACCCGGACTACGGCCTGCTCGATGCCCGCGAGGCGCACCGCGTGGTCTCCCGGCTACGGACGACCCGGTTCCAGGAATGGGCGGATGTGTCACGGGAGGCGGAGCTGCTAGAATACTTCTTGAAGGATCTGACGGTCGCCAAGATCCGTGGTCTGGGCTCGGGTCGCAAGAAGCGCACCGCGGTGGCCGCGCTGCTGGGAGTGCTGGAACGGGGCCTGGACTATCTGCACAGCGTTCATCGACGGCGTCGGGCGTGGAAGATCCTCGATGATCTGGTGGAGCAGCGGGTTTCCCATGCCAGGGCAGCGGCGTTGATGCGGGAGCTGACGGTGTCCCAGAAGGGCGGCTGGCTGACCGGATCCGGCAAACATTGAATCGGGGGGTAGAGAGACGGGCTAGCGTGGCTGATATCGAAGAAAGCGTCACCTCCATCGACGATCTGTTCCTCGACGATCCCGGCTGGGTCCTGATCGCCGAGGACGAGGTCGAGATCGCGGATCTGCTCCGGATGGTGGTGAGCCGGATCACCGGCATGAACGTCCAGATCTGCCTCAACGGCGACGAGGCCCTGGAGCTGCTGGCCCGGCGTCAACGGCCCGTCGCCGCCCTGCTCGACGTGATGCTCCCAGGCGCCGATGGCATCCAGCTAGCCCGGGCGATCCGGGCCATCGAAGAGGGGCATCGGACCCGGATCATCTTCCTCACCGCCGTGCCCCGGGAACGCATCGCGAAGGATGTGGACGAGATCCAGCCCTTCGCCTTCTTGCGCAAGCCCATGTCGCTCCAGCAACTCTCCGACGAGATGCTCAGCGCCTTTGCCTCCGCGGAGCAATCCATCGAGTTCTCCAACGAACTCTCCGACGAGATCTCCGAGTACCTCTCCAGCATCAATCCCGACTGATTTCCGCCCCCCTTCGGCCCCCTCTCTCCGATTTCGGCAAAGGGGTAGGATTTGTCTTTGAAGTCAGGCATTATATACAAGCGCATAATTTTTAGATTTAAGGCGCGTAAACCTTGGGAATTTTGGAGTTTTCATGCGAGCACGCTTGAGTTTTTTGGGTATTCTGGCCCTATTCGGATGCCAGTCTCCCCCCTCGACCGACCCACCCCCGGATCTTGTCAATCAAGAAATCGAAGGGACGGCGCCTTCGTTCATGGATGCCACCTCGGACGAGGTCGCCGGCCACGGCTGCGCCTACACCGCCGACGAGTGGGACGACGGCAGGGCTGCGGCCCTGCTGGATGCCCGGTGGGAAGACCTGGAGTCGTTGGATGTGGGCGGGGTCCTGCTGCACAGCCCCCACGCCTTCCGTGACTACATCGACCGAGCCGAACCGGCCGAGGCAACCCGAGCCACCCTGCTGCTCAACCTGGCCATGGACCAGGCCGGGGTCTACGGCGTCTACGCCGACCTGGCGAATGCCCGCACCACCACGGGCCCGCTCCACGGTCGCACCGCCTTGGACCTGACCAACCAGCCAGCCGACGGGCCGGCGGTGATGGACGCCTCGGACCTCATCAACGAGGGCTTCGCCGGCTGCCCGACCGAGTGGTACCACACCAGCTATGACGACACGGATGGCGACGGCGTCATCGACGACTACGACTGTGACGACAACGACGCCACCGTGGGCCAGATCCTCATGGAAGATTCCATGGACGCGGACACGGGCTACTTCACCCCGTCCACTCACCTCCACGGCGAATGGGTCTGGGACGGGACGTCGGCCTATGTCTCGACGGGCGGGCAGCAGGCCATGCTGGGCGCCGCGGAGACCTGGGACGACATGGAGGTCACGGCCTCGCTGACGTCCATGGGTACCGAGCCGGGCTGCGGGTATGACTGCCTGTCGTCGTGCGGCGAATACGTCCCCAACGACTGCTACTCGGACTGGCAAGCGCTGGGCCTGGGCATCCTCACGGCCATGTCCACCCAGCATGGGACGATCACCTACTTCAACTCCAGCCCGGACTACGACATCTGCTTCGAGGGCTTCTTGATGTGGGACGCCCCGATGAGCCAGGGCGTGACCATCGGCGAAGAGCTGCTGGACAACACCACCTACCGTATCCCCGCCGGGGGCTCCCTGGAGGTGCGCTACGCCTCGTGGACCACCGACAACAACGCGTACGAGCCCTACCTGGGCGAGGCGTCATTCTGGTGCTACCAGGCCGGCACCTTCTTGCAGAACTGGATGCCCTACGAGTCCATCGGCGCCCTGCTCCCCGAGGACATGCAGTTTTACATCGTGGCCGACACCGACCGGGACGGCGACGGCGTCGAGGACCATGTGGACTGGGCCAATGCCTGGGGTATCCAGTCCCAGCACAACCTGTGGGACTACCAGGACGACCACGCGGCGCTGGTCGTGGGCAAGCTGGCCGAGACCACGGCTCAGGGCACGGTCGCCGTCACGCTGACGGCGCAGAACCGCGGAGCGCTCACCAGCTCCGGCACGCTGAGCGATACCCTGCCGCGCAACTGGCGGGTGGTCAGCTGCGACCTGGCTCCGGACACCGAGGTGGGCAACGCGGACGACACCATGACGCTGACGTGGGACCTGCAGCTCAACGGCTGCACCCAGGACTGCGCCCTCATCGATGAGGTCATCATCGAGTGCGAGCTGGCCCACAACCTGGACGTGGACCTCAACATCGTCGAGCTACCCGCCGCCTCCATCTACTACAACGACGGCGTGGACATGGAGACCTCGTGGTCCATGCCCGCGGCAGCCTTCGACTACGACCACGACGGCGACGGCCAGATCCTGTGCGGGACCACGGAACGCTGGCGGGCCGGCGTGCTGCTGAGGGCCGAACTCGACGCGGACCAGAACGAGGGCTTCCACGCTTACCGCTGTACCCTGTCCAGCAACTCCGATGAGGACACCTTCGGCGCCGGCCACTTCCTGCAAATCGCCGAGTTCATGGATGCCGAGGAGGACGAGATCTCCTCCGAGTGCGACCCGGACAGCGACGAGAACCCCACCTTCGACGAGATCGCGCGGGTGGATCACGACGGTACCCTCGACATCTCCGCCGGGGACCTGGCCACGCTGTCCTTCCGGGTGGTCGGGGAAGACCTGTACTGCGTCGTCGAGGACGACCAGGGGGCCGTCTACCTCAGCGCGCAGGCACAAGGCGCCGCCACCTCCTTCAGCTCCGGCGGCATCGGGCTGTCCACGCTGAACATGTTCGGTGACTACCAGGACGTCCTGGCCTGCGAGGCGTACGCACTTCCCTAGTCGATCAACGGCTTGAGTCCCGATTTGATGAAGGACTCGATCAACCCCTCCTGAGCTGCGGTCATGCCCTCCAGCTGGATCCCCATGCCCGCCGGCCCACCGGCGCCGGACGGCCGGATCCAGCGCACCACACCGGTGAGCTCCATGGGCGGCGCGTGGAGCAGCCGCAGCATCAGCTGGATCCTGGACCCCATCGGGTGGGGGGCGTTGGTGGCCACGAACAGCCCCCCCCGGCTGAGGTTCTCCGTCTCACCGCTAGTGAATCCGTTGGGGCCCCGCAGGTCGACCTTGACTCGGAGCACGTAGCGCTTGTGGATGCGGCGATCGGACGGCTTGGGCATGGTGACGGGACTCCAGAAGCACCAATTGTAGCGCTTTTACGCGGCCAGGACCTGCAGGAGCGTGGACAACGTGTGCTTGCCAGGAGCCCCATCCAGACGCATGATTCCTTCTACACAACACAGGAAACGACCATGCGACGCTTAACAGCACTGTGGATCCCCATCTTCGCCCTGGTGGCCTGCGAAGATCCGGGCGAAGTCAGCGACAACCATATCGAGGGCACCGAGGCATTGATCGTCAGCGCCGATGAGATGATGGACGAGGTCCAGCCCCTCGCCGACTGGCGCTGCCGCAGCGGTGTTCCCACGCGCCACGTGGCCCTGTCCGATGCACTGGATGCCGGGGACGGCGCAGACGACGCGGCACGGCTCAAGGACTACATCCGCCAGGTCTGGGAGGAGGGCCAGCTGCGTTACGTACTGCTGGCCGGCGACGCGGACAACATGCCCTACCGCACGGTCGACGTGTCCGTGGACATCGAGGCCGAGGACACCTACGAGGTCGCCACCGTCGCCTCCGATCTGTACTACGCCGATCTGGACGGCGACTGGGATCCGGACGGCGACGGGGTGTGGGGCGAGCTGTCGGACGACGCGGACCTGCTGCCGGACGTGGCGGTGGGCCGCCTGCCGGTGGAGGAGTGGGACGAGATCCGGGGCTACGTGGACAAGCTGCTGACCTACGAGCAGTCCCCGGACCTCAACTACCTGGACCGGGTGGCGCTGGTGGCCAGCTATGCTGGCATGGGCGTCTATGCAAGCGTAGGCATGGAGATGTACATCGCCCCGCACCTGCCCGAAGGGTTGGAGGTGACCCGTCTGTACGAGGACGCCGAAAACTACGAGGGAGCGGAGCTGCTCACGGCGGATAGCTACATCGAGACGATGGAGGACGGCCAGAACCTGATCTTCCAGATGGGCCACGGCAACGAAGAGACGATGGGGCCGCTGTGGACCATCGACGAGGTCAACGACATCCACAACCCCTCGCGGCCCACGATCCTGGTCACCACCGAGTGCCTGGGCGGCCGCTTCGACTACAGCATGCACGACACCTCCGGCGAGGAATTCGTGCACGGCAACGAGGGCGGCGTGGCCTACATCGGCCATTCCAACCTGGGCATCGGATTCCCGTCGTTCTCGCTGGTGATGAAGGACATGGCCTCGTCCATGTACGCCGACGGCGACGAACCCAACCGCCTCGGTGAGGTGCTGGCGGCGGCCATGCGGGGGTATTCGGACCACGAGAATCTGCACACCGAGGCCCACCCGGACCGCTGGAACCAGTTCGTCATCACGCTGCTGGGGGATCCGGCGCTGACGTTCTTCACCGAAGCTCCCATCGTCGTGGAGATGGCGGTGGAGACCCTCGGCAAGCGGGGCGCCAGGGTGACCGTGACCGACCTCTCCGGGGATGCGGTGGAGGGGGCGGTGGTGACGGCCCATCTGCCCGGGGAGTTCCTCCACATCGAGCACACCGATAGCGCCGGCCAGGCCACGTTGGCCGGGGAAGACAAGAGCTTCCAGGACGCGCAGTTCACCGTCTCCGGCCGGGGGCTGATCCCCACGTCGTGGATCTGGACCACCGACTGATCGCAACGCCGTGAGTTTCCCCGACCCCCAGCCGCAAGCCGCTCGGTTTGCCCAGGCCCTGCTGCACTGGTTTGGCGAACACCGCCGGGATTTCCCCTGGCGCCGCACCCGCGACCCGTACCGCATCTGGGTGTCGGAGATCATGCTGCAGCAGACCCGCACCGACACGGTCGTGCCTTACTACGAGCGCTTTTTGGAGCGCTTCCCCGACGTGGCCGCCCTGGCCGCCGCTCCCATGGACGACGTACTCAAGGCCTGGGAGGGGCTGGGCTATTACCGCCGGGCGCGCAACCTCAAGGCCGCAGCAGAGGAGCTCGTCGCCCGCGGCCTGAGCACCCTGCCCGACGACTTCGACGCCGTGCTGGCCTTACCGGGAGTGGGCCGATACACCGCCGGCGCGGTGATGTCCCTGGCCTTCAACCGTGCCCACCCCATCGTGGACGGCAACGTCAAGCGGGTGCTGTGCCGGGTCTGGGCGGTGGACGATCCGCCGGCCAAAGCGCCGGCACAGCGCTGGCTTTGGAGTACGGCCGAGGTGTTGATCCCCGCAGGGAGCGCGGGCCAGTTCAACGAGGGGCTGATGGAGCTGGGGGCCACGGTCTGCACCCCGCGGGACCCCTCGTGCGTCGCCTGCCCGCTGGCCCAGATGTGTGTGGCGGGTCGCGCCGGCAATCCGCTGGACTATCCCCGCAAGGCTCCGCGCAAGCCGATCCCCCACCTTCACGTCTCCGCCGGCATCATCCGCCGGGGCCGCAAGATCCTCATCAGCCGCCGCCGCGAGGGGGACATGCTGGGGGGGCTGTGGGAGTTCCCCGGCGGCAAGCAGGAGCCGGGGGAGTCGATGGAGGAGTGCCTGCGCCGCGAGCTGCGCGAGGAGCTGGACATCACCGTGCGCATCGAGCGCCCGTTCGTGAAGGTGAAGCACGCCTACAGCCATTTCCGCATCACCTTGCACACCTTCCTGTGCCGCCACAGCAAGGGGAAGCCGAGGACGCTGGAGTGCGACGAGGTGCGCTGGGTGCTGCTCGAGGAGCTGGACCAGTTCGCCTTCCCCAAGGCGGACCGGGTGGTGCTGGAGGCGCTCAAGGAACTCTGATTCGGCTGGGAGCAGGGGATCAGGGGCAGCGGAAGACGCCGTTCTCCACGTCCCAGTACTCGTCCCACGGCGGCGCGGCCAGCTCGGCCCACAATCCCTCGCAATGGAACGTGCCCCAGACCGACGGAGCACTGTCGATGACGTCCATATAGCAGTCGGGACCGCCCGATTCCCGCCAGGCGTCGTGGGGTATCAGCTCGACGCCCATGCCGAACACGGACTCAGCGTGCATGCCCACATAGGGGCTCTGGCTCAGGAACAGATAGGCCGTATTGAGCCAGGTCATATCTTCTGCTGCCGTCAGGACGTACTCGTTGTTGTCCACGCCGCAGAACATGTCGTACTCGAAGGCGTAGTAGCCAGCCATCATGCCGCTGGTGATATCGAAATAGAGGCCAGGGTTCGGTGGTGGTGACGTGGTGTCGTCGTCGTCCCCGGTGTCGTCGTCGCCCGTGTCGTCGTCGCCCGTGTCGTCGTCGCCGGTGTCGTCGTCGCCCGTGTCGTCGTCGCCCGTGTCGTCGTCGCCGGTGTCGT
>CAZDDH010000106.1:22529-27382 GCA_964504165.1 uncultured Rickettsiales bacterium | reverse complement strand
GCCGTGGTGGGGGTGGTCGGCGGCGTCGTGGTTGTGGTCGGCGGCGCCGTCGTGGTCGTCGTACCACCCGTACCCCAAACGTTCCCACCGCCGGCCGAGGAGACCGTCGGAACGGTCGTCGTGGGGGCCACGATCACCGCGGCAGCTGCGCCACCGGCGCCACCGAGTAGCAGCTTGCCCCGCAGGGCCGACCAGCGGGCCATCATGCCGCCCTGGATCGCGCCACCCCCCTCGGGGAAGGCGAATCCCTCGGTGAAGCTCTGGGTCTGCCACAGGGGGCAGGTGAAGGTGATGCCGCCGCCGGTGATCTCCACCAGCGAGAGCCCGGCCAGCGGCGCCGCCGTGACCGTGAACGTGGTGCGGCCGTACCCGTCCGTGGTGCCGCCGCCGGAGACGCTACCCCCGCCGCTGGCGACCCGTGCGTTGAGGGGTACCCCCGAGACGGGCAGCCCGTAGCGGTCCACCGCCATGGCGACGATGGTGGTCTTGCGGTTGGTGGCCACCTGATCGTCGAGGGGCCATGCCACCAGCGCGTAGGGCGCCTGGCCGGTGGCCGGCAAGGACGCCGCCGCCCCGAGGGCGATGCGCTTGTTGAAGCTACCCGAGTAGGTCCCGTTGTACTGGCCGTTACCCTGGGGGGAGGCGCCGGCGAGGGGCCCTTCCGGCCCGAAGAAAGCCACTCCCAGATAGTCCGCTGGCTTGCCGTCGACACCGTGCACCGTACCGCTGAGGGTGACGGTGGCGTTGCCGGTTGGGACCGCCGGGGGATTGGAGGAGAGCGACAGGCTCGAGGGCAGCGGCGGGACGACCTCGAAGGTCACGGAGTCCACGTCCTGCGGCACGCCGGGGACAGACGCATTCAGCGTCACTTGCGTCTTGGTCTGGACCAGCGGGGGTGTGTAGACGGCCTGGTAGACGCCGCTCCCCTGGTGCCGGGCCTCGGTGATGGTCCCGGTGCTGGCGGTCAGGGCGACGGTCGCGGCGCCGTTGGGCTGGCCGGTCTCGTCCACCACATACGCGTAGATGGGGAACGGTGTGGCCCCGTCGCCGGGCATGTATGGGGCGGTCGGGGCGATGACCATGTGCTGGAACGACGGCACCATCAGGTCGATGGCCTGGGGCGGCGTCGTGGAGCCGTCGGGCATCAGCACGGAAGCGGTAGCGACCCGTGTGCCGGGGGGCACGAGGATCGGCGCGTTGGCGATGCCGGAGGCATCGGACAGGAACGGCCCGAAGCGCTGGTTGCCCACGTCCATCATGACGTTGACGTTGGCCATGCCCGTGTTGACCTGCCAGTTGATGTTGCCGATGAGCGGGATGGTGAAGAACCCCGTTGCCGTCTCGGGGTGGGCGGCATCGGTGACGGAGATGACGGCCACCTTGGGGGCGATCTCTCCCGCCGGCGGGATGAACAGCGCCTGGTAGCGCCCGCCACCCATGCCGACGACGTTCTGGACGGTCCCGGCGGTGGTCTCCACCTGCAGGTTGAGGCCGTCGAGGGGGCCGCCGTCGCGGCCGGACACCACGAAGACCAGCGAGGCGTTGGGATCCCGCCCCAGCGTCGGCGTGGCGGGCGTGGCCTCGAAGGTGAAGTTGGCGAACGGCGGCGGCCGCAGCTGCAAGTTGAATTCCTTGGTCGCGGTCTTGTTGCCCACCTTGGTCTTGATCTTGAGTAGGGCCTGCTTGACCTGCGAGTTGTCCGGAGGCGTGAAGATGCATGTCCAGATGCCTGGCCCGACCTGCGTCCACTCGGTCAGCCGGCCCTGGTCGATGGACGACCCCCGGAATCGGGCCTCGGCTGCCAGGCCACCCATCTCGTCCGTGACCACGAACGTGAGCACCTGCGGCGAGCCGTCGGCGGTGATCACGCCGGGCGGGATCAGCTGGACCTCGACCGGGCGACCGATGGTGATCGTCGCCGCCTGTGCCAAGGCGCTGGCCGACGGAATGAGGGAAATCGCTGCAGCGATTAGAAAGGTGACTAGCAGCGGAACAAATCTCGTCGCGCGACGGCCAACACCGTCGTCAAACCTGCTGGATCTCATGGGAAGCTACCTCCGCACCTTAGCACCGGCGTCTGCCCGAAAGCCGAAATTCGTATTCGAGGAAACCCGGAAAACTCCTATTAAAACGTGCTCTTGCCCTCATCAGAATACAGGAAGCAGTTTTGCTTCATGTCAAGGAAATGCCAACGACGCGTGGATGATAGGATGCGGCTGGCCCGGAGAGCTAGTGGAGGCGGTTTGGTGAGCGACGAACGACCCCTGGATCTGGTTTCTTTTCACGCCTACCTGATCCGCCGTGATCGGTTCCAACCGCACCAGATGCGCCCCTATCCGCCGCTGGCTCCGGCGAGCCTGGCCTCCTACCTGCAATCCCGCGACTGGAGGGCGCTGTTCGTCGATCCCACGCTCCAGCCCGACGAGACCTCCATCGAGGTGACGCTGAGCCGGCACCGGCCCCGCGTGGTCGCCCTGTTTGGCCATCCATCCACGCGGGGGACGGCCTGGCGAATGGTGGCGCGGGCCCGCCGGCAGGGGTGCCTGGTGCTGGCCATCGGGGATGATCCCAGCGGCGTCCCGGAGCTCTACCTCGACCACGGCGTCCATGCGGTGGTCCGCGGGGAGGCCGAGCTGACCGTGGAGGCCGTGCTGCAACACCTCAAGGCCCGGGAATTCCGCTTCGACCTGTCGGAGTGGCGGGGCATTGCGGGGCTCACCTTCCGTCTAGACGGCGAGGTCATCGAGACGGCGGACCGGGACGAGTACCTGGATCTGGACCGGGCGCCGGCCCCCTACCGCGACGACACGCTGACCCGGTTGTACCTCCAGCGTTGGCGATCCGTGCACGGGTTTGCCCAGCTGGCCATGGTGACCTCCCGCGGCATCCCGGGGGCGCAGGGCTACCGCCGCCGGCATCCGGATCGGGTGGCCCACGAGATCGCGGATCTGCGCCGGCGTTTCGAGTTCGAGAGCATCCGTTTCGTCGACCACGTGTTCACCGACGACCTGGACTGGCACCGCCGGTTCGCCACCTGCTGCGAGGAGCGGGGCTGCGCGCGGGATTATGTTTGCCTGGGCCGCGTCCGGGACATCCACCCGGGCCTGTTGCGGGCCATGCAGGACGCCGGCTGCGGGCGCATCACCTTCGACGTGGGCACCGGCTCCCGCCGGCTCTTGCGGCAGCTGGATCGGGGCTACGACATCGAGGATGTCTATCGCGCCGCACGATTGCTGCGGGAGCACGGCATCCGCATGGGGGTGATGGTGAGCCTGGGCCTGGACGGCGAGACGCGGGAGGACATCTGGGACACCATCGAGATGATCAAGGTGGTCGAACCGGAGATCTGGGGCGTCACGCTGGAGGATCCTGACATCGCCGTGGCGGTCCAGGGCCTCCGGGCCTCCAGCATTCCCGGGATGCGAACCTTGAGGCACGGGTGGCCCGATCCGGAGCGGTCGGCGGGCCGCCGGCTGCCGGTGGGCTTCTATCGCTGGGCGCTGCGGCTGATGGCCGTGGAGATCCACACGCACCAGCTGCGCCGCGAACGGCGCATCGATCTATCGGCGCTGAGCATGACCACGCTGCGTCCGCTCTACCGGACGATGGTCCGTAGTTATCCCGTGCGCCCGCGTTGACAAGGTGTCGTACGTTTCGCAGGATGGTTCCACGGAGGGCAACATGAGCCGTCTTCAGATCGGATTCTTCCTACTCGGGGCTGCGCTCCTGGCGACGGGCGGCGGGTGTGCATCCGGTGAGATCGACAGCGATCTGACGTTGATGCTGGAGAAGGGCAACTTGCAGTATTACGAGGAGGTGGTGTTCCCCTCGTCCCGGCGCAATGAGATGGACGAGATTTTCGCCGGTGTGCCCACCTACCTTCCGCTGTATCTCAGCTACAAGACGACCCGCGTCGATGCGATCATCACCCAGCGTGGTGATCTGCAGATCACTTCCCACCTGACCGCGGGCAGCGTCTACCGCAAGGAGTTCAACTCGTCGGACTACGACTACTTGAAAGAGGAAACCTGGAACGGGGAGTCGGATGTCGATCGGTATGGCGAGGCCCTGCACCTGGAGCTGACCGAGCGGGACAACGCCTACGACCAGCTCAACGACGACATCCGTCTGATCATGCTGGTCAATCTCCCCGAGGCGGACGATTCCGAGGAGAGCTGGCCGTCCACCGACTGGGAATACCCGGCCGAGCTCGTGGCCAATTACCAGGATGTTTTGCTCGACGAGGAAGACCAGGAACACGACATCCCCGAGGACGATATCGAGCTGATGTCCCGCATGATCATCGGCGGGGAACTCTTCGAGACAACCCTCGGTGAGCGCTTCAATCTCGAGGACGGCGTGCGTGAGGAAAGCGAGGACCCGAACCTGATCCTCGAGGAGCTGAGTATGCCCGGCGAGGACGGCAAGTTGGGCGTGGCGCGCGGGAGCTTCGACCTGATGCTGGAGGCGGATTCGTTCAGTGCCAGCTCCGGCGTGGCGGTGATCACCGGGACCTTCGACGTCGAGGTGCACGATGACCAGTGGGCCCTCGAAGATCTGGACGTGCAAGAAGACCTGAATTCCGAGGGACTCTGAATCCTCTCCCCCGGTTCCCGCGTATTGGGCCCGCCGTGAGTGGCAAGCCGCCTAAAAACGCTCCATCTCCCCAACAATGAATAGTTGACGATCCGCCAGATAATGGGTAACTTGAGATCAGTTCGTTGACAGAGTGGCACGGTTACCGCGGGGGTTCGTTGCGGTACCTGTCGCGTTTATGGCCCGCGCCCGTTACCCCATTGTCGAGTGGGGGGCGCCCCCCGCGCGGGGGGGGGGTATGGGGGGGGGGGGGGGGG